>NZ_JBWKZE010000018.1:16702-135416 GCF_059424205.1 Pseudomonas sp. GW456-12-1-14-TSB6
GTCTGGTAGCTCGTCGGGCTCATAACCCGAAGGTCGTCGGTTCAAATCCGGCTCCCGCAACCAAACATCAAAAAAGGCCAATCGAAAGATTGGCCTTTTTTGTGCGCGTCGGTTTTTTGAATCCAGTCGCGCCAAGCGGAAATCGTTCCGATTCCGAAACTTAGCGCTTCCCCTGCGACCGTTTGCCGCGATTGCACACTTATTTGACCCATCACGGGATTATCGGTTGACACCTCGCCGTTCGCCTGTAGAATGCCGCCACACAGACGCGGGATGGAGCAGTCTGGTAGCTCGTCGGGCTCATAACCCGAAGGTCGTCGGTTCAAATCCGGCTCCCGCAACCAAACATCAAAAAAGGCTACTCGAAAGAGTGGCCTTTTTTGTATCTGTGGAAAAAGTCCTTTCGCAACAATGATCTGTCACTGTGCAGTGAACCGTTCAGGATCTTCAGACCCGCCGAGATGCGACTATGCTTGAGTCGCGAACAAGGCATCTGCAATCCAAGACCTGCCCTCGCCGATACCCGGTGAGAGGCGTAGTATTTTGTGATTATTTTTTTCTACAGGGATTGGTTACTTGGCTGGATACCTCCATCCTGTCGCGCACAATCCAAGAGGTGATTGATGCGCGCCAACTCGTCTGATTCACAAGACACCGTCACAGCGACCCCACCGATCAAGCCTGAGCGTCTGCGCCTGCTGGATCGGATCAGCAAATACCGCCAGCCGATCGGTCTGGCGGTCACACTGCTGTTGTTCGCCATTGCGCTGATTGCCTGTCGCCATTTGCTCAGCGAACTCGATCTCGACGCCCTGCACGACTCGATTCTCGACGTGCCGAAACCGGCCCTGCTCGGCGCCCTCGGTGCGACGGTCGTCGGCTTCATTATTCTGCTCGGCTATGAATGGTCGGCCAGTCGTTACGCCCGCGTGACGCTGGCACCGAAAGTTCTGGCCCTTGGCGGCTTCACCGCGTTTGCCATCGGCAACGCCATCGGCCTGTCGATGCTGTCCGGCGGTTCGGTGCGTTACCGTTTATATGCACGGCATGGCCTGGGCGCTTCCGAAGTTGCGCACATGACCCTGTTCGCCAGCCTGTCGCTGGGCTGCGCCCTGCCGCCGCTGGCTGCTCTTGCGACCCTGAGCAACCTGCCTGCTGCATCGCAGGCACTGGGGTTGTCCGAGACCTTGTTGGGGACGATTGCCGGCGTGGTGCTGCTGCTCGGCGCGATCCTGGCCATCGGCATCTATCGCCGTCGCCTGCCGGAACAACCTTATCCGGACAACCTGCTGGTCCGGGCCGGTCGTCGCACCCTGCGCCTGCCGGGTCGTCGCCTGACGTTCCTGCAACTGGTCATCACCGCCCTCGACGTCGCCGCCGCTGCGACCGTCCTTTATCTGCTGCTGCCGGAAGCGCCGCCCTTCGGTGCGTTCCTGCTGGTTTATCTGCTGGCGCTGGCGGCGGGCGTACTCAGTCACGTTCCGGGTGGCGTGGGGGTCTTCGAAGCGATTCTGCTCGCGGCGTTCGCCGACAAGCTTGGCGCCGCGCCACTGGCCGCTGCCCTGCTCCTGTATCGCCTGATCTATGTGGTGCTGCCGTTGCTGGTGGCCTGCGTACTGTTGCTGCTCAACGAAGGCCAGCGCCTGTTTCAGTCGCAGACCATGCGTGCGGCTTCCGGTCTGGCGGCACCGATTCTCGCGGTGCTGGTGTTCCTCTCCGGCGTGGTGCTGCTGTTTTCCGGCGCGACGCCAGAGATCGACACCCGTCTGGAACACATCGGCTTTCTGATTCCTCACCGCCTGGTCGACGCCTCGCACTTTGGCGCCAGCCTGATCGGCGTGCTGTGCCTGATGCTCGCCCAGGGCTTGCGTCGCCGGTTGTCGGCGGCGTGGATGCTGACCACCATTCTGTTGCTGGTGGGCGCCCTGCTCTCGCTGCTCAAGGGTTTCGACTGGGAAGAAGCGACCCTGATGACCCTCACCGCCGCGCTGCTGGGGGTGTTCCGTCGCTCGTTCTACCGCCCGAGCCGTCTGACCGAACTGCCGTTCTCGCCGCTGTATCTGGTGGCCAGCCTGTGCGTACTCGGTGCTTCGACCTGGCTGCTGCTGTTCGCTTATCAGGACGTTCCGTACAGCCATCAACTGTGGTGGCAGTTCACCCTCGATGCCGACGCCCCGCGCGGCCTGCGATCGCTGCTCGGCGCCGCCGTGTTGCTGCTGGTGATCGCCCTGACCTGGCTGCTGCGCACCGCTCGCCCGGTGATCCACTTGCCGACACCCGATGAGCTGGAACGCGCCTCGAAGATCCTGATGGCCTCCTCGCAACCGGACGGCGGCCTGGCCCTGACCGGCGACAAGGCGCTGCTGTTTCATCCCAACGACGAAGCCTTCCTGATGTACGCCCGTCGCGGCCGCAGTCTGGTGGCCCTGTACGACCCGATCGGCCCCGGCCAGCAACGGGCCGAAATGATCTGGCAGTTCCGCGACCTGTGCGACATCCATCACGCCCGCCCGGTGTTCTATCAGGTTCGCGCCGAGAACCTGCCGTACTACATGGACATCGGCCTGACCGCGATCAAGCTGGGCGAGGAAGCCCGGGTCGATCTGCATCGCTTTGACCTGGAAGCCAAGGGCAAGGAGATGAAGGACCTGCGCTACACCTGGAACCGTGGCACCCGTGACGGCCTGTCGCTGGAGATCCATGAGCCGGGCCAGGCGCCGATGGATGAGCTCAAGGTGATTTCCGATGCCTGGCTGACCGGCAAGAACGTGCGCGAGAAAGGCTTCTCCCTTGGCCGTTTCAGCGACGATTACCTGAAGCATTTCCGCATCGCGGTGATTCGCTTCGAAGGGCGTCCGGTAGCGTTCGCCAACCTGCTCGAGACCTACAGCCACGACCTGGCCAGTCTCGACCTGATGCGCGCGCACCCGGACGCCCCCAAGCTGACCATGGAATTCATGATGGTCGGTCTGATTCAACACTATAAGAGTCACGGATACGCGCGCTTCAGCCTGGGCATGGTGCCGCTGTCGGGGTTGCAACCCCGGCGCGGGGCACCACTGACCCAGCGTCTGGGCTCGATGGTTTTCCGCCGTGGTGAGCAGTTGTACAACTTCCAAGGCTTGCGCCGCTTCAAAGACAAGTTCCAGCCTGACTGGGAACCCCGTTATATGGCCGTGCCCGCCGGACTGGATCCGCTGGTGGCGCTGGCCGACACTGCTGCCCTGATCGCGGGCGGCTTGACTGGATTGGTGAAACGCTGATGATTCAACGCTCCCTGAAGTACATCCTGGTCGCACTGCTGGTGCTGGCCGCGATTGCCGGTGGCGGTTTCTGGTACCTCAAACGCCCGGCACCGGAACCGACCCTCGAACAGCTCACCCCGGCCGATGGCGCCGCCATGACCCGGGTCATCCCTGGCACCAAGCCCAAGGCTCAGGTACTGGTGGCGGTCAACGACGACCAGAAGCTCAGTGACAAGCAACTGACCACCCTGAGCCGCAGCGCCTCGGCGCAGATCGTCCAGGTGATCCTGCCCAAGGACTGCCTGCTGCAAAGCCGTGCCCTGCAAGCCGGCCTGCGTGAACTGAACGGCCCGGCGACCCTGGTCAGCGGCATCGGCCCCGGCGCGGTGCTGGCATGGCGCTGGCTGTCCGAACAGAAGGACGACAAGGCCCAGGCCGTCTCCGTCGACCTGGCCCTGGAAAAACCCGGCTGCACCCACCTGCTGCCAAAAGCCGCCGCCCACGGCCACTGGCTGGTGGCGTGGAACGACAACCCGGACGACACCAGCGCCGGTTTCGTGCGCGACCAACCGAACGCCGAAACCAGCATCAGCGACTACGACATCAACCTGCCGCAAGTGCTGAACAACGAACTGCGCAAGATCCTCGTCGGCGGCGACAAGGCCAACGGTGGTCTGCAGATCCCAGTGGTTGAAGTCCCGGCCGGTCAGGCCAAGGACACCGTGACCCTGTTCCTGTCCGGTGACGGCGGCTGGCGCGATCTGGACCGCGACGTGGCCGGTGAAATGGCCAAGATCGGCTACCCGGTCGTCGGCATCGACACCCTGCGCTACTACTGGCAGCACAAGAGCCCGGAACAGAGCGCGCTGGACCTGACCGAACTGATGCAGCACTACCGCCAGAAATGGGGCACCAAGCGCTTCATCCTGACCGGCTACTCGTTCGGCGCCGACGTCCTCCCGGCCATCTACAACCGCCTGCCGGAAACCGAGCAGCAACGCGTCGACGCAATCATCCTGCTGGCCTTCGCCCGCACCGGAAGCTTCGAAATCGAAGTCGAAGGCTGGCTCGGCAACGCCGGCAAAGAAGCCGCCACCGGCCCGGAAATGGCCAAGCTGCCACCGGCCAAGGTCGTGTGCATCTACGGTGAAGAAGAGACGGATGAAAGCGGCTGCACCGACAAAACCGCGGTGGGCGAAGCGGTGAAGCTGCCTGGCGGCCACCACTTCGACGAGAACTACCCGGCGCTGGCCAAGCGTCTTGTGGATCTGATCGAGAAGCGCCAGAACACGGCGCAGGTGGCGGAAGAGTGATCTGAAGCGCACCAACGAAAAGCCCCCGCAGCCTTATGGTTGCGGGGGCTTTTTTACGCAAACTTGAAGCACTTCCTGCCAGTCAAACCCTGTATCGATGCCAAGACTAAAACTGAACATCTATCCATGTGATGTCATCTTCAACCTCGATACAGCTGCCATCCGGCGATTCTAACAAGCTGCTTTGCTGCGACTCGGTTAGCTCCGCCCAAAAGCCATCGGTTGCAAACACCAGTCGCTCTCTTAAACCCAACGGATGAAACACAAAGTCAGGGGTCGGTGGGCGACTCACCTTCAAGCATCGAGTCACCCGGTGCCGAGCCGGATCCTGCGCCAGCTCGAAGTGGGAACGGTCACGCCTCCAATTGGCCTTACAGTGAGGCGACGTAATCCATTCGATCGCGCCTGCCGACGTCACAACACCGCAAGAACAATCACCCTCATACGCAAGCGTGAGTTTGCCATGAGCAGCGACACCCACCACATAACAAGCGGCGCCTGTCTGGCTTGCAAACAAGACGGGATGGAGGTCGGCCAGCATAGAAACCAGTACCTGTTCAACCGCTCCGTACTCAGTGATATCGAGGCCCTGATCAAAGTGTTTTGACCAGACCGCTAAAACACTTTTCACAAAGGACTCAGCCAACTGGCCACTGCCAATCCTCGAAGTACCGTCTGTGATAACAAATACGCCGCTCTCTCCATCAAAAAGCGCTCCAGCAAAGTCATGATTGATTTTCCTGGCTCGCCCTGTTACCGATCTGGTGTGGTATTTCATGCGCTGCCCAGTTCTTTCATGCGCCCGTGAATGATTTGCCCTCTTCCTGGATTGGCCTGTACCGAACCCGAGCTTTCAATCACATAGTCGATGCCAGCGAGCCCCCTGAGTGCTCGAACCCCAGTCGTGATGAACTCCTTGAGCTCGGACTCCGCTTGCCGAACCTCTTCTAAAAGCTCTGGACGTCCATCAATCAAAATAATGATGTCTTCGACATCTTTATGGTATGGATCGCCACCGCCCCGACCGCTGAAGGCTTCCAGTTTTGTCGCAAGAAAATAGGTCGGTTCGAATATCTGGATGACGGCCCCGCTGGGCAACGTAAATTTATCAGCCCGTGCCAACCCCTCTACAAACCAGCGGTTGGCGTATCCGAGAACTTCGGGATCAGAAGGCATCACGTCAACGACGATATCGTTGAAGCGGAAACGACAGTTGACTTCATCCTCGCCGGTAATCTTGAAATTCCTGGCTGCCAACCTTTCGGTAAGCTGCTGCCAGGCGCTAATACCTGCCAGCTCGATCACCAGGTCAACGTCATCGGTGAAACGAATGTCGTCCAGCACAACAGCATCCGTTACCAGCATGGCTGTGGTGCAACCTCCGACAAAGGCAACCTCAGCGAGAAACGCCTCTCCCAAGCCTTCGGCGACAAACTCTATAAGCTCGTAGTTGTGATCAGCGTTTGATGACATGTTATTTCAGTCCCATCCCTGCTTTTAGAATGTTGACCGCGACACCGCACTCTCGTGGGCCTCCAAGGCGGATCGCATCAGCAAGCGCAAGATAGTGGTAAAGAATCCTGTCCTTCTTCACCGCTTCCGGCACTGTCTTGTAGAGCGGCTCTATCGCCTGACCACGCTCCGTTCCAAATGCGTCAGGCCAGACCGGAATCAGTCCACCAGCACTTTTGATGCTTTTGGACAGTGCCGGTGCTGCGAAACCCGTCGGGATACCGCGAACCATTGCACCGGGCTTTACAGGAAAGAAGTATTTCAGAGCGTGCTCAGTAATGCTTAGTAGCTGCCGCCGATTAACCTTCGCCAGCCCTGTCTCATAGTCATTGGTGAGCAGGCCGGACTCACGACACCTGGCGATGGAATTTGAAACCTCGCTTTTGCTTAGCCCGAGGGCAGCAGACAACGCACGCAACGAGTAACCCTCGCTCCAGCTTGCCAGGGGCGGAACAGCCACAGGCTCCGACCACCCCTCCCACCCTGCCTCATCGTTCAAGGCCGAATCGAAGTCCTGTCGACGGAATACAGTATCTTCACCGTCAGTGGAGTAGGTGACCAATGGCTGCCCCACCCGCCCACCTGCGGTCATTTGGCTGACGACATAGGGCTTCAACAGCTCCTCAACCCTGTTCGAATTCGACTCTGACTCCATTACACCAAGGAGGTTTTCCTCCTGAGCGTGAAGGCTGGCCATCTTGAATAAAAGCAAAATGTCTTGACTCTTCATGAAGCCTAAAACTCCAAGTGTCCACATTCCATAAAACGTGGACACTTGTCTCATTCAGAATATCTGATCGTCAAGCCCTTTATTCGGCCTCATTTTCTGTGGCGCCCACACAAAATCCACTGTCCCTGAAATTGCTCGTCACCTTAGTTCCGCCGACCGGTGTCGCAATATCAGATGACGTCCGCATACCTTGTAGGCAAACTCCTAATCTCGTGTTTGGGCACTTTGCCGCCCTATTGCACTGTTTTTCGACGGGATACTCTCCAGAGGTCGCTGACTATTTCAGTGATCGGGTGTGGTAACCCGGCAAGGCAAAGTGCAACAGCATTCCAAACACGGCTCAGGTGTTTTTATGCCTGCAATTCGAGTCATGGCGGCTGTGCGTGGGAGACCTTCGGGTCTGCCGGTTTCTTTGCTCCCCCGGTTTACCACCCTGCGTACAGCTGCCACCCATTCGTGTGGTAACGAATGCGGCAGCTCCTCGTTTTATGGAGCGAAACAATGAGCAAACAAAGTCCTTCATCACCTTCAGACCTGACGACCATCGGTTTCACTTCTTTCCTCTACAGCTCGGATCAGGCGTTACTCAACGTTCGCTCCGGCGTCCCCATCGTCGAAGCACTGTCCCAGGCTTCAGACCTGTTGTTCCTCGCCAAATCCTTCGCCGAGGAAGCCGCCTACGACAAGGAAAGCGACCGCCACGCCTGGGCCGCGCATTACCTGACGATAATCGGCAAGGCCTTGGTCGACGACGTGATGAAGGCCCTGATGCCGCGACCTGCGCGAACGAAGACCGAATCTGAGGCAGAACTGCCAGAAAGCATGTAACGGCACAAAAACGAAAAAGCCCCCGCCAGCCACAAGGCTGACGGGGGCTTTTTGATGACGCCGGTTTACATCTCCACCTGCGTCCCCAACTCAATCACCCTATTCAGCGGCAGATTGAAGAACCGCAGGTTCCCATTGGCATTCTTCAACATGAACGCAAACAACGCTTCACGCCAACGGGCCATGCCTTCGAGTTTCGAGGCGATGACCGTTTCGCGGCTGAGGAAGTAGGTGGTGCGCATCGGGCTGAAATCGAGGTCGTCCAGATGGCACAGTTTCAGCGCCTGCGGCACGTCCGGTTCGTCGGTGAAGCCGAAGTGCAGGATCACCCGGAAGAAGCCTTCGCCGTGGGCTTCGACTTCGAAGCGGCGAGATGGCGGGACGCGCGGGATGTCTTCGTAAACGACAGTCAGCAGCACCACTTGCTCGTGCAGCACCTGGTTGTGCAGCAGGTTGTGCAACAGCGCGTGCGGCACCGCGTCGGAACGGGCGGTGAGGAACACGGCGGTGCCCTGCACACGGTGCGGCGGCTGCACGCGGATGCTGCTGATGAAGATCGGCAGCGGCAGTGCGCCTTCGTCGAGGCGCTCGACCAGCAGTTGCTTGCCGCGCTTCCAGGTGGTCATCAGCACGAACAGCGCGATACCGGCGATCACCGGGAAGGCACCGCCCTGGACGATTTTCGGCACGTTGGCGGCGAAGTACAGACCGTCCACCAGCAGGAAGCCGATCAGCACCGGCACCGCCAGAATCGGTGGCCATTTCCACAGCAGCAACATGACTGCCGAGACCAGAATCGTGGTCATCAGCATCGTGCCAGTCACTGCCACGCCGTAGGCCGAGGCCAGGGCGCCGGAGGATTCGAAGCCGATCACCAGCAACACCACGCCGACCATCAGCGACCAGTTCACCGCACCGATGTAGATCTGGCCCTGCTCGTCGCTGGAGGTGTGCTGGATGTACATGCGCGGGATGTAACCGAGCTGGATCGCCTGACGGGTCAGGGAGAACGCGCCGGAAATCACCGCCTGGGAGGCGATCACCGTGGCCAGGGTCGACAGACCGACCAGCGGAATCAGCGCCCAGCTCGGCGCCAGCAGGTAGAACGGGTTGCGCGCGGCGTCCGGGCTCTCCAGCAACAAAGCGCCCTGACCGAAGTAGTTCAGCACCAGCGCCGGCAGCACCAGCAGAAACCACGCACGGGCAATCGGCTTGCGGCCGAAGTGGCCCATGTCGGCGTACAGCGCTTCGGCACCAGTCAGCGCCAGCACCACGGCGCCGAGGATCGCCACGCCCATGCCCGGATGTACGGTAAAGAACCGCACTGCCCACACAGGATTCATCGCGTGCAGCACTTCCGGGGTGTGGCTGATGCCGTAGACGCCAAGGGCGCCGAGGACCAGGAACCAGGTGACCATGATCGGCCCAAACAGAATGCCGATCCGCGCCGTTCCGTGCTTCTGGATCAGAAACAACCCGACCAACACCACCAGCGACAGCGGCACTACCCAGTGATCGATGCCGTCAAAGGCCAGGCCCAGACCTTCAATGGCCGAGAGCACGGAAATCGCCGGGGTGATCATGCTGTCGCCATAGAACAGCGCCGCGCCGATCAGTCCGCAGACCACCAGCAACGTGCGCAACCGCTTGCGCCCAGCCGCTGCCCGCCGGGCCAGCGCGGTGAGCGCCATGATCCCGCCTTCGCCCTGGTTGTCGGCGCGCAGCACGAACATCATGTACTTGATTGAAACGACCCAGATCAGCGACCAGAAAATCAGCGACAGAATGCCGAGCACTCCGTCGTGATTGACAGGCACGCCATAAGCGCCGGAAAACACTTCTTTGAGGGTGTACAACGGGCTCGTGCCGATGTCGCCGTAAACTACCCCGACCGCCGCGACCAGCATGCTCAGCGGCTTGGTGGCCGAACCTTCGGCGCCTGCCGCGTGACTACTTGCCTGACCCATCCAACACTCCTGATTCCCAGACCGGCTTCTTATATGAAGCACTATGCTTTGTGTGCAGCATGCGCGTTTTTACGCCCTGTAACAGACGTTTTCTTGACTGTAAAAATTCAGTAAAGCGCAACGGCGCGAAGCATAGCGCAGCACTCGTCGTATTTCCCTGCATAAAGCTGGTCAAGTGCGCTGCTCGTCGCTAGAATTGCGCACTTTTTGATCAGAGGCGCGCCTTAAGCGCCCGTCCGTCGGTTCCTGAATCAGGTAATCGATGTCACAAAACACCGAGGTTAGACATGTCCACCACTCCTGCGCCGGCCAATCCAAAGGTTGGCTTCGTTTCTCTGGGTTGCCCGAAAGCACTGGTCGACTCCGAGCGCATCCTGACCCAGCTGCGCATGGAAGGCTATGACGTGGTGTCCACCTATCAGGACGCCGACGTGGTCGTGGTCAACACCTGCGGCTTCATCGACTCGGCCAAGGCCGAATCGCTGGAAGTCATCGGTGAAGCGATCAAGGAAAACGGCAAGGTCATCGTGACCGGCTGCATGGGCGTGGAAGAAGGCAACATCCGTGACGTGCACCCGAGCGTGCTGGCCGTCACCGGTCCGCAGCAGTACGAGCAAGTGGTCAACGCGGTGCACGAAGTCGTGCCGCCGAAGCAGGATCACAACCCGCTGATCGACCTGGTGCCGCCGCAAGGCATCAAGCTGACCCCGCGTCACTACGCGTACCTGAAGATTTCCGAAGGCTGCAACCACAGCTGCAGCTTCTGCATCATCCCGTCGATGCGCGGCAAACTGGTCAGCCGTCCGGTTGGAGACGTGCTCGACGAAGCCCAGCGTCTGGTCAAATCCGGCGTGAAGGAACTGCTGGTGATTTCCCAGGACACCAGCGCCTACGGCGTTGACGTCAAATACCGCACCGGTTTCTGGAACGGCGCGCCGGTGAAAACCCGCATGACCGAACTGTGCGAAGCGCTGAGCACCCTCGGCGTCTGGGTACGTCTGCACTACGTTTACCCGTACCCGCACGTTGACGAGCTGATCCCGCTGATGGCCGCCGGCAAGATCCTGCCGTACCTGGACATCCCGTTCCAGCACGCCAGCCCGAAAGTCCTGAAATCGATGAAACGCCCGGCGTTCGAAGACAAGACTCTGGCGCGGATCAAGAACTGGCGCGAAATCTGCCCGGACCTGATCATCCGCTCGACCTTCATCGTCGGCTTCCCCGGCGAAACCGAAGAAGACTTCCAGTACCTGCTGGACTGGCTGACCGAAGCCCAGCTCGACCGCGTCGGCTGCTTCCAGTACTCGCCGGTCGAAGGCGCTCCAGCCAACGATCTGGATCTGGAAATGGTTCCGGACGACGTCAAGCAGGATCGCTGGGAACGCTTCATGGCGCACCAGCAGGCCATCAGCTCGGCGCGCCTGCAAATGCGCATCGGCCGTGAAATCGAAGTGCTGGTGGATGAAGTCGACGAGCAAGGTGCGGTCGGCCGCTGCTTCTTCGATGCCCCGGAAATCGACGGCAACGTGTTCATCGACAACGGCAGCAACCTCAAGCCGGGCGACAAAGTCTGGTGCAAGGTGACCGACGCCGACGAATACGACCTCTGGGCCGAACAGATCTAAGCGCGAAAAATACAGAAAGCCCCGCTCTCTTTTACGAGATGCGGGGCTTTTTTACGGCTAGAGTTTGTGAGGGGAAGGACTCCCTCATCCATGACAAAGAGGCTATCGGGCATGCGTCAGCATTCGGTCATCCACACGCCGAAACTCAGCGATTATCAGGAACTGACCCGGGTCTGGGAGGCCTCGGTCCGCGCGACTCATGATTTCCTGCCGGAATCCTACATCGAGCTGCTGAAGAATCTGGTGCTGACCCGCTACCTCGATGCGGTGATGCTGATCTGCACCCGGGACAGCCATCAGCGCATCACCGGGTTTGCCGGCGTCGCGGCGGGCAAGATTGAAATGCTGTTCATCGACCCGGCCCATCGCGGCCAGGGCCTTGGCAAGAAACTGCTGAAGTACGCCATGGAGCACCTGAACGCCGACGAACTGGACGTCAACGAACAGAACCCGCAGGCCCTGGGGTTTTACTTCAAGCAAGGGTTCGAGGTGATCGGCCGCTCGGAGGTCGATGGCATGGGCCAGCCGTATCCACTGCTGCATATGCGTCTGCGGCAGAATCAGCAGCGCTCGCAACACGGCTGACAAGACAGAAATCAACTGTGGGAGCGAGCCTGCTCGCGATGGCGATCTGACAGTCGACATTGATATCGAGACTAAAGGCCTCATCGCGAGCAGGCTCGCTCTCACAAAAAGCCAAGCGGTAAAAATCGTTCCGGGCTTAACCGGCCCCAGGCAGGTACAATGCCCACCCCTTTTTTGTTACGGCCCCTGTCATGACTGACCCGATTCGCCTCTCCAAACGCCTCATCGAGCTGGTCGGTTGCTCCCGCCGGGAGGCCGAGCTGTTCATCGAGGGCGGCTGGGTCACCGTGGACGGCGAAGTCATCGACGAGCCGCAGTTCAAGGTCGGCGACCAGAAAGTCGAGCTCGACAAGGACGCCAAGGCCACCGCGCCGGAGCCGGTGACCATCCTGCTCAACGTGCCGGCCGGCATGGATGTCGACAGCGCCATGCAGTCGCTGAACGCCGAAACCCTCAGCGAAGAACACCGCTACGGCAAACGTCCGCTGCGCGGACACTTCCTGCGCCTGACCGCCAGCGCCGACCTGCAACCCAAGGCCAGCGGCCTGCTGGTGTTCACCCAGGACTGGAAGGTGCTGCGCAAGCTCACCGCCGACGCGGCCAAGATCGAGCAGGAATACGTGGTCGAAGTCGAAGGCGACATGGTTGCCCACGGTCTCAATCGCCTGCAGCACGGCCTCACCCACAAGGGCAAGGAGCTGCCGCCGGTCAAGGCCAGCTGGCAGAACGAAAACCGTCTGCGCTTCGCCATGAAGAACCCGCAGCCGGGGATCATCGCCCAGTTCTGCGAAGCGGTCGGCCTGAAGGTCATCGGCATCCGCCGCATCCGCATCGGCGGCGTGTCCATCGGCAAGGTGCCGGTCGGCCAGTGGCGCTACCTGTCCGGCAAAGAGAAATTCTAAGGCTCGCAAGCCACCCTACATTTCCGGCATCGCGCCCGCGTGATGCCCACAGCGAAAAGATCAGGATTGCACACATGGTTCACAACGACGTTCTGCGCAGCGTGCGCTACATGCTCGACATCAGCGACAAGAAAGTGGTCGAGATCATCAAACTCGGCGGCCTGGACGTCACGCTGGCTGATGTCGTGATGTACCTAGACAAAAAAGAAGAAGACGAAGAAGGCTTCGTGCGCTGCCCGGACGAAGTCATCGCGCACTTCCTCGACGGTCTGGTGATCTTCAAGCGCGGCAAGGACGAAAGCCGTCCGCCGCTGCCGATCGAAGTGCCGGTGACCAACAACATCATCCTGAAAAAGCTGCGCGTGGCCTTCGAACTGAAGGAAGACGACATGCACGCAATCCTCAAGGCTGCCGAGTTCCCGGTGTCCAAGCCTGAGCTGAGCGCATTGTTCCGCAAGGTCGGCCACACCAACTACCGCCCGTGTGGCGATCAGTTGCTGCGCAATTTCCTCAAGGGGCTCACGCTCCGCGTGAGAGCGTAGAAAGCAGCTACAAGTTTCGAGCTGCAAGCTGCAAGCATTTGACTTTGCTTGCAGCTTGAAACTTGTAGCTCGAAGCTGGCCGCATGGCCTAGGGTGTACTGAACCCTAGCCCTCAGGATTCGCCATGCACCCGTATTTCTCCCTGCAAGGCCGCACCGCCCTGGTGACCGGCGGCACCCGTGGTATCGGCAAAATGATCGCCAAGGCCTTTGTCGAGGCCGGCGCCCGCGTGTACGTCTGTTCCCGTGACGCTGAAGCCTGTCATCAAACCGCTGAAGAACTCAGTGCTCTGGGCACTTGTCTGGGTATGGCGGCGAATCTGGCGACCGAAGAAGGCGTGAAAGAGCTGGCCGAGCGACTGGGCGAACAGATCACGCATCTGGACATCCTAGTGAACAACGCCGGCACGACATGGGGCGCGCCGCTGGAGAGCTACCCGGTCAAGGGCTGGGAGAAGGTCATGCAGCTCAACGTGACCTCGGTGTTCAGTTGCATCCAGCAGTTTCTGCCGTTGTTGCGTAAATCCGGGTCGGCGGCCAATCCGGCGCGGATCATCAACATCGGTTCGGTGGCGGGGATTTCTTCCTTTGGTGAACAGGCCTACGCCTACGGGCCGAGCAAGGCTGCCCTGCATCAACTGTCACGGATTCTCGCTAGGGAACTGGTGAGCCAGCACATCAACGTCAACGTCATCGCACCGGGGCGCTTCCCGAGCAAGATGACCCAGCACATCGGCAACGACCAGCAGGCGCTTGCCGAAGACACCGCGCTGATCCCGATGAAACGTTGGGGCCGCGAGGAAGAGATGGCGGCGCTGGCGATCAGCCTGGCGAGTACCGCCGGGGCCTACATGACCGGGAACATCATTCCGCTGGATGGCGGGTTCAGCCTCTGACATCGGCGGTGAAGCTATCGCTGGCAAGCCAGCGATGGCGCCAGATCTGTTAGCACCAGACTTGAAGCCTGCCGGGTTATCATGCCCGCCCTGCTCCGCTTCGAATGCACACCATGACTTACAGCGTCTCCCCCATCGGCTTCGTCCGCTCCTGCTTCAAGGAGAAGTTCGCCATCCCGCGCCAGCCGCAACTGGCCCCCGCCGCCCGTGGCGTGCTGGAACTGGTGGCGCCGTTCGATCAGGGCGACGCGGTGCAGGGGCTGGAACAGGTCAGTCATGTCTGGCTGCTGTTCCTGTTCCATCAGGCGCTGGAAGAAAAACCACGCCTCAAGGTCCGCCCTCCGCGTCTCGGTGGCAACAAGTCCATGGGCGTATTCGCCACTCGTGCCACGCATCGGCCGAACGGCATCGGCCAGTCAGTGGTGAAACTGGACAAGGTCGAGGCAAATCGCCTGTTTATCTCCGGCATCGACCTGCTGGACGGCACGCCGATTCTCGACATCAAACCCTACGTGCCGTACGCCGACATCATTACTGACGCCTCCAACAGCATCGCCAGTGCCGCGCCGCACCTGATCGACGTGCAATGGACGGACACGGCGCTGCAACAGGCGCACACCCACGCTCAGCGCCTGGCCGAGCCGCTGGTCGAGCTGATCGAGCAATGCCTGGCCCAGGATCCGCGCCCGGCCTATCAGACACCCGCGCCCGAACGCGAATACGGCGCGCAGTTCTGGGATCTGGATGTGCGCTGGCATTACCCGACGCCCGAACAGATCCGCGTCCTGGAAGTCATCCCCGCCGCAGACTGAAACACGAAAACGAAAAAGCCCGCGCTGCCTTCTCAGGCAACGCGGGCTTTTCTGTCGGCATCGTCGGGATTACTTCTCGACGAATGCGCGCTCGATCAGGTAGTCACCCGGCTCGCGCATCCGCGCCGAGATCTTCAGGCCGAAGCTGTCGAGCACTTCGCTGGTCTCGTCGAGCATGCTCGGGCTGCCGCAGATCATCGCGCGGTCGTCCTGCGGGTTGATCGGTGGCAGGCCGATGTCGCTGAACAGCTTGCCGCTGCGCATCAGGTCAGTCAGACGGCCCTGATTCTCGAACGGCTCGCGGGTCACGGTCGGGTAGTAGATCAGCTTGTCACGCAGCGCCTCACCGAAGAACTCGTTCTGCGGCAGGTGCTCGGTGATGAATTCGCGATAGGCGACTTCGTTGACGTAACGAACACCGTGAACCAGGATCACTTTCTCGAAGCGCTCGTAGGTTTCCGGGTCCTGGATCACGCTCATGAATGGCGCCAGACCGGTGCCGGTGCTCAGCAGGTACAGGTGCTTGCCCGGGTTCAGGTCGTCCAGCACCAGGGTGCCGGTCGGTTTTTTCGAGATGATGATCTCGTCGCCTTCCTTCAGGTGCTGCAGCTGGGAGGTCAGCGGACCGTCCGGCACCTTGATGCTGAAGAACTCGAGATGCTCTTCCCAGTTCGGGCTGGCGATCGAATAAGCGCGCATAAGCGGGCGGCCGTTTGGCTGTTGCAGGCCGATCATCACGAACTGACCGTTCTCGAAGCGCAGGCCCGGATCGCGGGTGCACTTGAAGCTGAACAGAGTGTCGTTCCAGTGATGAACACTGAGGACACGCTCGTGGTTCATGTTGCTCATGTACGTGGGACTCCTGGAGATTGATCTGCGCCTGCCCGGCTCGTGTTGAAGAATGCCGACGGTGCGCAATTGCATCGCATTCTAATAGCGCCGACAATATCTGTTAACTGGATTATTAAGATAAGGGTTATCGGTTATATCGATATGCGATTTACTCTTCGTCAACTGCAAGTCTTCGTCGCTGTCGCCCAGCAGGAAAGCGTGTCCCGTGCTGCGGGTCTGCTCAACCTGTCGCAATCGGCCGCCAGCACATCCATCACCGAACTGGAGCGCCAGTCCAGCTGCCAGCTGTTCGACCGCGCCGGTAAACGCCTGAGCCTCAACGCCCTCGGCAAACAGTTGCTGCCGCAAGCGGTGGCCATGCTCGATCAGGCCAAGGAAATCGAAGACCTGCTTAACGGCAAATCCGGTTTCGGCTCGCTGTCGGTGGGCGCGACCCTGACCATCGGCAATTACCTGGCGACGCTGCTGATCGGCGGTTTCATGCAGCGCCACCCGGAAAGCCAGGTGAAGCTGCACGTGCAGAACACTGCCAATATCGTGCAACAGGTGGCTCATTACGAAATTGATCTGGGTCTAATCGAGGGCGATTGCAGCCACCCGGACATCGAAGTGCAGAGTTGGGTCGAGGATGAACTGGTGGTGTTCTGCGCCCCACAGCATCCGTTGGCTAAACGCGGCAGCGCGACCATGGAGGAACTGACCCATGAAGCGTGGATTTTGCGGGAACAGGGTTCGGGGACGCGCCTGACGTTCGATCAGGCGATGCGGCATCACCGCAGCGCGCTGAACATCCGGCTCGAGCTGGAACATACCGAAGCGATCAAACGCGCGGTGGAATCAGGTCTGGGGATTGGCTGCATTTCGCGTCTGGCGCTGCGTGACGCCTTCCGCCGCGGCAGCCTGGTGCCGGTGGAGACGCCGGATCTGGATCTGGCCCGACAGTTCTATTTCATCTGGCACAAACAGAAGTATCAGACTTCCGCCATGCGCGAATTCCTCGACCTGTGCCGCGCCTTCACCGCCGGGGTGCAGCGCAGCGACGAGATCGTTCTGCCGAGCATCGCTTAAAGCAGAATCACCGCCCACACCAGGGCGATCATGCTCAGTGCCACGAATTGCGCGGCACTGCCCATGTCCTTGGCGTTCTTGGACAGCGGGTGCAACTCCAGCGAGATGCGGTCGATGGCCGCCTCCACCGCCGAATTCAACAGCTCGACGATCAGCGCCAGCAGGCACACGGCGATCAGCAGCGCCTGCTCGACCCGGCTGACATCAAGGAAAAACGTCAGCGGAATCAGCACCACGTTGAGCAGCACCAGTTGCCGGAAAGCCGCTTCGCCGGTGAAGGCGGCGCGCAAGCCGTCCAGCGAGTAACCGGAAGCGTTGAGGATGCGTTTCAGGCCCGTCTGGCCCTTGAAAGGTGACATAAAGTAGATAACCGACCGAAAGGAAGTGGGGAAGCTAGAGCAACGAAAGTCAAAAAAGCGTGAAGACGCCAGTGCTTACTGGCTCGGAATTGACTCAAGTTGTTGCAGCAGTAAAGCTGCCTGGGTCCGGGTCCGCACGTTCAACTTGCGGAAAATCGCCGTGACGTGGGCCTTGATGGTCGCTTCCGACACACTCAGCTCGTAGGCGATCTGCTTGTTCAGCAAGCCTTCGCAGACCATGGTCAACACCCGGAACTGCTGCGGTGTCAGGCTTGCAAGGCCATCGCTGGCGGCCTTGGCTTCATCCGAAACGCTGACCGCCTCGAACGCCTGGGGCGGCCAGAACACGTCGCCGTCCAGCACTTTGCGCACCGCTTCCTGAATCACGCTCAGATCGCTGGACTTGGGAATGAAGCCACTGGCCCCGAATTCCCGGGACTTGACCATCACCGAGGCTTCTTCCTGGGCCGAAACCATCACCACCGGAATCTGCGGGTACTGACCGCGCAGCATCACCAGCCCGGAAAACCCGAAAGCACCCGGCATGTTCAGGTCCAGCAGCACCAGATCCCAGTCAGACTTTTCGGTCAGGCGGGTTTCCAGCTCCGCGATGCTCGCCACCTCAACCATGCGTACGTCCGGGCCAAGGCCCATCGTCACCGCTTGGTGCAGTGCGCTACGAAAAAGAGGGTGATCATCGGCAATCAGGATGTCGTATGTGGCCATTTTTCAAATGATCCTGTTTTTGATGGCAGGCCCGCGCATTCAGGCCTTGCCAAAGCAAATCCAGATACCGCCCGGCAGCGGCATCCACAGGGGCACGTTCAACGCCAATCACGAACAAAAGCGGCGTTTCAAACCTTGGCCGCACCCCAATCGGCGCCAAGCATGACCAGCGAAGCCGGGGTGGTCAAGCCGCACGGCCACTGCTTTAGCAGTATGGGCCAGGATCAGGCCGGTACCGGCGCCGCGTTTCGGATATAGGGCAGCAATTCGGCGTGGGCCGGCGTCGACACATTGACGTCCAGTTGCTGCTTGGCCCCCAGGTAATGCTGGCTGAACACATCGAAATAGGCATCCAGCGCCGACGCCGCGTCCGAATCGCCGGCCAGTTCCAGGCACAATGCCGCCACTTCGGCGGTGCACAGGTGCTCGCTGCGGGTCGAGCGGCGCAGGCGATAGCGCGAGAGTTTGTCGGGTAACAGGCTCAGGATCGGCAAACGGTCGAAATACGGGCTCTTGCGGAATATCTTCCGGGCTTCGGTCCAGGTTGCGTCCAGCAGAATGAACAGCGGGCGCTTGCTGCTATCGAGATCCACGGTGTTGGTCACCCGCGAAGGTTCGACGTACTCGCCGGGAAACACCAGATACGGCTGCCATTGCGGGTCGTTCAGCAGCGCCAGCAGTTGCTCGTCGGGCTCGGTCCGCGACCAGATGAAGGCATGGTTGTCGCGCACGATGTCGGCGATCAACCAGCCGGTATTGCTCGGCTTGAACACTTCCTTGCCGGTCATGATCAGGCAAACGCCAGAGCGCGCATCAACCGTCGGCCGCCAGGCACACAGGCAATGGCTGATGATCACCCGGCAATCGCGGCAGCGCGGGGAACGAAAGCCACGGGCCTGGATCGGCTTGATGCCTTCGTCCTCGCGCTGATCGCGCAGGCGGGCCACGGCGTTGGGGGCATGATTCATCGCAGGCGGCACCGGCAGACAGGAAAACTCGACACGAACGACACTCGGCAGGGCAATAAAGGGCGGCAGTTTACCAGAGCGACGGGGACAAGCCTGTACCCTCCCGACCGGCTCCCCTATAATTCGCCGCCACTGAACGCACAGTCACGTGGCTGGTCGAACCACCAGTCACTGAACCAGGAGAGTTTCATGCTGCGCCTTATCGTTCCCACCGCTGCCATTCTGCTGGCTTCGTCCTTCAGCGCTCAGGCTGCATCCCTGAGTGAGCAGAATCTGAACCGAGAGCTGCGCAATGTCGCCGCACAAAGCAGCGTCGGCACGCCACGGGCGATCAACGAAGACATTCTTGATCAGGGCTACACCGTCGAAGGCACCACGCTGGTCAATCACCTGAGCGTGCAAAAGAGCCACGCCGACAAAATGCGCGCCGATCCCAAAGCCGTGTATTTCCAGCTGGGCGCTTCGGTCTGCAACAACCCGTCGTACCGCAAGCTGATGGCCAAGGGCGCGATCATGCGTTACGACTTCACCGAAGTGAAAACCAACAAGGCGATCGGCTCCGCCAGCTACCAGGAATCGGATTGCCCGAAAGCGGCTCCAGCGAAGAAGAAGTAATCATCTCGACGTGGCGCGCCGCTGTTCATCCTCGGCGCGCAGCTCGGCCAACAAGGCCTGCAAGTAACGCGAGCGGCGCTCCCCTCCCGCCAGGCGTCGGCAGCACTCCTCTTCGAGACTCACATGGTTGGTCTCGGCCGATGCTTTCAACAATCGATACAGCTGCGCATCGATCTCCAGAATGACTCTGGCCATGTGTCCCGCCTCCTTGCCACCCGCAAATCCTTGAATAGCGTGCACCTTGCGTACGCTCGTTGACGCAAAGTTGTCGTAAGGCGCCTTTAACTTAGTAAATCAGAGCATTCAGCCCTCGACGCTGCATCGGACGAGCGGTGAAAACACCTCGCAAAGCGGCAATAAGCAGTTGCCAGCAAAGACTTTGCGGCGCGATGCTCAGTGAGCGAAAAATGCATTGAGGGTCTAGATTCAACGTATTCCCGATCTTTTATTAACGGCAGGAAAGGAGCTGCCGGCTGTTTGTTTTCTTGCAGCGCGGCACTGACGCCGCACGTCAGGGCCGGAAGCTCTGTGCAGAAGGAGAAGTTGCATGCCTTACGAACCGAATGACCTGCTCAGCCGTCATTTTCAGGAAAGCGGCCACGACCTCATCAGCAAGGTCGAAGAACAACTCAACCTGGTGTCACCCAACAGCCCGAATTCCCCCATCTACCGCGACATGATCCTGACCGTGCTGCGCATGGCCCAGGAAGACCACAACCGCTGGAACGCCAAGATCACCCTGCAAGCCCTACGCGAACTGGAACAGGCCTTTCGCACGCTCGAACAGTTCAAGGGACGACGCAAGGTCACGGTGTTCGGCTCGGCTCGTACACCGGTCGAACATCCCCTTTACGCCATGGCTCGGGAACTCGGGGCATCGCTGGCTCGCTCGAACATGATGGTCATCACCGGTGCCGGCGGCGGAATCATGGCCGCCGCCCATGAAGGTGCCGGCCGCGATCACAGCCTGGGCTTCAACATCACCCTGCCCTTCGAGCAACATGCCAACCCCACGGTGGACGGTACCAACAACCTGCTGCCGTTCCATTTCTTCTTCACCCGCAAGCTGTTCTTCGTCAAGGAAGCCGACGCGCTGGTGTTGTGCCCCGGTGGGTTTGGCACCCTGGACGAAGCTTTGGAAGTGCTCACGCTGATCCAGACCGGCAAAAGTCCCCTGGTGCCGGTGGTGCTGCTGGACGCACCGGGCGGCACGTTCTGGCAAGGCGCGCTGGACTTCATCCGTCAGCAACTAGAGGAAAACCGCTACATCCTGCCGACCGACTTGAAGCTGATGCGCCTGGTCTACAACGTTGAAGAGGCGGTGGAGCAGATCAACCAGTTCTACGGCAACTTCCATTCCAGCCGCTGGCTCAAGCGCCAGTTTGTCATTCGCATGAATCACAAACTTAGCGATCAGGCCCTCGACCATATGCAGGAGGCTTTTGCCGATCTGTGCCTGAGCGATCAGTTCCATCAACACGCCTACGCTGGCGAAGAACACGACGAGGCTCAATTCAGCCACCTGACGCGCCTGGCATTTGCCTTCAATGCGCGAAATCACGGGCGTCTGCGGGAACTGGTGGACTACATCAACCTGCCGGAAAACTGGGCCCAGTCAAAACCCCAGACCGCGCAACGCACCCGCGAACCGTCGAAGGTTACGTGAAGGCAAAAAAAAACGGCCCGCTATCGAAATAGCGGGCCGTTTTTTATTTTTTGATTGAAGCTGGAGCGATTTAATCATCCATCCCTCTGCCGCTGAACAAACGGTTGATCATCTCCATCGAGAATCCCCGGTACGCCAGGAATCGACCTTGTCTGGCGCGTTCCTTGGCATCGCCGGGAAGCTGTCCGGAGAACTTCCGTTGCCACGTGTCCGTTAGCTGCTCCTGCCAGTTGATACCGCTCTCACGCAAGGCGAGTTCGATATCGGCGCGTTGCAAACCGCGTTGGCTCAGTTCTTCGCGAATCCGCAGAGGGCCGTAACCGGAGCGGGCGCGATAGGAAACAAAGCTTTCAAGATAGCGGGCTTCGGAAAGCAGCCCTTCTTCCGTCAAACGGTCGAGGGCTGTTTCGATCATCTCGGGGGGAGCGCCACGCTGACGCAGTTTGCGCGTCAGCTCGACTCGACCGTGCTCGCGGCGTGCGAGCAGGTCCATGGCGGTTCGCCGCACCGCGACGAGGGTATCGAGTACGGCGGTTGTCATCGGTGCAATCAGATGTCAGCGTCAGCCAGGTCGTCTTCGGTCTCTTTGACCGCAGAAGCCTTGGAGTCGGCGATCACGGCTGGCGACAGCAGCTTGTCACGAAGTTGCTTCTCGAGCTTGGCCGCGACTTCCGGGTTGTCCGCCAGGAACTTGGCCGAGTTGGCCTTGCCCTGACCGATCTTGGTGCCTTCGTAGGCATACCAAGCGCCGGACTTCTCGACGAAACCGTGCAGTACGCCCAGGTCGATCATCTCGCCGTTCAGGTAAATACCCTTGCCGTAGAGAATCTGGAACTCGGCCTGACGGAACGGCGAAGCCACCTTGTTCTTCACAACCTTGACGCGGGTTTCGCTGCCGACCACTTCGTCGCCTTCCTTCACCGCGCCAGTACGGCGGATGTCGAGACGAACCGAGGCGTAGAACTTCAGCGCGTTACCACCGGTGGTGGTTTCCGGGCTGCCGAACATCACGCCGATCTTCATGCGGATCTGGTTGATGAAGATCACCAGGCAGTTGGCGTTCTTGATGTTACCGGTGATTTTACGCAGCGCCTGGGACATCAGACGGGCTTGCAGGCCCACGTGCATGTCACCCATTTCGCCTTCGATTTCAGCCTTTGGCACCAGAGCGGCCACGGAGTCGACGATGATCACGTCAACGGCGTTGGAGCGCACCAGCATGTCGGTGATTTCCAGGGCCTGTTCGCCGGTGTCCGGCTGGGAAACCAGCAGGTCGTCGACGTTGACGCCCAACTTGCCGGCGTACTCAGGGTCGAGGGCGTGTTCGGCGTCGACGAAGGCGCAGGTCGCGCCGGCTTTTTGAGCCTGGGCGATCACGGACAGCGTCAGTGTGGTTTTACCGGAAGATTCAGGACCGTAGATTTCAACGATACGGCCTTTTGGCAGGCCGCCGATGCCGAGTGCGATGTCCAGACCCAGAGAGCCGGTGGAAATGGCCGGGATCGCCTGACGGTCCTGATCGCCCATACGCATTACGGCACCCTTGCCGAATTGACGTTCGATCTGACCCAGGGCCGCAGCCAAGGCTTTCTTCTTGTTGTCGTCCATTAAAGTCCTCACGTAATCAATAAGGCCTGACGGCCAACACCTGTATAAGTAGCCAGTATTATTCCACAGCGTTCACGGATCGCCTACCCCTGATTTTCGATTTCTCGTGCCGCTAGTCGCAGCAAGCCCTCTAGCGCGGCCTTCACCGTTTGTCGGCGAACTTCGTCGCGGTTGCCGGAGAAGTGCTGGACCTCACTGGAAATCTGGTCGCCCACGCCCCACGCCAGCCATACGGTGCCCACCGGTTTGTTCGGCGAACCACCGTCCGGCCCGGCCACACCGCTGACCGCCACGGCAAACCGCGCCAGGCTTTTCTCCTGGGCGCCGCGCACCATGGCCTCGACCACTTCGCGACTGACCGCACCCACGGTGCCGAACAGCTCCGTCGGTACATTCAGTTGCTGGGTTTTCTGGCGATTGGAGTAGGTCACGTAACCCGCTTCGAACCACGCCGAACTCCCAGGAATCCGGGTGATGGCTTCGGCAATCCCGCCACCGGTACAGGACTCGGCCGTAGTGACGTGGGCATTGAGCAATTGCAGACGTCGGCCAAGTTCGGCCGCCAGTTGAGTGATTTCTTTCACGGCGCGCTCCGGATCGGATGGAATGGGTACCACCGTACACGAGCCGGTTGCGCTTTCAATACACAAGCTTATTCAAAATGTGCAGGAGCCAGCGCTCTGATATAGGCCTGACAGGCCTGCAAGGCGATCAGTCCGCGGTCGCCTTCGCCGGTGATGGCGACAATTCGTCGAGCATGCGCCGGGTCAAGTCGGGCGCGTATGGCTGCATGATCCACGCCGCTGGCGCCGGAGGCGGCTGGCACACCACAGCCTTGGGCAGCGTCGCCTGCGTCGATGAGGACTGACAGGCGCAGATCAGCAGTGGCAAGGCGATCGCGCAGGCGATCCTGATCACGTTGGGCATCGTTCAGTGCTCGGTAATGGGTTTGTTCGCTGGCCGTGAGCCGTTGCTCCAGGGCCAGACGCTTGTCCTGCTCGGCCTGTTGCGCGGTGGCAGCGGCCGAAGTCAGTTGATTGAGGGTTTCGGCATGCAACCGTGCCTGCTCGGCCAGTTGGCGACCGTAGCGCCAGTCCTGAAACTGCCAGGCCAGCGCTGCCGATACTGCGGCCAGCAGCACCAGGCCGAGCAGCCGCCAGACGCTCAAACCGAAGGCTGGCATAACACCGCCCTCGCCCGCCCCCAAAGCTCCAGTCGATCCTGCAAGCCGTTCAACCCGCCGTTGATCCGTCGGGTGATGCTGTTGAACTGGTCCTGATCCGCCAGTTCGTTCAGGCCGTTCTGCGCCCAGAACCACGCGGCGGACTCGGCCGCCCATTGCGGTTGCTCCAGCAGTTCCGGCAGCGCCAGCAAGCGCTCGTCACCAAACAGCCCGAGGCTGCACTGGCGATAGTTGGTGCGGCCGGTGATCTGGATCAGCCCGCGCCCGCGATACTTCTGCCCGTCGCCATCGGCCTCGGGCGTGTTGCCCAATCGCAAGGCCAGCGTGCCTGTGTCGTATTTGCTCAGGTATTGGTTGTTGCCCAGTTCACGCACGTACTGCAATTGCCCCGATTCGTGTCCGATCTGGGCGAGAAACGCGGCAATACGCTTGGGCGTGTCGATGCGATGGCGCGCCATCGCATCGTTGAGTGCAGAAACAAAAACGCCCGCTTGGCGGCGGGCGTTGGGCATGATGGTGAGTAGATTGTCTTCAGTGATTTGCATAATGCTCGATCCTCCCTGGATGCTCCGATTGAATCACGGTTGGCGACCAAAGCTGATCAGCCATTGTTTACCTCAGTTTTCAGCGTGCTGTCCGGGGAAACCTGGATCATTCGCTTGAACAAACCCAGCATGCCCTGATTGGCCGTCGCACTCTCTAGCGGCGGATCCAGTGGCAGTACCTGTCCCCCGGAAACCAGCCACTCCTGGTACTCGAGCCAGTCACGGTTGGTCGGATCCTGTGGAATGAACGCTGAATCACCCAGGCGCAGAACGCCAGACGATGTGAGCTGATAGCTCATGGACTTGCCTCCTAGATTTCCGCGTCCGCGGTCCATTCGATCTGCAAAATCTGCCCGGGAACACTGCCGACAGGAGTCACAGTGGCAATGGCAAAGCTTCTCTCGGTCACGCTTTGCAAAACGGTTCCCGTACACGCCTTCATCAGGCCCTGATGCCAGACTTGATTGCTCGCATCTCCCGGGCAATACAGCACGATGGTAGGTTGTACGCGCTTGAGCACCTGCATATCGATGCTCATACCGTACTGACCGGTATTGGCTGCCGCAGCCTGGGTGAAGTTACCAATGCAGGTTGCGGCACCATTGTTCGAACGGATCTGCAGACGGTTAGCAAAAGACTTCTCAAAATAACGCTGGCAAAGGCTCAGTTCTTCCGCCGCCGGACGGTATTCAAACGCTGTCGCAACCGGCCCCTCCTCCAATTGCATCTGTGCCAGATCGACGGTCTGCAACACGTTGAGCGGCAGATCGAACGACAAGGTCAGGCAGTCATTCACGCCCAGCATTTTCCCGGCGATGGTTGGCACCTGAAACGTTGCGCTGTATTTCTTCCACGACGTACTCAGTTGAAAGACGTCGACAACCTTCACTACACCCTCCGAACCGCCCGTTCCGAACTGCTGAGCAATCGTGACGCGCAAAGGACGCGTCGCATCGGATCGCGCCCAGAAGCTGACCGTAGCCGTTCGCCCGGCCAGAGTTCTGACCGATTCAATGCTCTGGGCGACTTTATGCACCGTTGCTCCCGTGCCTGCGGTGGCCTGCTGCCAGCGCAGGAAATAAGCGGGTTCACCCACGACTTCCGTTTGACCGAGGGGAAAATCCTGGCGCGAAATGCTGACACCTGCGTTGCCGTTCCAGTCGCATCGAAAACGATCCGCCACATAGCCACCGATGTTCGGCCCCTGATTGGTCGTGCCGCGTTGCCAGATATTGAATCCACCATTGATCAACAGATTCTTGCGATACACCTGCACAGGAAACTGCTGCAGCGGATCAGGCTTGGCCAGTTGCCGAATGGCCTGTGCCAGTTGATCGGTCTGCTCCTCATCCGGCGTCAGACCGGCGGCCGTGATCGCATTGAGAATTTCCTGGGTCACACTGTTGCCCCAACTGGCCGGGATCAACGATCCCGGTTTTCCGGCAATCGGGTCTTCATCGACGAATTTGCCATTCTCCAGGCCTGAGCCGGGAACGCTTTTCGGGTAATCCATTTCCGTTTCCTTGATCCATTAGAGCGCCGAGGCCAACCAGCGCGGCGCCACCGGCCGATGCTCACTGAACGGGAAAAGCGACGCCTGGGGCCAATCCCGCAGAGCCCGCCGAAATGATTGCAGTTCGGCGTATTGCTCGGTAGTCAGGGTGGTGCCGCCGCCGTCCTCCAGCTCATCGCGATCACGCGCTACCAGACCATCGGTCGCGGCCAGTTGCGCCGTACGCCACTGGCGTTCGATATCGGCTGCTTCTTCGGGACTCGGCGGCGGCGGATCCACCAGAATCGGAAACCCGTTACCGTTATTGACGCCAATCACCTTTGGCGAGACGGCCAATTGCTGTAACAGGGAGATCCAGTACGCCTGAGGAATTTCGATCACATCCTCGGGAATGTCCGAGGTGTTGATACCGGGTACATAAACGGCCCGGGTAGTTGCGCTGAAAAACACATTGAACGGGTTCATTCAGTAGCCCTTTGCAAAATAATAGATACCCCAGTTTGCCGAGACGGCCCCGTTATAACTGCGGACCTTCAAACGGCATCCGGTTTTGCTTTCCGATCCCGCGTACTGAACGACCATGGCTCCGTCGCCGCCCGAATGGATGGCGACGATCGATGAAAAGGCAGTTGGGAATGCAATCGGAAAGGTCACATAGACATCGCCGTTGGCATCGGTCGTCCCTACTCCCCATTGATCGATGTTGCCGCTGGGAAAGCGCTGGTAACCGACATTGCCGTAGACGCCGGAATGGGCCGTCGCATACCGGTCGCTGACCGAGCCGCCGTACAGTCGCCACTGTCCGGTCAACTTGACCAGTTGCGCCGAATCACCGAGGCCAAGCTTGAGTGCGCCGATGGTGCCGTTGCAGGTTTCAATGGCTTCATTGCCGGTGGGACTGATCGTCAGAACGCCATTCCCGGCGTTGAGGATATGCAGGGTCCCGGCATGAGGAATATTGGCAACGGAAGGCAGGGTCGCCGTAATCGGCGTGGCGCTGGAAAAACTCGCCACGCCTCCCACGCTGGCCGCTGTCAAAGTCGTACTCGTCGGATAGGAGGCGAAACCGGAAAACTGCAGACCGCTGCGGCTCACGAAAGCGGTAGTGGCGACCGACTGACTGTTGTCGAACTGCGGCGCGGTCGCAAACAGTTTGTTGCTGCGCAATGCCGTCAGTACTTGATCGGTTCGAGTCTCGGACGGGGTGAGGCCAGCGGTCTGGATCACGGTCAGCAGCTCCTGAGTGATGCCGTTGCCCCAGCTGGCCGGGATCAAGGATCCCGGCTTGCCGGTGACCGGGTCTTCATCGACAAACTTGCCGTTCACCAGACCTGCGCTGGGAACACTATTGGGGTAGTCCACGGTTTATCTCCTTATCTGAATTCATGGGTTGTGTGAGGGCTTCAGCCAATGTCCGTGGCCAGCCATTGGGGCGCTGACGGCCGTAAAACGGAGGACGGAAATGCGCCGGCACCTGGCCAGTCGCGCAACGCCTGGCGGTATTCGAGCAACTCCAGATACTGCTGGGCCTTGAGCGTTGTTCCGCGTCCCAGTTCCTGCTCGTCGCGGTGGCGGGTGACTTGCCATTCGGTGGCTGCGAGCGCGGACTGGCGCCAGACTCGCTCTGCCGCCAGAGGCTCCTTGTCCTCGACCATTGGGGGTTGAGCGATGACAGGACTTTGCGGTTCCCGCAAAGGCTCGATAGCGCGAGCCGCCTCGGGCATCGGCGCGCCGATTTCGACGCTCACACCCTCGGGCACCTGCACCATCGCCGCGACGAAAGCAGGCGCGAACAGTTGCTCGATCGCGTAGTCACCGGTGTCGATCACTTCAACCGCGACACCGTTTTCAATACGTGCATAACGGGCCATTACTCGTACTCCCAGATTTCACAGAAGGCATTGCCGCCGGCGCCGCTCACGATTGACGCAGAAGCGTGAACCGAGCAGGAACCACTGCCGCCCGAACCTCGAACACCTGCATTGCCAACGGTGTTTGACCCACTGAAAGGGCCACCACCATCGAACGGACTCGGAGCTCCGCAACCCGACAGCAACCCCCAATTGGCGTTGCTCATTCCGAAACCTCCGGTGATACCGCGAGCACTGCAGAGATTGCCTCCAGCCAGTAATCCACCAACCCCGCCCTGAATGAATCCTGACGAAGTGCCCGTGACCACGATCCCCAGTTTCTGCCCGCCACCACCTCCCGAAACACTCATGTAGCTACCAAAGGAAGCGCCGCCGCCCGCAAGGCCCGTGGTGTTGCTGACGGCGCCCCCGGCGCCCAGCGAAACCGGTACGCCGGCGAGCATTTGCGCGGTGACGTCATACAGGCTTTCCGCATACGCGCCGGACCCGCCACCACCGCCGAGAATTTGAGTGCCTGTCGGAACAGGTTCGCATCCGCCCCCAGAACCTCCCGCCCCGACCAACCGCACGCGAATCCGTTTGGCCCTCGGGTTCGGCTTGTAAACTGTGATCCCGACCGTCTCGATCTGCCTGACCGCCAACAACCGCCCCACTGCATCGGTGATGCCGTAGCCCGCCAGCGTGGTCGGGGTGTTTTTCAGTTTGGTAAAGTCGACCAGAGCGCCAATGGCCGTTGCCAACTGATTGGTCTTGCTCTCGTCCGGCGTCAGTCCGGCGGCCTTGATGGCGTTGAGAATTTCTTGCGTGACGCTGTTGCCCCAGGCGGCGGGGATCAATGATCCGGGCGTGCCGGCAACCGGGTTTTCATCGACAAAACCGCCGTTGACCAGGCCGACGCCGGGGATGCTTTTGGGATAGTCCACGTCAACACTTCCGATGTTTTACAGGCAGCAGAATGCCGGCAGCACTTGGCCGCCTGTAAGGTTGATAAGGGATTGGATTCAGTTATGCAGCGGGCGAGATAACAAATCTTGCAGGCGCGACGGGCCAGTCGATGGTCGATGGATAACCCGGTTGCAGCTCAATCTGCGCCAACGTGACGGTGTAGCGTTTCAAGGCTTGCAGAGTGGTCAATTGGTCGCTGGTCGCCTCGCCCAACTCATAAGCGTATTGCAGAGGTGCAACACGAATGACCACGTCGCGCAGGCGCTTGTCACGTTCGACGTCGGCCTCGTAAACCAGGCCCTCGCGCTCGGCTGCGGCATCGTGCACCCAGTCATCGGTGCCCCAGACGTAATACTCGCCAGGTCGCGGTATGGCCGTCAGGTACTCGGGCAGCGGACCGAGTTCGTTCCAGTAGAGAGGAATGCCACTGTCTTTGCGATAAACCAGGCGATTGCGCAAATCGATCAATTGCAATGCTGCGCCATCACGCCAGACCCAGACATGGCCGGGCTCGGCGGCAGGCAATAATTGCGGCAATTCAAATGCATTGCCCGGTAACTGGACACCCATACCCGGCACAATCGGCAATTCGACAGGGCCGAAAATTTCTCGGGTCGTTTCGTCAAACACGTAGTAGTAAGTCATGAACACCTCATATCAATTTGATGCGGCCCGGATAGGCCATGTTTCGCGGGCGAGTTTCGGAGCCGCCCGTGTTTTCGGTAAACCCCAGACTGATGTTGGCCTGATTGAACAAGGCATCAGGCGCCGCGTTCTGTGCCGACACCAGCGGGACACCGAGCATGTCGCTTTTGAGTTCGTGCCGATGAGAGCGGAACAGGTCGACCTGCCAACTGCCAGTCGAGCGGCCGGCATCAATCCCGCGTCCCTCATCACACACCCTGATGAATTCACCTCGACCTTCCGGCCCGCGAAAGGTCAACGTGCCGTCTCCACTGGTCCAGCCGCCCTCAGCCCCAACCCTCGCAGCCTCGGTGGTCAGTGCGCCGGATTGCTGGGCGTGATCCCACAGCCACGGCCAGTCGCTGCGACTGAATACCGCTCCGTTAAGTGGACCGTATCCTCCGGGGTTGAGCAGTGCGGTTGTCTCGAAGACAGTCCGGCCCAAAGGCGTACCGTCGAATCGTCCGATCGGCCACCAACTGCCTGCGCCGTCACTTCGCAAATGCCACCAGTCACCCGAGCCCATCAGCAAAAAAAAGGGATAGCCGGCAGCCGCTAGGTGGGTGTGAAATCTGATTGTGTCGGTGCCTGAAGCACGCACTGCCAATCGCGACGTCGAGTTGTCGACCCGGCGCACGATGACGTCTCGAACCCCCAATGTGAGGTTCGCCGGCGGCAGGCTGATGGTGGTCGCACCGCTGCTCGCGTTGACCAGCAGCAGTCCGAGCTCATTTGCCGCCAGCGCTTTGGAGGCCGATACGCTGGTGACAGATGTTGCCATCGGGCTGGCCAATGCCAACAGCGATTGCAAGGCTTTGAGTAATTGCTGGTTGTCACCTTCAGCAGGAGTCAGTCCCGCTCCAGTGACAACGTTGAGGATTTCCTCTGTGACCGCATTGCCCCACACCGCCGGAATCAACGACCCGGGCGTTCCCGCCACCGGGTTTTCATCGACGAAGCGGCCATCGACCAGGCCGACGCTGGGGACACTTTTTGGGTAATCCATGGGTGCTCGTTCCTCTGTAATGACAAATGAAACGTGGCCGCGCGCAAGCTTTCGCCGCGACGCAGACGTCTCTGTTCCTGAAAATAAAAAGCCCACAATGAAGTGGGCTTGGGTGATGCGATTGCGGTTACGAGGCCGGGTTGGCGGTCAGTTCACGAATGGCCTGCAGCGCCTCATCGGCGGCAGCTCGGGCCTGATCCATCTGACCTTTGCCTGCGCAAGCACGAATCTGGGTCTTGGCCTTCAGGCGCAAGGTGCGCAGGGTCAGCAGGCTGTCGCTGAGCTGGGCGGCCTTGTCCAGAATCTGCTCGGCCGACTGCTTCGCCGAACGGCCCTTGGCAACCCACGCGGCGACGGACAGCGGTACTTCCTTTTTCGGGTAGCCGGCGTCCTGGAAGGCCTGAGCGTCAATGGCAGCCTGGGCGTATTCCAGGGCTTTGAGCGGATCGCCGGCCAAAGTCGTGCGCGCACTGTCGGCGACGGCATCGACCCCGGCGCACAGGCGTTCGGTTTCCTGCTGCTCCAGTAACGCGGCTTTGTCAGCGCTGGCAAGCCATTGCTCACCGTCCCAGTCATGGGCGGCAGAAGGTGGTACCGGACGCAAGCCGTCTTCGAATTGATGCAGTTCCTGAATGATGTTCATCGGATCAACTCCCAAGACAAATGCACATTCACGGCCGCCGTGAAATTGACTGCTATGCCGTTCGAATAATCGGTTTGAGAAAAACTTTTGATCCCCATCCCGAATAGCAATTCGTCACTGGCGGCATTCCCTGCGTTCCAGGTGTGCTCGGCTTGGTACACCTGCCACAGCGAACGCAGTTCCGAGTGATCGAAACCGGCCGTCAACGTTGAAAGCGTGGTGTCGTTGACGACGTTACTGGTGAAGATTCCCACCGATGCGCCTGCCGTTCCCCAACCGTCCCAATTATTGGACGTACTGATAGTCGGATTGAGGAAACAGTAATTCCCTCCCAGCCAGCCGCCCGGTGCAAACGACACATCAGTGATAGCCGTCGGGTGTGGGGTCGGATTCCCGACCACCAGACGCGCTGTTCGCGCATGAGGGTCAAGCGGCAGATAGACCACGCCATTGCCATTGACCACTTGAGTCCAGGACAACCGGTTACGGTTGTAGATCTGCCGGACAATCGGCACAGATCCTGGACCCGCCGTGACTACCCACGCGAGACAGATATCCAGCGGTGTCGACTGGAACCCACCCCCCGCCGCACCATTGACCGTCCCCTTCAAGCCATCAGGGCTGGCGTCATAAATCGTCCCGCGCTGCATGTAAAACGTCAGCGCACCACCCACCACCTGCGCTCGCAGAAAGTAACCCGAACTCGGCAACAGATCGGCGCTGCTCCAGGCCTGAGTGGTGAACGTTCGCGAGCGTCCCAACTGCCCCGCCACCACTTCCTGACCGATGCTGACGTAAACACCCGCCGGCACCGACACTCGCCCGCCACTGGTCGATGCGGCCGCTGGCGTAATCGGCATCCGTGCATCCGTCGTGGCAACTGTTGGCAACGGCAACGCTGCCAAAGGCAACGCCAGATCCTGATTCCAGCCCTTGGCCGAAACGCTCTGAATCGCCTGCAACAACTGATCGTATTTCTTCTCGTCCGGGGTCAGATCCCCAGCCTTGATCACATTGATGATTTCTTGCGTAACGCCGTTGCCCCAGTCAGCGGGGATCAGCGACCCCGGCGTCCCGGTCAACGGGTTTTCATCGATAAATTTCCCGTTCACCAGACCGGCGCTGGGGACACTCTTCGGATAATCCATTGCGCTATTCCCTAGTCATAGTTGATGTGCACCTTGGTATGCGCCGGTGCCGCCCGATGAATCAGGCACTCCAGCGCCGAGCCCGGATTCACGCCGAAGCGTTCGCCCCAGTAACTCGCGCCATAACGCCGGCCGAGCAGCAAGCGGCCGCCAGTGTTGAGCGTCCACATGAACTGCGCTTCCCAGGTGCCCCAATGCGCTGCGCCGAAACGCGAACGGCCCATGCGCGGGGCTTCGAGTTCGGTGATGGTGGCGTTGGGGTAACCCTGGCTTTTGGCGATTTCCAGGTAGTAGCCGACGGCCTGGCTGCCGACCGCCAGCAAGCGGCGGCGCACGGCGAGGCGACGGTCGTCGAACAGCGGCGTGGCGCCGAGGCACGGGTCGGGCAGGTTCATCACCTGTTCCCAGTCCGGTACCAGTTCGCTGACGCCGGCCGGGTCCATCTCGTTGAGCAGGTCGGCGGCGCGGGCGTCGAGGCGCGCCAGTTCGACGGCGACGCCTTGCAGCACTTCCTCAAGCTCCGGCACGCGCTCCGGATCCCACGCCGGACCGCTCGGCAGCAAGGCGCGCAGTTGCGCCTGGTATTGCGCGGCGGTTCTTATGGCAGCCATACGCAACCCCCGAAGGTGAGCAGTTCGCTGTCACCCGCGACCACGTTCGCCACCGGCGCCGACAGCACGTGATCGGTTTCACCCGCCGCGCTGCTGATCGCTTCGCGGATGTGGCTGATCAACAGATCCTCGCCCAGGTCGGCTTCGCGGTTATGCAGATCGCGCAGTTGGGTTTCGACGGCGGCGCGCACGGCGGTGGTGTCGGGGGTCAGCTTCAGTTGATAGGTCACCGGCTTCTGCACCGGCGGACGTACATGCACTTCGGCGGTCACCGGGCGCAACGGCTCAATGTAGGCCTGCACTTCGGCCAGTTGATCGGCATTCGGCACCGGTTGCGGATCGTCGTCGCGCATGATGTACACGCCGACGGTGCCAGGCCCGAGGAAGCCGCCTCGGCACCAGGCACGAGTCACGCCCGGCACTTCCAGCGCCCAGGTCTCATAGTCGCTGGCCGAACCGCCGTGGGGGATCACGCGATAGGAACGAATGACCCGCGAGCGCAACGACTCCAGGCTTTCCCGCGCCACGCCGCCGTTCAGTCCCGGCGCCAGCACCACAAAACTGTTGCCGACTACGCCGGTGATCGGCTGCACCGGCGTCAGCGCCAGCCCGGCCTCGGCATTGCCCAGGCTGCCGGCCTCCAGCGCGGCGATGCTGGTGCTGTTGACGCCATTGACGGTGGTGCGCGCGGCAGTGACTTTGAAGGTGCGGCCATCACTCGCCTGCAGCAACGTATCGGCGTCCAGCACCGCGCCCGCCGTCGCGTTGAAGCTGACGTTGCCGGTGGCGACTTGTGCCGGTTTGCGCGGCTGGTTCAGGCGCAGTGCGGCGATGCGTTCAAGGGTCGATTCATCGGCGGTGTCGGGCAGGATCTGCTCGGCAATCCAGTCGAGGTAGCCGTACAGGCCATAAGCGGCGCCGCCGAGTGTGCGGGCCAGGACTTGCGCATCGGACTGGCGCAGCGAGTCGCCGGCCAGGTCGCTTTGGGTGCGCTTGATCAGCACCGGCAGCGAAGGGGTTTCAAACGGCATAGATCACCTGCCAACTGTTATCGGGGTTGATGTCCAGGCGTTCGCCGTCGGCCAGGGTCAGGACCGTGCGCAGGTTCAGGCGCTGGGCGTCGAGGCGTTCGCTGATGATGTCGATGGCGCTGCAATGGCCGTCGTCGATCAGCCATTGCAAGGCTTCGCGGGCATAGAACTCGGCGTCCATCTGGGTCTGTCGGGTCAGCTTGACCCGGCGCAACAGCCACAGCCGCGAGCCGATGCGATCGTCGGCCACGGTCGGAAAGGTGTCGCCCCACCAGCCGAAACGCTCCTCGTCGTCGAGGGCATCGTCGTCGGCGGCGCGGCGCCAGGTGAACAGGCTGATCAGCACCGCACGGGTCAGCGCGGCGTGGAGGTTCTGACTGAAAAGCATCACTGACCTCCCGCCGGCGCGCCGGTCTGGCCACTGCCCGCCTGCACGCCAACGTGCACGTGCTTGATCTGGCTGATGCCGCCGGCCACTTGATCGCCTTTGGAAACGATCTTGCCGGTCTGGTTGATCACTGGCGTCTCGAAGTTCACGGCGGTGCTGGCGCGGATGTTGAGCGTGGCGGTTTCGATGTCGATGATCCGCCCCCGCTTGAAGTGAATTTTGTCGCCCTCGTCGGTGTAGATCGCCACCTCGCCGGCCGCCAGCGATTGCAGGCGGTAACGGCGGTCGGCGACCACCAGGGCGATGGCGTGGGAACGGTCGCCGCCGAGAAACGTGACGACGCCTTCGGCACCGGCCAGCGGGTGGCTGGTGAAGCCGTAGGGTTCGAAGTGCTCCATGTCGTCGTTCACTTCACCGGCGGTGAGGCGCATTTGCAGCGATTGCAGCTTGGATGCCGAATTGGCGAGCACGACAGTGCCGCGCGCCAGCAGGCGTGTCAGTAGGCTCATAGGGTTTCCTTGGAATGTCAGCCCACCGCCCACCTGTGGGAGCGAGCCTGCTCGCGATGGCGATCTGGCAGACACTTCTGCACTGACAGGTCTACCGCTATCGCGAGCAGGCTCGCTCCCACAAGGTAATGTCAGGCTGGTGGCTATTTCGGTGGAGTCGGATTGGCGTCGAAGGTATGCGGCGGCGCCACTTGCAGCGTGGTCACCGAGCCTTGTGCCGACAGCGAATACGTCACCTTGGAGATCAGCATGTCGCCATCGAAACCGAGTACCGGATCCTTGACCTTCACCAGCGTGTTGTGGCGCCACAGATCGCCGTTGGACTGGCGCCAGCCCTGCACCTGATACGTGGTGGTCAGCGCCCGGCCCATGCGCGTGGCGCTTTCCCACTGGGCCCGCTGCTGGGCCAGTTCGAACGTCAGTTGTGAGCCTTCGTTGATGATCGTGGTGCGCCGACGCTTGAAGCTCAGGTCGGTGGCGCTGGATTCAACCTCGCTGACCGCCGCCCCGCTCTTCTTGTCGTTGCCCTTCTGCTGGCCGATCACCCGGTATTCGGAGAACACCTGGCTGTAATCCATCGGCGCGTTGGCCGAGAGAATGTTCTTGCCCAGCTCCAGCGCATCGCTCGCGCGGCCGCCGCTGCCCGGTTTGGCCAGCACCAGCCGGCCCTCGGCGTCATCGGTGGAAAACACCCGGTACAGCGAGAGCAGACGGTCGATCGACTGAAACACGGTTTCACCCGGAACGATGGTGTGTTTGCTCAGGCGCGCGGTCTCGGGAATTTCGTTGACCACAAACTGCGAGTATTCCCCGGCCAGGGCCTGGACGATGTTCAACAGCGGCTGTTCCTGCCATTGGCCGGGGATGTTTCGCGCCGCACAATCGACCAGATCCTGGGTCTTGGAACTGCCTTCGATGCTCAGGCTGATCTGCCGCCCGTCATAGCTGATCGGGGCCTTGAACACATAACCGGTGAGCACCAGATCCTGGCCGATCCGCACTTCGCACGGGTCGCCGGCCTTGATCCGCTGATCCACGGTCTGCCCCGGCCATTGCCAGGTGATGTCGAGTTTGAAGGTGCGGAACTGACGCTCCAGGTCCGCGGTGATCTGCACGCTTTTCCAGCCGCCGTATTCCATGTTGTTGACGGTCAGCGTGACGCGGTTGTCCATCTCGCTCATGGCTCACTCCCTGGAAACTTTGACTTCGTTGGGTGGGAAGCTCGGATGAGACAGACCGTTGCGCTGAATGACCTCGGTCACACGGGTGGCGTCGCCAAACTGTTTGTAGGCCACGACCACTGCCGGAAAGGTTTCCTGAAAGGTTTTGCTGACCAGTCGCACACCGGATGAAGCCACGGCCTTGAGGTGCGCGATCAGCGCTTCCTTCACATCGGCGATGGCCTGGTAGTGCGCGGGGTCGGCCTTGTCCTGGGCCTTTTGCAGCGCTTCGTTCAACTCTTTTTGCAGCGTTTGCAGATCGTCGGTGACCGGCACTTCCTGACGCGTGACCGGCTGCTTCGATTGCTGGTCCAGCGAAGGTGTCGAGGTCAGTTTCACCGGCGTCGACGCCACCGGCATCGAGGCCACCCATTGCGCCACTTTGACGATCAGGGTGTCCTGCACCAGGTTGGCCATCGCCTGCGCGGCGGCGTTGGTGTCCTTGCCGGTGGTGATTTTCGGCGCGTCGGCCTTGCGGATGGCTTCGATCTGTTGGGACACGTCGGCAATCACGCCACGGTAGCCCTCCTTCGCGAATGCTTTCAGCTCCTTGATATCGCCGAGCAACCCCTTGAACTCCGCCGCCACTTCTTTGGGCAATTCCTTCACCGCCCTGACCAGCTCGGTGATCTGCTTGTACTGCGCGATCAGCGGCTTCAACTGCTCCTTGATCACGTCGTACACGCCGGTGAGGCTGTTGCGCAGATTGGCGATGCCGATCCGCGCCGCCTTGATCAGGGTCATCGCCTGTTCGAAGCGCGCCACCGCCGAGCCGAGTAAACCTTCGGCCTTGATCAGCAGGACTTTTTGCGTGCTGACCGTCGCCGTCGGAAACGGCAGCGGTCGGTCCGGGTAGAACTTCAGACTGAACGTCACCATCCCGCCGTCCTGGCGGGTATGGGTCATGTCGCACTCGCCGACCTTGACCTGCAAGCGCCCCAGCCACGGATGCACCAGTTCGCCGCTGCCCTGTTCCAGGGCCTGGAGCAGCTTGTCGCGCTGCTCCAGGCAATCGGCACCGATGATGAACGCCGTCAGGTCGTGGGTCTTGGCCTGCTGGCCGAGGTCCTCGAAAAACGGCAGGTCGCGTTGCGGGTATTCGTGCAACTGCCCCTTGCGACCGACCGGGGTTTTCGCCTGGTCGATCCAGAAGCCGACACCGCGAAAGGATGCCGGCAACAAACGGTCACGCCAGTTCATTGGAACCTCCCATGGACAGCGAGCGATAGCCGATGCGCGAATTGAGCGCCAGCCCCGGTTGATTGGTTTGCGGTTGATCGGTGCGCAGCCCCGCCGGTGCGTTTTCGAAGCGCACCGTCAGGCCGCCTTCGAGTTGCGTACGGTTGTTGGCGGCGCTTTGCTGGATCAGTGCGCTGGAAGATTGCGGCAACGAGCCGCCCTGCAACGCACTGCCGCCCTCGGGTTTCGAGCTGGCACCGAAAAATGCCGGCGCCAGTTCACCCTTGCCTTCGGCATTGGTCTGGCGTTGCGCTTCGGTCAGGGTTTCGACCTTGCCGGTGACCTTGGCGATCAGCCCGGCGAAGCCACCGTCGAACAGTTCCTTGATCGGTGCGATGACGGTTTGCAGCTTTTGCCACAGCTCGCCGAACCACCCGACAATCGGCCCCCAGCTCTCAATGATCTGATCCAGGGGTTTCCATTCAAACAGGCCGTGCAAAAAATCCACGACCGGCGCGGACAGCGCCAGCACAACACCCCACAGCGCCGAGAAAACCTCACCGATGGGCTGCCAGTACTGCGCAATCTGCTCCAGCGGCGACCACTCGAACAGACCGGTGAAAAAGCCTTTGACCTGTTGCACTGACGTTTGCAGTGCCGTCCAGATCGGTTCGAAGAATCCGACGACACCACCCCAGGCGCTGGTGATCATTTCCATCGGGAAAAAATCGAACAGTGCCCGCAGCGTATCCCGGGTGATTTGCACGGCCGATTGCAGCGTCGTCCACACCGGCTGAAAGTACGCAACAACACCGCCCCAAGCGCTGGTAATCATCTGCATGGGCGAGAAGTCGAACAACGACACCAGGAACTCTTTCGCCGTTTGCGCGGCGTTTCGCAGGCCGCTGAACATCGGTTCGAAGAACCGGACCACACCGCCCCATGCACTGTCGATCATCTGCATCGGCGAGAAGTCGAACAGGTTTCTGAGGAACGCCATCACCGGCACACTCAAGGCCTTGAGCAGTTCCCAGATTGCCGAAAACAGACCGGTCAACGGTCCCCAGTTTTCCAGGATCAGGCCTGCGGGCGACCACGAGAAAACCGACTTGAAGAAGTCGATCACCGGCGCGGTCACGGTCTTGACCTTGTCCCAGATTCCCGAGAAGAAACCGGTGACCGGTTCCCGCAGCGCCGCCAGTGCCTGCAGCGGCCGCCAGTCGAGCACTGAGCGCAACGTCGCCATTGCACTGGCTCCGGCATTTTTCACGCTCTCCCACAATCCGGTGAAGAACGCGGAAATCGGCGTCCAGTTGGCCACGATCAGACCGGCCGCCACGGCAATGCCCATGGCGATCAGCATGATCGGGTTGGTCTTGAGCATCATGCTCATGACGTCCATCACCTGGGTCATGCCGGTGACGGCGGTTTGCATGGCGGAAAACGCAATCGCCCCCGCCGCCAGCCCTTCGACCAGTTTCGGGTTGTCGGCCAGCAGGCTGCCGACCTGGGTCAGCATCGGCTCCAGCCCGACGACCAATGCGCCCACCGCCGGCACCAGTGCGGCGTCCACCGCAGCGGATACCTTCTCCATGGATGCGCTGAACACGTTCAGGTTCTGCGCGGCGGCTTTGGGCGTATCCGGCAGGTCGACGGTTTTCGCCGTCTCGCTGACCTCGGCAAGCTTGCCCTGAAAGGCTGCGGCGGATTTGATGCCGTCCACGAACGGCGTAATCACGCTGCCGCCCTTGAACAGACCGCTGATGTCCAGTTTGCCGAGGCCGGTCTGTTCGAGGTTTTTCTTGAAGTCATCGACCTTCACTCGCAGGGCGCCGAGTTTGGGTGACAGTTCGTCGATGCCCGTAAGCAGCACCGACGCTTTAGCTTTGGTTTCTTCTGCCATCACTGCACCTGCTGCATCGCATTGATCCGTTGCGCGTGCTCCAGCGATTCGCGAAGCACATCCAGTGGCCTGGCCATCATCTGTTCGGGGTCAACCTTCCAGAACCAGGCCAGGTCATAGGCGACCGAAATCAGGTCGGTGATGGCTCCGACGCCGCACTCATGAAAAAACTCGCAACGGCCCAGCTCAGCGCGTTGAGGTCAGCCAGGTCCAGCTGGTTGACCGACGACGGCGGAATGCCGGCGCATACGGCGATGTATTTGGCCGCCACGTCCATGTCGAGGCTGACCTCTTCGCTCTTGTCGATCTTGTACGGCAGCGCCTTGATCGCTCGCACCTCCTGCACCGTCGGACGGCGCAGGACGAGTTCGGTCAGGGGCTCGCCGTGAGCTTCGATCGCAACCTGAAGCTTCACGGCGCCGCTCATTGCCAGGTCCCCTTGATGCCTTCGAATTTCAGTTCGATGGTGGCGTCATCGCCTTTGGAGACGGGCTCTTCGACCAGGTAGGCACCGGCCAGTACGTAGACTTTGCCGTTGCTGAATTCGCAGGTGACGGTGATGTCGGTGCCTTCGATCAGCTTCTTCAGCGGGAAGTCGGCGGTGTGCAGCGCGGTCACCTTGAACGATGGCGCGATGTCGGTTTCCTTGTAGAAACCCGGTACGACGGTTTCGCGTTTGACGGCCATCAGCGGGGCTTCGCAGCCGCCGTTGATAGTCAGTTGTGCACCGTCGACCTTGACGTAGCAGGTGCCTGCAATCAGTTGACCCATGGTGTTACTCCCTTCAAATAAAAAGCCCACGCAAGGTGGGCTGAAATCACAGTGTCAGACGCGCCGATCAGGCGACGTCGTCGTACTGCAGGCGGAACTGGTTGAGCAGTGCGAACACGCGCAGACCGTTGATGTAATCCGGCGGGAACAGCACGTTCACGCGGCTCGGGTCCTGCACGTCGCGCTCGACGATCAGGTGCTCGGCGAACAGCTCGGCGTTTTCCACGTGGCCTTCGAGTTCGAGCTTGGCGTACTGGGCGATCAGCTCACCGCGAATGGTCGCCGGGGTGACGATCGGCTGGCCGGCGCCAAAACGGGTGCCGTCGGAAGCCAGTTTGTGGCGACCGTACTTGCTGGTGATCACGCTTTGCAGACGACGCACGATGAACGCCGACTGGTGCATGGTTTCGCTGTCCAGGTACGAGTTGTCAGCCTGGCCATAGGCGTTTTTCTGGTAGGTGGTGATCGAGCGCTGGATGCGCACATAGCCGCCTTCGTAGTACGCGGTGGCGATGCCGTAGTTGAGCAGCGACTGACGCTCGGTCAGGGTGAAGCGCTCGCTCGCCGGGGCCGGATCGACGCCCGGCAGGCTGCCGCTCTGGGTCGGACGGCTGGCGTCGGCGGAGATGAACACCGCCGTGCGCGCGGCCAGTGCTGCAGCTTGTACCCACACCGGTTGCGGAACGCCCGGTTCCAGCGCCTGAATGGTCATGTGCTGGTCGTTGCGTGCCTGACCGGCTGCCACCAACGTGCCGACGGTGCCGCGCTTGGCGCTGTAGACGTGACCGAACAGTTGCTTGGCCCACGACCAGCGACCGGTGCTGTCGTCCATGACCGCTTGCCAGGTGTTGAGGGTGGCCAGGTCGGACCATGGCAGTGTGATGAACTCGAACGGCTCATCACCCAGTGCAGCAACCGCTTCAACCTGGTCAGGCACACCGACGCCGCCGGTCATGGCGGTGATGGCGGTGGTCAGGCCGGCCGGGGTTTCTTCACCGTTGCTCTTGCCCAGGCGATTGAATTGCAGGCTGATGTCGTTGCCGCTCTCGCCGGTCCATTTGGCGTTCAGAGTGACGACGCCTTCGGCCGCTGCTGCGCTCACCGGCAGATCGGCGGTGGCGTTGATTTTCTGTGCCAGGGCGGTGGCCGCCTGGGCAGCGGTGGCACCGTTGACCACAGTGGCCTGGACGCGGACGCCGCCGACATACAGGTTGAGCACGCCGGCCTGAGTCGCGGTGCCGGTCAGGGTCAGCACGCCTTTGGCGATGGCGCCGGTGGCGTTGTGCAGCGGCAGGCACCAGATCTCACCGATCGGGTCGGCCTTGCGGAAGGTCTCGTACATCGAGGCGAGCATCGAGCCCTGGCCGCCAATGCTCTTGGCCAGCGCCACGCTGGAGACCAGCACCAGTTTGCCGACTTCGCTCGGAGCGATGTTGTCGTTGACCTGCGCCACGATCAGGCGACGCATGGACGAGGACGCGCTATTGGCGGCCGAGTTGTCCATTTCGGCATAGAACAGCGGTACACGAATGTCCGCAGGGATGTTACTGAATCCGATCGCCATTATTTGGCTCCCTTTTGTTTGGCTGTTGCGGTTTTGAGGGTGATATCGCCGTCGGCCAGACGCCGGCGCCACCAGGCGCTGTCCAGCACTTCACGGCCTTCCAGTGGCAGCAGGTCGCCGGCTTCCGGGTCCGGCACGGCACGGCCAGGGGCCGGCACTACGGTGATGCGGTTGCTCATGGGGTTACGTCTCCAGAGAAAGTCATTTCCACGCGCCCGTCAGGGCCCGGGCGTTTCAGGTTGGGGTCGGCCGGGTCGATCGCATCGACCCGCACGGTGGCCCCGGTAAAGGACGACAAACCGTCCAGTTCGCGTTCGTGCCAACTCTCCGCAGGCTGACTTGGCAGATTGCGGCCCAGCTGGAACTCGGCAAAAAAGCGCAGCCGGTAGAACGCGCGGCTGCTGTTGATCGAGACCGTTTCGCCGCCGTCATAAACGATGGCGCTGTAGTTGGAATCGGGTTTGAAACCCACCAGTGCACGCCACAGTTCGGCGCGCAGGTCGTGCAACAGATCCAGCGCTTTTGTGGCGTCCGTGGCATCGAGTGCCAGGATGATTTCGAAGCGGTCGCGGATCGGTTGGCTGGGGGAGTTCTGTGAAGAGCTGGCGCTGGCTACGTCCGACAGCGGCAAAACATGGGCCGAGGGCATCGGCAGATTCGGGTCGCCTTGCAATAGCGCCAGGTCGACACCTGTCGCGATATGGCCGGCAAGGCTTGGGCATTGCGCACGCAGCTGCGTGAGGATCGGGGAGATCTTCATGGGGAGCGTTCCAGGTTTTGTGAATGACCACAGAGAGGTGTGGCGGTGAGAACGGGGGATCAGTCCTTGGCTTTTGCCTCGGGATCCCGGCCGGTCGCTTCGATCAGGCAGCGATAGCTTTCCTCGCGCTTGCCGCTGGCCGTGACCTTTTCAATCGACCAGCGACCGCGCATGAAGTCCGGCCAGGTATCGTCGAGTACCAGCAGACCTTCGGCTGCCAGCAGGGGATCGCCCGGGCAGGTGACCTTCAGCTTGTATTTCTCGCGCAGCATCTTGCGCACTTCGGCCTCGCCGATGGCTTTGGCTTCTTCTTCGCTGGCCAGTTTCTGGCGAATGACCTTGTAGGGTTCGGAACCGGTGATCACCTCCCGCAGCTTGCCGAGAGCACCGTCCCAGAATGAGGTTTTGCAACCCTGATTCTGGGTGCGGGCAGTCTCTTCCAGCGTGGCGCTGATGAAGGCGTGATCGCCCGGCCGATTGTTGTGGGTCACCGACAGCCTGACGTCCGGTATCACCTGGCCCGACAGGTTTTTGAGCTGCGCCGGTTTCGCCAGTACGTAAAGGTCGTTGAACGGTTTGGCCACCGCGTCGTACTTTTTCGCCAGGCGTGTGATGAAGCCCATGTCGGTTTCGTTCGACTGGTCGACATGAGCGATCCTGATCAGCGCCAGTTCGGGATCCACGCGCGGCGAGAATCCGTGTCTCGAGACCAGCTCGCGAAACAGTCCGCCAAGGGTTGTAGGGCCATGACTGGCCGTGCGCCGTTCCTTGAATCCGGTGTCGTCCTTGCCGCTGAAAGGCGCGGCGGTCGCGACCAGCGTCAGGCGCAGCGGGAACAGCGTGGGTGTCAGTCGAGTGACCTTGAACTGGCCTTTTTCGACCAGCCCGGTCTCCAGATACCCCACCCGCAACCCGATGGTTCCGCCCAGGGTCGGCAAGCCTTCAAGGCCTTCCAGATCGAGCACCAGCGTCAGTTGATCGGACTCCATCCCGGCGGCATCGATGTGTTCCCAACTGATCAGGCGCTGGTTCAGCAGGTCCTTGTTGGCGCCGTAGATTTCAATCGCCGGCGTAAATCCCTGTGCCATGCAGCCTCCTTAATCCCAGGCCAGAACCGGTTTGATTGCGGCCGGTCTGCTGTCGAGCTCCGGCAGCGTCACCCAGACACCTGCCGGCAGGATCGGACCGTGCTCGGCCAGGGTCGGGTTGAGTGTCCAGAGGGCTTCTTCGGCGCTGTCATCGCTGCGACCGGTTTCGCGGTACAGCAACAGATTCACCGAGTCACCGGCCACGCTTCGTACCTTACGCATTGTTGAACTCCGACAATCCGATGACCCACTTGATCACCATCGCGGTGCCGTCATCGATGACCTCGCTCTGGTTTTCGTCGATGCTGTTGATCCGCCACAAACCCCAGTTGCGACCGATGCCGTCAATCAACGGCAACGGTACACGCAGTGCTTGCAGCGCACGCAATTCATCGAGCCGTTCCATCCCCACGGCGTACATCGAGGTGCCGGAGATGGTCAGGGTTTCAGGCTTCTGCCCTGTCTGATGGGATCTGGGTTTGCTGTTGAGGATCTGCAACTCGGTCCAGCCACCCTCGGATTTTCGCGACAGCGTGCTGTACGCAAAATCCCGGGACAGACCGAAGATGAAACTGCCCAGTGCCATTTGTTGTTTCATTGGGCGACTCCATCGGTCAGGGCTGCGTCGCGGCGGGTGGCGAGCGGGTTGTTGGTCAACAGCGGCAGGAACTCGCCGTGGAATTGTCCGCTCAGTTGTTGCCCGATGATCGAGCGAATCTGCTCGGCAGTGTCCGGTGCCGGACAGGTGACCTGGATCAGTGGGGAGAAGGTGACTTGCTGGTTTTGACTTTGAGTGGGAGCGTTGACCAGGTTTTTCGCGACATCTCCCGGTGCAGCGAGTTTGTCGGTGGGCGGGTCCGCGAGTTTTTCTGATAGCCATGAGCCCGCCATTCCGCCCAAGGCACTCCCGATGCCTATGCCGACACCTGGAAAAACAAACCCGCCGATCACAGCGCCAATGGCTGCCCCTGCCAGCTCGGCTTTTGCGCTTCCCACCGCTTTTTCATCACCTTCACGCAGGCCTTTCAGGCCTGTGTAAGCGGCGTGCGCCAGCACTAACGGGGCAGCGACCTTACCCACCAAAGGTGTCATCCGGGACAGCATCGGCATGATCTTGGCTCCGAAGCTCCGCACCGCAGGCATGACTTTGGCTCCGAAACTCCGCACCGCAGGCATGACCTTGGCACCGGCGCTCCGCACCGCAGGCAAGACCCTGGCAGCCGCACGCTTGATCGAAGGCATGACCTTCATCGCTGCACCACGCAGGCGATTGCCCAGGCTTTGACGAACAGCGGGCGTGCGGGGCTTGGCACTTTTCGCAGTGGTTTTAGCCTGCTTGCCCTGACCCGACTTGCGAGCCGAACGTTTCTTTTTGCGACCGCCACCGTTGTCATCGTCACCGGTGATCATATCGCCGACTTCGGACGGAAGACGTGCTGCGGCCAGGCGCAGAAGCCTCGTGGAGACCGCATCAAGCACTGCAGACACGCCGGTTTTCAGTGCCCCCGCCACGAACGGCGTGGCAGCCACCCCAAGCAATGTCAGTGCAGCGGTGACGAACGGGAAGGTTTCGGCCGCTGCGCTCAGTCCATTGACCACCGCAGTAAGCCCGATGGCAATGCCGTCTGTCACCGGGGCCAATGCATTGCCGACTGCCGTGGACAGCCGGTTTAGACTCGCATCCAGCGCATTCCAGCGTCCCTGCGATGTATTGCCATAAGCCTCAGCGGTTGCTCCCGCCGAGCCTGCATACAGGGACTTGTCAGCAACCAGCTTGAACGCCGTTTGAACATCCTCAGGCTTCTTCAACAACTCGAGGATTGCATCATTGTTGCCAAACAGCGTTTTAGTCAACGAAGCCTGTTTCTCCTCAGGCTGTTGCTTGAGTTGTTCCAGAACCAGCTTGATCGTTTCGGGTGCATCGCCACTCATCCCGTGCGCGAGCGACTCCGGGTTCAGACCTATGTCGGCCCAGGCCGAGCGCTGCGCCGATGACGCGGATTCTCCCTTGCCCAGAACCGTCGTGAAACTCTTCAGCGCCGCTCCGGCATCGGTCTTGTTAGCGCCGCTGTTGAGGAACGCCGCCGCAAGTGCAGCCACTTGTTCGGGTGTCATCCCGGCAGCCTTGGCGTCCTGACCGGCGCTTTGAACGACGGAGCCGATGTCCGCGGCTTTGACGTTCAGGCCACTGTTGCCAAGGTAGTTGGTTGCGTCTGCCAGATCCTGGCTCTGCACCTGATCAAGCTTCAAAGCGGTGCGCCAGCCCGACAACATTTCGCCAGCCGCCTTGACATCCATCTTGAAGGCCGAGGCATTGATGGCGGCATCACGGGAGAAATCCTGCAACGCCTGCGTTTTCTGCTCGCCCTTCAGACCATCACTGATACCGGACCGCAGCCCGGCGAGTTGCACTTGCAACAGATCCGCGCCGGTAGCCCCGCTGGGGGCAACCCGTTTATCACTGGCGATTTCCAGGTTCTTTTCCGAAAGAGCCTGAAGCGATTTCGTGCTCAGGTGCAGCACCTGATTCAATTCAACCAGCGCCGTCTCGTTGGCCATCGCCGATTGCAGTCTTTTCGGTGGCGGGCGCTGCTCGATTTCCGCCTTGAGTTTTGACTTCGGCTCACTATTGGCGGCTGGCGGCGCCGTGACGACCTTGAACAACGACTGCTGGCTGACCAGCAGTTCCCGCAGTTTGATCTGCTCCTGCGTGAGCAAGCGAATATCCACGCTCGCCAGCGCCATTGTCAGGTTCAAGTCCTGCAGCGGTTTGCCAAAGCCATCGGCCACCGCCAACCCGGCTGCTGCGTTGCCACTCTCATTGGCGTATGTGAGCGCAAATTTGCTCTCTGCCATGCCGCTCTACTCCTGTTTCACGCCAAGGCGAGTGATCGCTATGTCGTAGCGGCGCAACGCCTTTTCGGCGTCCCACTCCAGAATTTCCGCCTCACTTACCGGGTAAATGAGCGGCACGATATCGAGGATTACTTCGATGTCGCGTTCTGAAAGAAGGCCGCCGGCTGGTTTAAAAAATCGTCGATGCGCACCTGCAATTGCGTCCAGTCCGGCACGCTCAACAGGGCCAGATCGGGGATCATCAGGCCGGTGCAATGGGCGGTGATGAACTCGGCGCGTTCCTTGGCCGTTTTCAGTTTCTTCATCACTTTGGTGGCCCGCAGCGCCGGCATTTCCAGACTCAGCGAAGTCACGGTGCGGCCGGTGACGGCGAGCGGCAACAGCAGTTGCACCTGATCGGGATCGTCGGACTGTTCCGCGTCTTCGACCTGGTCGAGAAAGAACGACGCCGGACGGGTCGAGAATTCGTGCACGTACTGCGCGATGGTCACGTAGTCCGGGCGCTTGAGCTGGTCGAGTTCCTTGACCGACAAGCCGGTGGCCAGCAGCGCCAGTTCAAAGAACTGGTCGTCTTCATCGTCGCCTGCGCGTTCCAGCGCTTCTTTCTGGGCGGCGTAGAACAGCGGCTTGAGCTGGATCGATTCGATCTGCGAGCCGTCGTCACCGGTGATCGGCGACAGCAGGTCATGCTTGGGTGGCATCCACGACATGTATGAATTCCTTGGTAATTCTTGAGGGGGTGTTGCAGTCCCTTGTGGGAGCGGGGCTTGCCCACTCCCGCAGGGTTTTGTGATTGCCTTTGGCCGAGGCTTACGGCATCAGCACCGCACGACGGGCATCACCGAGGATGTCGACGCCGTTGAGCACGAACTTCTGGGTGCGCACGTCGATGTCGATCACCGGAACGCCGTTTTCCAGGCGGGTGTAAGTCCGGCAGGAGAGCTCCAGCGTGGTCTTGGGTTTCTCGCCCATTTTGATCGTGCCCTCATCGAGGATCTTCAGCTTGCCGCCCACGGTGTGGTAGGTGAACCAGGTGTTGCCGTCCTGATCCTGACCGGCTTCGCGCACGTTCAGCAGGATGTCTTCGCCCAGCTTCACACCCAGTGCAAGCATGATTTCCGGGCCGGTGCCCTGCAGGATCAGCTTGGCGCCGAGTGCCTTGGCGCTCTTGGCCATTTCCTCGACGATGAAGCGCCCGCCCGTCATGTTTTCCACATCGAATTCGATCTTCGGCGGGGTGAATTCCTCCACGGTCGCCGACAGCGGCAGGCCTTGCAGGGTGGCCGCGATGGCCTGGCGATTACGGTTGGTAAACATTAGAGAACGTCCTCCAGGAACTGCTCGATGATTTCATCGCGGGCGTTGAGTTGATAAACCATGTGTTCGTTCGGCGCGTAGCGGCCGTAGTCGATGACCACGTACCAGGTGCCGTTCTTGTATTTCTCGACGCTGTTGAGTTCCGGGTGCAGGTACACGCTGCCGCCGGGAATGGTTTCGTCGGCGACCAGGGTCTGCAGCCAGTCGTTGATGCGCTTGACCTCCTGATCCATGAACGACTTGGTCAGGTTCTTCGCCATGGCTTTCTGGCCGGCCTTCACCAGCTTGCGGCTGATGGCGTCCTCCAGACCGACGTAGCTGATGAACTTGCCGGTGATCGAACGGTTGCCCAGCAGCGAGAAGCCGCCAAGGATGGTGCGGGCGTAGTAGCTGACGCCGTAGCGGTTGAGCAGATCGCCTTCGGTGGAGGTGTCGAGGATGTTGTACTCAACAACGCGGGACACGTCTTCGGCGTAGGTCACCTGGTTGCCCGGGCTTTCCCACTGCTTGACCTTGGCCAGCGCGGCAATCGCCAGGCTGGATGGCGCGAGGAACACGTTTTTCTTCGCGGCTTTCGAGTACACGGCAGGCATGTTGTGCACCACCAGGCAACGATCGAAACCGAGGTCAGCGCCGCCCAGTTCCTGGCTGTACAGCACCTGATCGGCGACCGAGACGTCCTTGCCGTCCAGCACCACACGGGCCTTGATGCGCTTGCCGAACGAGGCGAACTCGCTGGCCACAGCTTTGGTGCCGGTAAAGCCCGGCGCGCCGATGATGGTCAGGTCTTCCGGGACGCTGCCCAGTGCCGCCAGACCGAGCTTGCGGCCGGTGGCCGGTTCAACACCGCCGATTACCGCGTTGACGGTGTCAGCCGGGGTCGCGCCCGCTTCGACGATCACCACGTACACCGGCACCTTGACCACTTTGAGGATCTGGTAAACGGCGTGGTACAGGGTGCCCTCTTCCGAACCTGTCGGATCGAGCAGCGCGTGGGTGGTGAAGCTGTTGATGCGAAACGGTGCGTTACGCGGAATCAGCGGATCGGCTTTCGGCGCGGTGCCGACCAGACCGATGACGTTGTCGCCCAGGCCACCCATGGCCTCGGGGGATTCGGTGGCATTGACGGTAATGCCGTTGTGCTCGAAGTTCAGAACCTCAGCCATAGTCAGTCAGCCTTCTTGGCAGCGGCCTTCACGGCCTTGGTGGTAGTTGTTTTCAGCTCCAGTCGACCGGCGCTGTGCAGCGCACTGGCCTCGACATCGAGCAGATCGAGTTCCTGGCCGACGCTCGACCAGTGCCCACCGCCGGTGGGGAATGGAACGAGCACGGTGTAGGTTTGGCGGGTTGCCATTTTTCGTTTCTCCATAAACGGGAAAGCCTCTCGTTGGGAGGGGCTTGGCGGGTGTTGAATGTGTTGGGCGGACAAGAAAATGCCCCGGGGTGCGGGGCGTTTTATTGAGGCTCGGAGGTCGGTGAAGCTGGCATGGAATCGGGCCAGCCCTCTTTGAGCATTTCATCGGAGTACGTGCCGTGCTCGATTGCTTGGAGCAACTCCAGTTCGCGATCGAAACAAGCCTGCACGTGCGCCCTGACAGCCTGCGCAATTGAGAGAATCTGTGCGGCACCGATTTCGACGAAACCGTTAAGGGTTTTAAAATTGCAGCGGTACTGCGGATCAAGTACTGCGGAGAGACCTGTGCTCGCGATCAAAGCCTGACTCTCACGAGAGGTCTCGATGCGCCATCCCTCTACGGCAATACCTGATGCTTCCCGGGCGAAACGCTCAGACGCAAACAGAGCCGCATAATCGGGTTCGATGTGAGGAAAAGGTAACTTGACCACCTCACCGTCAACCAACTTCCAGACACCGTCCCTCTCTGTTCTGGTCGCCAGAAATACTGCGTCACTGAGTTCAATCGCTTGTTCAGGAATAACGCTATGAATATCGGAGTCATACCGACCAGTCAGGTCTCCGTGTTCATCAAATGTTGCGAATTTCATAAATAGACCTCGTCACTCCGTTGTATTAGCGACCCACTGCAAAGTAGTAAAACTGTGCAGGTCCCTGACCCAGATTACGAATGGTCACGTTCGCTTTACTGATCCCTTTGATTTGCCCGATGTAGGTCGATCCGACGGGAGCGTCCACGGCCGTATTGGGGTAAGTGATAAATACTGACGGGTTGACCATTGGGTAGGCGACCGGAAACGCCTGCAAATAATTGGCTCCGGATGCGATGGCGGTCGTCATCCCCCACTGGAGGGTCAAGCCTCCGAGCCAGGTTGGGAAAATGACATAGCTGCCGCTCATGTCGCCGGAAACACTGATGGAGAAACCCCAGCGCATTTTTTTCGGGGTCACGAAGGTTTTATCGTCGGCACCTGCATCGACCTGTGCCTGGGTCGCTACCGTCGCAGTGCCTTGATTGAGTTCGGTAGCCTGCTGCGCCAGATCGGACAACGCTGCGACATCAATGCTTCCCTGATTGATCGGCGCGTTCCAGGCCTTGATGCACCACATCACTGCCAGGTTGCGTGGGCGGGTTTCTGTCGAAGTGCGTGCCACCCTCGAAGCATCGAACGACATATTGATGACACCGGTAGAGGCTGTGCCTGCGGGGAGTTGCGTCCCACCTGCCGCTGTCGCACTGAAAGCGCCGCCGACCGTGCCCGTTGCTGCAAGCTGAACACCGTTGTTCGCGGAATACTGCCCTGTGATGTTCTGAAGCGAGTCGAGTTGATAACTGCCGATTGCCCTGCCTGCATCGACACCGCGTCCGTGATCCCAACCTCGCAGGAACTCACCACGTGCTTCAGGCAACCGGAAGTTTCCGGCCCCCTCATCACCTTTGTTGTAAGTGGTGCCAAGATACGCCGCCAGATCCGGATAGGTTGCAATGCTCTGCACACTGCCATCCAGCTCAAGAAAACCAGGCGCAACGATCCCCGTCGGGAATGCCATGACGGCACCCACTGGAACGGCAGATCCGAGCCGGGAGACTTCCTTGACCAGAGCAGCTACGTCGATGTTTCCCTGATTGACCGGAGCGTTCCAGGCCTTGATGCACCACATGACGGCGATGTTGCGGGGGCGGGTTTCTGTAGCGGCACCGAAGTTATAGGTTCTTACACGACCGATACTCAGCTCCGCATTGTCACCTTCCGTGCGCAATACCCAGTCAGCCGCAGTATCCTTCAACACTACTGTCGGAATCTCTCCATTCGGGTCAACGGCCTGTCCACCTCCCGAGCCTGTCGGAAGAAAATGGTAGTGAGCCTTGAGACTGTCTGACTGAGTACTGCCAGATGCACGCCCGGCATCCACACCCCGCCCATGATCCCAACCCCGCAAGAACTCCCCACGCGCCTCAGGCAAGCGGAAATTCCCGACGCCCTCATCCCCCTTGTTGAACTTGCCACCCAGATAGGCGCTCAAGTCCGGGTAGGTCGCGCTGCTCTTGACGCTGTTGTCCAGCTCCAGAAAGCCCGGAGGTGGCGAGTCAACCGGGAACGCGACAATCGACCCCACCGGCAATGCCGAGGCCTTGGCAATCAGCGCCTCGACTTCAGCCTTGGTGTACGAATCCTTGATGCCGAAACCGGCCAGCGTGTCGGGATTCGAGCCGGCCGTCGCGCGGCCGTATTCGTCGACGCTCAGACTCTTGTAAGTCCCGGCGGCAATCCCGGTGCGCCCTGCCAGCATCTTGAATGTCAGCGCTGTTGTGCCAAGGGTAATCGGCGCATTGGTGGTCAGGTGCCACAGCGAATCGCCGTTGAGCGTCCCCTCCTCCACCATCACCGTCAGGCCCGGGGTGACCTTGGCGCTGACGTTGGCATCGTTGGCCCGAACCCAGTCGCCGTTGGCGACGATCCACAGGCCGTTGTCCTTGGCCAGGGTCTGGTTCGGCAGCAGCACGCGGTCGCCGGCGATCACCGCCACGCCGTCGATCTGCTGTGCACCGTTCAACACCACGTTGGCGGTGGCGGCGACACGTACCGATTGCTTGCCGTCGAGTTTGCCGAGTTCTTCGGCGAGGTAGCTCATGACCCACGCACGAGTGGCCTTGACCACGGTGTCGTCGATCAGCAGCGTCACCAGCGAGGCATTGCTGGTCTCGAAAATCGAGCGGATGTAGAACTCTTTGCCCGAGCCCGACGTGGCCAGCACCGGTTTGAACGACTCCGGGTATTTGACGATCGCGTAGAGAATGCCGGTGTCGGTCCACAGACCGGCTTCACGCACGTACCAGCCACCGACGTCCGGCGGGATGGTGACTTCGGCGAGCAGCCAGCTCGGGTTTTTCTCGTCCTGGAACAGCGCGTTGAGCGGTCCGCGCCAGACTTCGCGTTTCAGCGCAGTAGCCGTCGCGGCCGGGTTGTAGACCGCGCCGCCGCCGTCGCCGACGGAAATCTGCGTCAACTTGATCGGTACGCCCGCGGCCTTGCACGCCGTTTCGTAGGCAATCCCTGCGTTGGTGAGCAGGGTGTAATAGTCAGCCATTCAGGCCCCCTGAGGATAAATAGTGGATGTTTCGACGGTGTACAGCGCAGCCGCCATGAAGGCCTCGCCAGATGTCTCGAGCCCTTCGAGGAACACCGGATAGACCGTGGTCAGCTCACCGCAGAAAGTCGCGGCGCCGATGACGTGATTGCCGAAGGCGCTGAGGCCGACCGACACCGACAGCACGTCCCGCTCGCTCTTGGCGTCAGCCAGGCGCCGGTCGAGACGGGCGTCGATTTCTTCGCTGTAGGGTTGTTCGCTGAAGGCCCGCACGGAAAAGCTGTAAGGCTCGCCGGGCGGGGTCTGTTCGTACCAGGCGCGGATTTCCGGCCTGAGCTGCAAACCCTTGGCGGCGTTCTCCAGCGCCTTGCGAGTGCCGGCCTGGCGCGCGGTGGGCCAGGCCAGTTCGACGGTCAGGCGCTTTTCCTCTTCCGGTGCGTCGGTGCTCCATTCGGCAACCCCACGATCCGCCGCGAGATACGGCAGGAAGGCGACGGGGGTTGAGGCCGGGTTCATCAGTTCGGGAAACGGCGGCGCAACGCGATCAAGCAATGCGCCGAAGCCGATGTCGAGGGCCCGTTCCAGCGCCGAGCTGTTGGCCGGCAGCAGGGTCGGACGCGGTGTCTGATCGGTCATAGCGTCTGCACCTCGACCTCGACCGCCGTGCAGTACGGCGCTTGAAATGCGCTGCAGACGATGGGCGTCAGCGGTTCAAGAATCTGCAATTGCACGGCGCCGGCGCTGTGCAGCGTGTAGTCGATCCAGCTCGGGTCGACCCGGCCTTCCAGGCGATGGCAACTGTCGGCGTAGGCCTGCAAGTGTTGCTGCGCGGCGACCTTGGTCAGGCCCGAATCCGGGCCGGAATTGATCTTCGCCACCACGCGGATTTTGTAGCGCTGAATCTCGGCGGCCTGCACCGTTACCTTGTCCGTCTCGGGACAAACGTCGGGCCGTGCAAAGTGTCGACGCACGCCTTCGAGAAGAGTCGGGGACGGCGTCCCGTCGCCCTCGCGGGCAAGCACGGTAACTTGCACTTCACCCGGCGCGGTGCGACGGCCGTTACCGTCCTTGACCTGCGCGGCGAGGCCGTCCGGGTCGAAGGTGTAGGTGACGTTCACCACACCGGCCTCGGTGGATTCGACTTTCACTGTCGGCCGCTCGCCGAGGGTGAACACCTCGCGGCGATACTGCATCCGCGAACCTGCTGCCGGCGCATGGGGCGCCAGGTAATAGCGCAGCCGGGCATCGTCGTCGCTCTCGTAAATCGCCGGCACCGGCGGGAATGCCGCCGGATCGCCCGGGTCGAGCAACTGGCGCTCCAGGCCCATGTCCGCGAGCCGCGCATCAAGGTTGCTGCCGGTGGCCCACCACGCCAGCATCTGCTTGATGCGGGCGTTGTATTTGCGTTCGTGGGTTTGCAGGCGAACGCAGAACGCCTCAAGCGCCAGGGTCAGCAGCTCGCTTTCGTTTTCCAGGCTGGTCTTGAGTTTTTCCGCGCTCTGCGGCGAGCGGGCGCCGACGTACTCGACCACGAAGGTCTTGAACTCGGCGAGCAGATCCTCGAAGGCATCGACCTTGATCAAGGAGGGTTCGGCCAACTGATTCTGGCCGGGGATCAACATGCTCATGTCACGACCTCGAAAGTCTGTTGGCGGTTTTTCCAGGTACCGGCAAACCGCAGCAGCAAACCGGCGCCCTGTCGGGTGGCGACGATCACGCCGGGCTGGAAATCGCCGATGCCGTTTTGCGGGTTGTAGAACGCCTGGGCCGCGTGGCTCTGGGCGAGCAACAGGATGTCGTCGCCCAGGTTCTGCCCCAGCAGCGTGGGGATCAGCGAACCGTACAAGGGCCGTTTTTGCCGGGTGCCCAGCGGCGTGGTCAGAGCCCGGGTCGCGCGCTGCACGAATTGCAGCCAGTCGTCGACCGTGGCCCCGCTGTCTCTATCGATTCCGATCATGGGAAGCTCTTGATTCAGGGGCTGATGACGCGGCCCTGGTGATCCACCAACGGGCCGCTGAAGTGCACGCCCGAGGCGTCGATGGTCAGCCCGACCGCGCCCAGTTGCAGGTTGATCGCTTGCGGGGTCATCGCCAGCCGTGCCGGCCCGATGCTCAGCTCAAGCGACTCGCGAGAACCGTTGAAGGCGGCCGGGCCGTTTTGCCAATGCAGCGTGTGCGTGGCGTCGTCGTAGCCGCTTTCGCTGCCGTCCTGATGGACGCGACGAGTCAACGTCGGCACCGTCGAGGTCGGTGGAAAACGGTCACTGTTGAGGCCGAACAACGCCACGCTCTGCGCGCCGCTTTCGCCGCTGCCGTAGTTGAACAGCAGACACTGTTCGCCCACCGTCGGGATCCGCGACTCGCTCTGCGCACCGGCGCTGGGGTTGAAGAACTTGATGGCCGGTGTCAGCAATCCGCCATGGCTGACTCTGCAGGTGTTACTGGCGGCATCGACTTCCTGACAGATGCCGATGCGGCAATAACTTTCGGCACGCCGGTGCAGGTCTTCGATTTCCGCTTCCATCTCGGCCAGGCGTTCGATGATCGGGCCCAGCTGCATTCGCAGTAACGCGTCGAACATCGGTCAGGCCTCCAGCGTGGTGTATTGGTCGGGATCGTCGATGTCGCTGACTTCCCAGGTGCGGGCGAATTTCGGTGTGCCGAGCGGGTCGTCCAGCAAGGTCGGGCCCAGATAGAGGGTCTGGTTGAACGACAGCGTCCAGGCTTTGTTCGGCTGATCGGCGCGGATGAGCAATGACGGCATTCCATCGATATTCATCGGCAGATCGCATTGATCGCCGGACAGGCCCCAGCGGTTGTCGGTGACCAGATTCTTCAGGGCGGCGATCAGGTCACAGGCGGCAAACGCCGTGGCGGACAGCGCCGGAATGACTTGCAACGACAGCGTCAGCACATGGGCGATGCGCCCATTGGCGGCGCGCTCTCCCGGTGCATTTCGCTCGATGTCGATCAGCACCCAGGCCTTGTCGCCGGGGGCCGTGAAGTCATCGTGACTGCCGACCTGCACGTTCAGCTCGGAGCTGTTGCGCAAGGCTGTCGCCATCGCCATGAACAGTTGCGAAGGCTGCTGGATCGGTGCGGGCATGCTTGACCTCCTTTTTCTGATGTCCACGCGAAGTCCCGCCGCACGGCGTGCAGCGAGACAGGAAAGTGAGGGGTTATTGCGGATCGCGCGGCGGAACTTCGCAGACGCCGATGCGCTTGGCGGCCCAGCGTTCGTAAAGACCGATGGCCACGTCGGCACCGGCCATTGCGGTGAGACAACCAAATGCCCCAGCGGCCCAGATCGACAGCCCGGCGGCATACAGCAGCATGATCGCCGAGACACCGCAGATCATGCAGGCGCCGGAGCGCAAGGCCAGGCGCCGCAACAGTGACCAGCCGCGAGCGCCCTCCTTGTCGGCACGCCACATTTCGCCGGACACCCCGCCCACGACGGCCAGGAGGATGACCAGCCAGATCGGCATGTCCGCCAACGCTTGTTGCTCGTTTGTCATGTCACGCCTCCGTGGGTGATTGATGAGTGATGTGTGTGGGGTTCAATCGATTTCTCTTGAGGTAGGCATTCCAAAAAGCCCGGCAACTCGCCGGGCTTTTCAGTAATGCGCTCCTTCGCCTTCCTTCAATCCTGTGTACGAGAAGGAAGCTGACTTTTCGGCGCTACTGGCGCGGTACGAGTCCATTCAAATTGTTTTTCCGACCGCGGTCCCTGCCCGCCGGATAACTGCTTCTGGTGCTTTACGCTGCACACCCGGGTCAGTTGCCAACCCTCTGAACCGTTGAGGCCGGTTCATCGCTGCCTGTTCTTGTGGAACTAAAGAGCTGTTGTTGCCAGCCGCTTTGTCGAGCGGCTTGGTGGCAAGAATATGCATGGATGCATATACAGTCAATGCGTAAATGCATTTATTTATGCACAAGAAATGCGCGAATGCATGAAAGCCCCGCCATTCAAGGGTTAGCCGGTTTTCTACAGGCGAAAAAAAACCCGCCGAGGCGGGTTTTGTCAGCGAGGAATCCGGTTACCGGGCGTACATGCCCCACCAGAAGACGTGACCGAGGATGACGATCTGCTCTTCCTGCATGTCCTGAAAGCTGTAGTCCTCATCCGGGTGTTCATCGCGGTTGAAGCTGCGCAGACGGATACCGGTAGGCAGGCGATAGAGCTGCTTCACCCGAAGTTGACCGTTGTGGTTGATCGCATAAAGGTCGCCATCAATGATGTCGCCGATCCCGCATTTGCCGGCATTGACCCCGACCGTGGCGCCGTCGCGCAGCACCGGCAACATGCTGTTGCCCCGCACTGTCACGCATTTGGCCTGATCGAACTGCACACCGTTATGGCGCAGGCTGCGCTTGCCGAAGCGCAGGCTGGAGCGTTCGCTCTCTTCGATGACGAATCTTCCTGATCCAGCAGCCAATTCAACCTCGCGAAGAAAGGGCACCGACACCTCGTCGTCATCGACTGGCGTGTCGTCGTCCCACAGGCTTATGTCCTCGAGTTCGGAATGTAACTCGTCGCGTCCGCCGTTGGCGGCGGGCGCAACATCCGCGCGCCCGCGCAACTGATCGGTGCTCACGGCAAAGTACTCGGCGATCTTCGAGATGTGTTTATCCGAAGGATCGACGATCTTCCCGCTGAGAATCCGCGAGAGCGTGGATTGAGGCACGCCGGTGCGACGGTGGAGCTCCGTGGGGGAGATCCCGTGCTGGTCGAGCAGTGCTCTTAAGACGGTAGATACGTTGCGTTTTTGCATAACGCGCATAGTGCTTGAAGTTTTTCGCGAAGACAAATGCTGATTTGCATAAATCGTGCATGCTCGAGCTTTTGCGCCACATAGCTGTCACCCGGCCGCGATGCCTGCGTCCGACAGACCGCCCATGGTAACCTTGCGCCCATCGCGGAAAAGCCCGGCCACTGCCGCGCTTTTGCCCCACACCTTTGAACGAGTTGCCTGACAATCCGATGAATAAAGCCGTCTCCGACCTGTCCTCCCACACTCCGATGATGCAGCAGTACTGGCGCCTGAAGAATCAGCACCCGGACCAGCTGATGTTCTACCGCATGGGCGACTTCTACGAGATCTTCTACGAAGACGCGAAGAAGGCGGCCAAGTTGCTGGACATCACCCTGACCGCGCGCGGGCAGTCGGCGGGTCAGGCGATTCCGATGTGCGGGATTCCGTATCACGCGGCGGAAGGTTATCTGGCGAAGCTGGTCAAGCTCGGCGAGTCGGTGGTGATCTGCGAGCAGGTCGGTGATCCGGCCACCAGCAAGGGGCCGGTGGAACGCCAAGTGGTGCGGATCATCACCCCCGGTACGGTCAGCGACGAGGCGTTGCTGGATGAGCGTCGCGATAACCTGATCGCGGCGGTGCTGGGCGATGAGCGCCTGTTCGGCCTGGCTGTGCTGGACATCACCAGCGGCAACTTCACCGTACTGGAGATCAAAGGCTGGGAAAACCTGCTGGCAGAGCTGGAGCGGGTCAATCCGGTTGAGCTGTTGATCCCGGATGACTGGCCAAAGGATTTGCCGGCCGAAAAACGCCGTGGGGTACGTCGCCGTGCACCGTGGGATTTCGAGCGCGACTCGGCGCTGAAAAGTCTCTGTCAGCAATTCTCCACCCAAGACCTCAAAGGCTTCGGCTGCGAAACCCTGACCCTGGCCATCGGCGCCGCCGGTTGCCTGCTGGCGTATGCCAAGGAAACCCAGCGCACCGCCCTGCCCCATCTGCGCAGCCTGCGTCATGAACGGCTGGACGACACCGTGGTGCTGGACGGCGCCAGCCGCCGCAACCTGGAACTCGACACCAACCTGGCGGGTGGCCGCGACAACACCCTGCAATCGGTGGTCGACCGTTGCCAGACCGCCATGGGCAGCCGTTTGCTGACTCGCTGGCTCAACCGTCCGCTGCGCGACCTGACCGTGTTGCTTGCTCGTCAGACCTCGATCACTTGCCTGCTCGACCGCTATCGCTTTGAAAACCTGCAGCCGCAGCTCAAGGAAATCGGCGACATCGAGCGGATTCTGGCGCGGATCGGCCTGCGCAATGCCCGCCCTCGCGACCTCGCTCGCCTGCGTGATGCGCTCGGTGCGCTGCCTGAACTGCAAGTGGCGATGACCGATCTCGAGGCGCCGCACCTGCAACGTCTGGCGACCACCACCAGCACTTACCCGGAACTGGCGGCGCTGCTGGAAAAAGCCATCATCGACAACCCGCCGGCGGTAATCCGTGACGGCGGCGTGCTGAAAACCGGTTACGACAGCGAACTCGACGAGCTGCAATCGCTGAGCGAGAACGCCGGTCAGTTCCTGATCGATCTGGAAGCCCGGGAAAAGGCCCGCACAGGCCTCGCCAACCTGAAAGTCGGCTACAACCGTATCCACGGTTACTTCATCGAGTTGCCGAGCAAACAGGCTGAATCGGCGCCGGCAGATTACATCCGCCGCCAGACCCTCAAAGGCGCCGAGCGCTTTATCACCCCGGAGCTGAAAGAGTTTGAAGACAAGGCACTGTCGGCCAAAAGCCGTGCCCTGGCCCGCGAGAAGATGCTTTATGAAGCATTGCTGGAAGATCTGATCAGCCAGTTGCCCCCATTGCAGGACACCGCTTCGGCTCTCGCCGAACTGGACGTGCTGAGCAACCTCGCCGAGCGTGCACTGAATCTCGACCTGAATTGCCCGACGTTCGTCAGCGAACCGTGCATGCGTATCACCCAGGGCCGTCACCCGGTGGTCGAGCAAGTGCTGACCACGCCGTTCGTGGCCAACGACCTGAGCCTGGATGACAACACTCGCATGCTGGTGATCACCGGCCCGAACATGGGCGGTAAATCCACCTATATGCGCCAGACTGCACTGATTGTGCTGCTGGCGCACATCGGCAGCTTCGTGCCGGCAGCCAGTTGCGAACTGTCGCTGGTGGACCGGATCTTCACCCGGATCGGTTCCAGCGACGACCTCGCCGGCGGGCGCTCGACCTTCATGGTGGAAATGAGCGAAACCGCGAACATACTGCACAACGCCACCGAGCGCAGCCTGGTGCTGATGGACGAAGTCGGTCGCGGCACCAGCACCTTTGACGGTCTGTCCCTGGCGTGGGCGGCGGCGGAGCGTCTGGCGCAATTGCGGGCCTATACTCTGTTTGCGACGCACTATTTCGAACTGACCGTACTGCCGGAAGCCGAACCGCTGGTGGCCAACGTGCACCTCAACGCCACCGAGCACAACGAACGCATCGTGTTCCTGCACCACGTGTTGCCGGGGCCGGCAAGCCAGAGTTATGGCCTTGCGGTTGCGCAGCTGGCCGGTGTGCCAAGCGAAGTGATTGTGCGTGCTCGTGAGCACCTGAGCCGCCTGGAAGATACCGCGCTGCCGCATGAGGCGCCAAAACCGGCCGCCAAGGGCAAACCGGCGACACCGCAGCAGAGCGACATGTTTGCCAGCCTCCCGCATCCGGTGCTGGATGAATTGGCCAAACTGGATCTGGATGACGTCACACCGCGTCGTGCACTCGAAATGCTCTATGCACTAAAGAACCGGATCTAAGCACCGACGAACCGGATATAACGCAAACGGCTTCAAGCTGTTAGAATCTCGCGCGGTTTGGGATGCTGCTGGCTAATAGCCTGGCTGGCAGACATCGCTCCCGAACCTGGCGACCCCAACCGTGAAGGGGCAACGCTGCCGCCGCCTGAGGAGAAAATTAGAAATGACCTTCGTCGTCACCGACAACTGCATCAAGTGCAAGTACACCGACTGCGTAGAAGTCTGTCCGGTGGACTGCTTTTACGAAGGCCCGAACTTCCTGGTGATTCACCCGGACGAGTGCATCGACTGCGCCCTGTGCGAACCGGAATGCCCGGCCGTGGCCATTTTCTCCGAGGACGAAGTTCCGGAAGAAATGCAGGAATTCATTCAGCTGAACGTCGAGCTGGCCGAAATCTGGCCGAACATCACCGAGAAGAAAGAATCGCTGCCGGATGCCGAAGAGTGGGATGGCGTCAAAGGCAAGATCAAAGACCTCGAACGCTGATCTGTCCCGCGTTCGAATGAAAAGGCCCCTCGCGGGCCTTTTTGTTTTTGCGGGTTTGGCTTTTCTTCAGGCAAAAAAAGGGGCGGTTTGACCCGCCCACATTTTTTCCCTATTCCCTGTGTTCCTTTTCATCGTCCTGATGAATCGCGTCCTGCGATGTCCATTCCCCTCTTCCTTGAAGGGCGTGTCTATCCGTCGACACAACCCAGATACTAAAGAGTTCCCCGATACGGGCAACCGGTCGGATCCAGTAAAACCTCGTGTCATAAGCATTTAATAATTAAAAATATTCATATAAATCAAAATCTTATAAATGACTCAACAGACCAATGGATGTCTTCCGCAGTGTAAAAATAACGAACACTTACGAAAGAGTAAGCCAGGGCTTACACCGCGAGACTACAAAACCGGGAAATGACGACCGGTCGTCAGATCCCAGGCCGTACTCCAGAGCCGGGCAACAAAAAGCCCCGAACGGGTCGGGGCTTTTTATTGGTTGGCATGCAGAACGCTTACTGGAACAGCGACTCGCTCGACAGACCGTTTTTCTCGAGGATTTCCCGAAGGCGCTTGAGGCCCTCCACCTGGATCTGTCTCACCCGTTCCCGGGTCAGGCCGATCTCCAGACCTACATCTTCCAGCGTGCTGCTCTCGTGACCGCGCAGGCCGAAGCGACGTACCACCACTTCGCGTTGCTTGTCAGTCAGCTCCGAGAGCCACTGATCGATGCTCTGCGACAGGTCGTCATCCTGCAGCAGTTCGCACGGATCGGTCGGACGGTCATCCGTCAGAGTGTCCAGCAGGGTTTTATCCGAATCCGGACCCAGCGAGACGTCGACCGAAGAAACCCGCTCGTTCAGGCCCAGCATGCGCTTGACCTCGCCCACCGGTTTTTCCAGCAGGTTGGCGATTTCTTCGGGTGAAGGTTCGTGGTCGAGCTTTTGCGTCAGCTCCCGTGCAGCCCGCAGGTACACGTTGAGTTCCTTGACCACATGAATCGGCAACCGGATGGTCCGGGTCTGGTTCATGATCGCGCGTTCGATGGTCTGACGGATCCACCAGGTCGCGTAGGTCGAGAAGCGGAAGCCGCGCTCGGGATCGAACTTTTCCACCGCGCGGATCAGTCCGAGGTTGCCCTCTTCGATCAGATCCAGCAGCGACAGCCCCCGATTGACGTAACGCCGGGCGATTTTGACCACCAGCCGCAGGTTACTTTCGATCATGCGCTTGCGCCCGGCAGGATCGCCACTTTGCGACAAGCGCGCAAAATGAACTTCTTCTTCCGGGGAGAGCAGAGGGGAAAAGCCGATTTCGTTGAGGTACAGCTGCGTGGCATCGAGTGCCCGAGTGTAATCGATGTACTTATGTTGTTTAAGTGAAGCGGAGTGTTTGGATTTGGCACGAACGGAAGGTGGAGCAGCCCCTTCATCATTCGACATCGAATCCGAATCGATGCCGGTCTCCATCAGGAGAACCTCATCGTCGATGTCAAACTCCGGCACTTCTTTACTGAGAGCCATTGTTATAGTCCTTTGGTGAGTTCGACCCCAAGCTCAAGCGACGCCTTTATCCTTGGCAACGCTGGAGCCTGTCCCCTCTACGTGACGGAACAGGCTGGTCTGCAAATCAACGTCTTGGCAGGAACTGCAGCGGATCTACAGGTTTACCTTGTCGGCGAATCTCAAAATGCAGTTTCACCCGGTCTGTACCCGTTGACCCCATTTCGGCAATTGTCTGTCCGACCTTGACCTGCTGCCCCTCCCGTACCAACAGCCGACGGTTGTGTCCGTAAGCACTGACGTAGGTTTCGCTGTGTTTGATGATGACCAATTCGCCGTAGCCCCTTAAGCCACTCCCGGCGTATACCACCGTCCCATCAGACGCAGCTAAAACAGGCTGTCCCAAATCTCCGGCGATATCAATTCCTTTATTCAAACTACCGTTTGAAGAGAATTTTCCAATGAGAATGCCATTAGATGGCCATCCCCAGCCGGTCGGGGCCGGGCCCGCTGGAGGCAGTGGAGCGGGTGTTGGCTTGTTGGCGACGGACGGTACAACCGTCGTCGAAGCCGCACCGGAACCCGTGGTTGTGGTGGTGGTCGTGCCATTTGCCTGGCGCCGGATAACCGTGGTTTTGCTGGACGAAGACGCTGAGGAACCGGAGTTGCTGACGGCCGCCGTCGACGTTGAACCGGTGCGCCCGTCAAAGCGAATCGTCTGACCCGGATGTATCGTATATGGCGTAGGAATATTGTTCCGGGCGGCGAGGGCTTTGTAGTCCCAGCCGTAGCGAAAAGCGATGGAAAACAACGTATCGCCCGGACGGACTACATACTGCCCGGTCGTCACGACCGGACGCTGGGCCACCGTATTGTTGCGATCGACGACCCGAACGTTGCTCGATTTTGTGCTGGAGCAACCGACCAGCAAGGTGCTCAAGACAAGGCCAGTCACCAGGCGCTGAAAGCTCGTGTTACCCATACGCTGCGCAATGACTGTGAGACTCACCCGCCGCTCCCTTTGTGGTGGCTGAAAAATGTGGAATACCGATTCCGGCATGAAACTTCGCAAGTATAACGGGCGCAACCGGCTTTACCTTTATAGAAGCGCTATCGCTCGGCGCACACGTTTGCTTGTAGACGATCCATCCTGTTTAAACACTCGCTGCCGCTGTAAGACAGGCACGCGCGAAAGGAATTCAGCGGCCTCGAACAAATGCTCAGGCCAGCGGGCCATTAAGCAATGGCACGAAACGCACCGCCCCCAGAACGTGTCGGGAGAAGCCGTTTTCTTCACGCACGATCAGCATCAATTGCTGCACTTCGCCCGAACCGACCGGGATCACCATCCGCCCGCCCGGTGCCAGTTGATCAAGCAAAGCCTGAGGCACATCGGTGGCGACTGCCGTGACGATGATGCCGTTGTACGGCGCCAGCGCCGGCCAGCCTTCCCAGCCATCGCCCCAGCGAAACACCACATTGCGCAGGTTGAGCTCGACCAGGCGTTCCTTGGCCCGATCCTGAAGCACCTTGATGCGCTCGACCGAGAACACCCGCTCGACCAGTTGCGATAGCACCGCTGTCTGGTAACCGGAACCAGTGCCGATCTCCAGCACTTTATCCAGCGGCCCGGCCTCCAGCAGCAGCTCGCTCATGCGCGCCACCATATAAGGCTGGGAAATGGTCTGGTTGTTGCCGATCGGCAGCGCGGTGTCCTCATAGGCCCGGTGCGCCAGCGCTTCATCGACGAACAGGTGCCGCGGGGTGCGACGGATCACTTCCAGCACGCTGGCGTTGGAAACGCCCTCTTCATACAGACGCTGGATCAGGCGCTCACGGGTTCGCTGGGACGTCATCCCGATGCCGCTGCGCAGCCTGTCGTCTTGTTCACGAGCCATTAATTGAGCCCCTCCAGCCAGCCGTCGAGACTTCTGAAGGCATCATTGAAGGTGCGATCGAGCTGCAACGGAGTGATGGATACGTAACCCTGCATCACCGCGTGGAAATCGGTGCCCGGCCCGCCGTCTTCCGCATCACCTGCAGCAGCGATCCAGTAACCGGCCTTGCCGCGCGGATCCACGACCTTCATCGGTGCCGCCGCACGGGCGCGATGGCCGAGACGGGTCAATTGAATGCCGCGAATGTGATCGATCGGCAGATTGGGAATGTTCACGTTCAGCACCGTGCGCGGTGGCAGGTCGAGCCCGGAATGGGCTTCGACCAGTTTGCGCGCAAAGTAGGCGGCCGTAGGCAAGTTGTCGACCTGCCGCGAAGCCAGCGAGAAGGCAAACGACGGGCGCTCGAGAAAGCGGCCCTCGAGGGCGGCTGCCACCGTCCCGGAATACAGCACGTCATCACCCAGGTTGGCGCCCAGGTTGATCCCCGACACCACCATGTCCGGCTCGCGTTCAAGCAAACCGTTGAGGCCCAGATGAACGCAGTCGGTCGGCGTGCCATTGAGGCTGATAAAGCCGTTGGCCAGGTATTGCGGGTGCAATGGACGGTCGAGTGTCAGCGAACTGCTGGCACCACTCTTGTCCTGTTCCGGGGCGATAACCACGCACTCGGTGTAATCCGCCAGCGCAGCATAAAGCGCGGCAAGACCGGGCGCAGTCACCCCATCGTCGTTAGAAATCAGAATACGCATGGGCTGTCCGTCTGCCCCACCGGCACCAGATCAACGAGTTCGCGCACCAATACGGTGGCGAAGCATCCGGCCGGCAGGACGAATTCCAGTTGCAGAATGTCAGGCTCGGGATAATGCCACGTCAACCCGCCAATGGGCAGCCGCAGGATGCGACGTTCGTGGCTCATACCGGCATTAATCAACCAATCGCGCAGATCCGCCTCGCGTGCGGCAATCCCCTGCTCCAGATCATGGACAACCCCGGCCGCCGGCGAGTCACCTTCGCCCCACTGCGGACCGGTCGGGTGCAGGTCGAGAATCGCCAGACGCGGATCACTGCATTCGGCTTCCCCGGCCGGGAAAAAGCTGCGGCTATCGGTGAACGCCAGCAGATCGCCGACCTGGGCACGCTGCCAGGTGCCATCGGCGACCCGTGCTGCGAGCACCTGATTGAACAGAAAACTGCGCGCGGTCGACAGCAGTCGCGAACGCACATTGCGCTGCTCCGGCAGCGCCTTGCGCGCAGCCCACGAACGGGCATCGACCACGTTGCCACCGTCATGGCCAAAACGCTGGGCGCCGAAGTAATTCGGAATACCTTGTTTGGCGATCAGTTGCAGACGCTCGTCGATGGCAGCCTTGTCGCCTTTGAACTGGGTCAGGCGCAACGTGAAACCGTTGGCCGAATGCGCGCCACGTTGCAGCTTGCGCTTGTGGCGGGTGGTCTTGAGGATTTTCAGCGTGTCGTTTTCCGCCGCCGACAGATCCGGATCGGCCTTGCCCGGCAATTGCACGCTGAACCACTGGCGGGTCAGCGCCTGACGGTCTTTCAGACCGGCATAGCTCACCGTACGCAACGGTATACCGGCAGCCTTGGCGATACGGCGTGCAGCCTCTTCGGTATTCAGGCCGCGCTTTTCCACCCAGATCCACAAGTGCTCTCCGTCTCCGCTGAACGGAATGTCGAGCACTTCATCGACCTGAAAATCTTCGGCGATAGCTTTCAGTACCGCGGTGCCGAGGGCGTCACCATAGGCCCGCGGGCCGAGCAGTTGCAGTTCGTTCATGCGCGCAGCAACAAGGCAACGGAATGCACGGCGATGCCTTCTTCGCGACCGACGAAGCCGAGCTTCTCGGTGGTGGTGGCTTTCACGTTCACTTGATCCAGCTCTACTTGCAGATCCGCGGCAATCAGCGCGCGCATCGATTCGATATGGGGGGCCATTTTCGGGGCCTGGGCAACGATGGTGTTGTCGACATTGCCGACCTTCCAGCCCTTGGCGTGGATCAGACTGACCACATGACGCAGCAGCACACGGCTGTCAGCGCCCTTGAATTGCGGGTCGGTGTCCGGGAAATGCTTGCCGATATCACCCAGCGCAGCCGCGCCGAGCAAGGCATCGCTCAAGGCGTGCAGCAGGACGTCACCGTCGGAGTGAGCGAGCAGCCCGAAGCCGTGTGCGATTCGCACGCCGCCCAGAGTAATGAAATCGCCTTCAGCGAAACGGTGCACATCATAGCCGTGGCCAATACGCATAAAAAAACGCCCCGAATTTTGTCAGGGCGTGATTCTACCTGCATTAACCCGGGGGGTGTTCTCAATTAGTTTCCCCTCCGCGTTGTCGCCTTAAAGCGTGCCAGGCAAGGCGCAGGCCGCTGGGAATGGTTGTTCCCTTCCCAAGGCATGCAACGCAGCATGGCACGCTTTAAGGCACAACCCGAAGGGCCGGGCCTGCTGTTTTGCAGGGCTGCGTTGCTCGAAGCTTATTTGGAACAACCAAACCACGCTTCTCGCGCCTTGCCCTGCAAAACAGCAGACCCGGCGCGGAGTGGAAACTAACTGAGAACCCCCCCCAGAGCGCGTGCGTGATGCTGCAAGTGGTCGTCAATGAAGCTGGCGATGAAGAAATAGCTGTGGTCGTAGCCCGGTTGCAGACGCAACGTCAACGGATGACCCGCTTGTTTTGCCGCTTGTTGCAGGGCTTCGGGTTTTAGTTGGGTGGCGAGGAAGTCGTCGCGATCACCCTGATCGACCAGCAGTGGCAGTTTCTCGTCCGCTTCGGCGATCAGTGCACAGGCATCCCACTCGCGCCACTTCGAACGGTCTTCGCCCAGATAGCGGGAGAACGCTTTCTGGCCCCACGGACAATCCATTGGATTGTTGATCGGCGAAAACGCCGACACCGACTGATAACGCCCCGGATTGCGCAACGCACAGACCAGCGCACCGTGACCGCCCATCGAGTGGCCGCTGATACTGCGTTTGTCCGACGCCGGGAAATGCGCTTCAACCAGTGAAGGCAATTCCTGCACAACGTAGTCATGCATCCGATAGTGCCGCGACCAGGGTTCCTGCGTGGCATTCAGATAAAACCCGGCACCGAGACCGAAATCCCAGGCCCCGTCGGGATCACCCGGTACATCCGGGCCGCGCGGACTGGTGTCAGGTGCAACGATGATCAGCCCTAGTTCAGCCGCCATGCGCATGGCACCGGCCTTCTGCATGAAGTTCTCGTCCGTGCAGGTCAGGCCCGACAGCCAGTACAGCACCGGCAGCTTGCCGCCCTGCTCTGCCTGGGGCGGCAGGTACACGGCGAACACCATGTCGCAGCCCAGTACTTCGGAACGATGGCGATAGCGCTTGTGCCAACCGCCGAAACTTTTCTGACAGGAGATGTTTTCCAGACTCATGTAGGACTCCTACGCAACCACGGCCGCGCGGTGGCGGCCATGGCATCGGGATTGATCAGAAATGAATGACGGTACGGATGCTCTTGCCTTCATGCATCAGATCGAAGGCCTTGTTGATGTCTTCCAGGCCCATGGTGTGGGTGATAAAGGTATCCAGCGGGATTTCGCCGCTTTGCGCCATGTCGACATAGCTTGGCAGCTCGGTACGACCACGCACGCCACCGAACGCCGAACCGCGCCAGACGCGACCGGTCACCAGTTGGAATGGACGGGTGGCGATTTCCTGGCCGGCGCCGGCAACACCGATGATCACCGACTCGCCCCAGCCCTTGTGGCAGCACTCGAGGGCTGCGCGCATCAGCTGCACGTTGCCGATGCATTCGAAGGAGAAGTCGACGCCGCCATCGGTCATGTCGACGATCACTTCCTGGATCGGACGATCGAAATCTTTCGGGTTCACGCAGTCGGTGGCACCCAGTTGCTTGGCGATTTCGAACTTGGCCGGATTGATGTCGATGGCAATGATGCGCGAAGCCTTGGCTTTCACCGCACCAATCACGGCCGACAGACCGATGCCGCCGAGACCGAAGATGGCCACGGTGTCACCCGGCTTGACCTTGGCGGTGTTGATCACCGCACCGATACCGGTAGTCACGCCGCAACCGAGCAGGCAGACCTTTTCCAGCGGCGCATCCTTGGAGATCTTGGCCACGGAGATTTCCGGCAGCACGGTGTATTCGGAAAAGGTCGAAGTACCCATGTAGTGGAAAATCGCTTGGCCCTTGTAGGAAAAGCGCGAAGTGCCGTCCGGCATCAAGCCCTTGCCCTGGGTGGCGCGAATCGCCTGACACAGGTTGGTCTTGCCCGACTTACAGAATTTGCACTGACCGCATTCCGGGGTGTACAGCGGAATCACGTGGTCGCCGACGGCCACGGATGTCACGCCTTCGCCGATCGCTTCAACGATTGCGCCGCCTTCGTGGCCGAGGATCGACGGGAAGATACCTTCCGGGTCAGCGCCGGACAGCGTGTACGCATCGGTATGGCAAACGCCGGAAGCCACCACGCGCAGCAATACTTCACCGGCCTTGGGCATGGCGACATCGACTTCTACGATTTCCAGCGGCTTCTTGGCCTCGAAGGCAACGGCGGCGCGCGACTTGATCATGCTGACTCTCCAGTGAATCCAATGAATAAAAAACCAGACAGTCAGTGTAGTCCAGCGCTGCTTGATGAATAATCCGGGCAAAAGCAAAACATTATTGCCATACAGGGATAATCCCGATGTCCGAAAACCGCTGGGAAGGCATCGACGAGTTCGTCGCTGTTGCCGAATGCAGCCAGTTCACCGCGGCTGCCGAACGCCTCGGCGTTTCTTCCTCGCACATCAGTCGACAAATCGTACGACTGGAAGAGCGTTTGCAGACGCGACTGCTGTATCGCAGTACCCGACGCGTCACGCTGACCGAGGCCGGCCAGACCTTTCTGCAACATTGCCAGCGCCTGCAGGACGGTCGCGAAGAAGCGTTGCGTGCGGTCGGCGACCTGACCAGCGAACCCAAAGGCATGCTGCGCATGACCTGCGCCGTGGCCTATGGCGAGCGCTTCATCGTGCCGCTGGTGACGCGGTTCATGGGGCACTACCCGCAACTGCGCATCGACATTGAACTGACCAACCGCCAACTCGATCTGGTGCATGAAGGCCTGGACCTGGCGATCCGTCTTGGTCGGCTTCAGGATTCACGGCTCGTAGCGACTCGCCTGGCACCGCGGCGCATGTATCTGTGTGCGTCGCCGTCCTACCTGGAACGATACGGGCGCCCACACAGCTTGTCGGAACTGGGTCGGCACAATTGCCTGATCGGCAGCTCGGACATCTGGCAGCTTGAACAAAACGGGCGAGAATTTTCCCAGCGAGTACAAGGAAACTGGCGCTGCAACAGTGGGCAAGCGGTGCTGGATGCCGCACTGCAAGGCGTCGGGCTGTGTCAGTTGCCGGACTATTACGTGCTGGAGCATCTGCACAGCGGTGCGTTGATTTCTTTGCTGGAGGCGCATCAACCGCCGAATACGGCGGTGTGGGCGCTGTATCCGCAGCAACGGCACTTGTCGCCCAAGGTGCGCAAACTGGTGGATTTTCTCAAGGAAGGTTTGGCCGAACGGCCGGAATATCGGGCTTAACGGCGATTGGCCCAGCGCTGGCGCAACCATTCGAGGTCTTCGGGGCGGGTGACTTTTAGATTGTCCGCGCGGCCTTCGATCAGGCGCGGCGCCATGCCGGACCACTCCATTGCCGAGGCTTCATCGGTGATCACAGCATCAGCCACCAGACTGTCCGCCAGTGCGCGGTGCAAGGCACCGAGGCGGAACATCTGCGGCGTGTAGGCCTGCCAGATCACGCTGCGATCAACGGTTTCCACCACACGACCGTGTTTGTCGACCCGCTTCAGGGTGTCCTTCGCCGGTACGGCCAACAGGCCACCGACCGGATCGTTCGCCAGTTCAGTAAGCAATTTGTCGAGATCATCACGGCTCAGATTGGGCCGCGCCGCATCGTGCACCAGCACCCAGTCCTCGTCGTCCGCGCCTTGGGCGTGCAGATGAAGCAAGGCGTTGAGCACCGAGCCGGAACGCTCGGCACCACCGTCAACCCGTTGAATTCGCGGATCGCTGGCGCTGGCCAGGTTCGGCCAATAAGGATCATCGACAGCAAGACTGACCACCAGGCCCTTGAGGCTCGGGTGATCGAGGAAACAGCCGAGGCTGTGTTCGAGAATTGTGCGCCCGCCCAGTTGCAGGTATTGCTTGGGACGGTCCGCGGCCATTCGGGCACCGACGCCCGCGGCAGGAATCACGGCCCAGAAGGCCGGCAGGGAATCGATCATTGGGCCAACTGGTAAAGGGTTTCGCCGTCCTTGACCATGCCCAGTTCGTGACGAGCCCGCTCTTCAACGGTCTCCATGCCCTTCTTCAACTCGCTGACTTCAGCGTCCATCACCCGGTTGCGCTCCAACAAGGCTTCGTTCTCGGCGTGTTGATCAGCAATCTGCTGATTCAGTTCGGCGACTTGCGCCAGACTGCCATTGCCCACCCACAGGCGGTACTGCAGACCGGCCAGCAGCAAGAGCAAAACGAGAAACAACCAGTAAGGACTGCGCATCGAATATCAGGTATCCAGTGAAAAAAGACAGCCACGCCAAAACTTTGAAGCATCTGATAGCACGAAGCCTGGAATATCCAGGCTTGTGCATATAAGGCATCAGATTAGTGGCAAATCCATCGCTGTCACGACTTTTCCGACACAATCCGGTGTCTTTTTACCATTTACAACTTAGCCGCGGAACTCGGAGCGACCGTTGTACTTGGCCTTGCCATTCAACTGCTCTTCGATACGCAGCAGTTGGTTGTACTTGGAAACACGGTCGGAACGGCACAGCGAACCGGTCTTGATCTGGCCAGCCGAAGTACCCACGGCCAGGTCGGCAATGGTGGAATCTTCGGTTTCGCCCGAACGGTGCGAGATCACGGCGGTGTAACCGGCAGCCTTGGCCATCTGGATGGCTTCCAGGGTTTCGGTCAGGGTACCGATCTGGTTGAACTTGATCAGGATCGAGTTGGCGATCTTTTTATCGATGCCTTCTTTCAGGATCTTGGTGTTGGTCACGAACAGGTCGTCGCCGACCAGTTGGGTCTTCTCGCCGATCTTGTCGGTGAGGATCTTCCAGCCAGCCCAGTCGGACTCGTCCAGACCGTCTTCGATCGAGATGATCGGGTAACGCTCGGTCAGACCTTTGAGGTAGTCGGCGAAACCTTCAGCGGTGAACACTTGGCCTTCGCCGGACAGGTTGTACTTGCCGTCTTCGAAGAATTCGCTGGCCGCGCAGTCCAGAGCCAGGGTCACGTCGGTGCCCAGCTTGTAACCGGCGTTGGCGACTGCTTCGGAGATCACTTTCAGTGCGTCTTCGTTGGAAGCCAGGTTCGGCGCGAAACCGCCTTCGTCACCGACGGCAGTGCTCAGGCCACGGGCCTTCAGCACGGCTTTGAGGTGATGGAAAATCTCGGTGCCCATGCGCAGACCTTCCGAGAAAGACTTGGCGCCAACCGGCTGAACCATGAATTCCTGGATGTCGACGTTGTTGTCGGCGTGTTCGCCACCGTTGATGATGTTCATCATCGGAACCGGCATCGAGTACACACCCGGGGTGCCGTTCAGGTTGGCGATGTGTGCGTACAGCGGCAGGTCCTGATCCTGTGCAGCCGCCTTGGCCGCAGCCAGGGATACGGCGAGGATGGCGTTGGCGCCCAGGGTCGCTTTGTTTTCAGTACCGTCCAGCTTGATCATCGCGTGATCCAGCGCTTTCTGGTCGCTTGGGTCGGTGCCCAGCAGCAGATCGCGGATCGGACCGTTGATGTTGGCTACCGCCTTGAGCACGCCCTTGCCCAGGTAACGGCTCTTGTCGCCATCACGCAGCTCGAGCGCTTCACGCGAGCCAGTGGATGCACCGGACGGCGCACAGGCGCTGCCGATGATGCCGTTGTCGAGAAGCACGTCCGCTTCCACGGTGGGATTGCCACGGGAGTCGAGAACTTCACGACCTTTGATGTCGACGATTTTTGCCATTGTTGTAAACACTCCAAAGTTGACGAAAACGACGCAGCTAGAGGAAATCTTTTTACCGTCGGCAAGTGGTGTGCAGCGGGCAGCTTGCAGACGACAACGCTCATACCCGAGGGCATGAGCGACAAATCGTGCGGTACTTTACCGGAGAATTGAGGTTTACGCGGTTTCTACCGTCGGAAAACTCTTCACCAGTTCGTCCAGGGCTTTGAGCTGGGCCAGGAATGGCTCCAGTTTGTCCAGACGCAAGGCGCAAGGGCCGTCGCATTTGGCGTTGTCCGGATCCGGGTGCGCTTCGAGGAACAGGCCCGCCAGCGACTGGCTCATGCCAGCCTTGGCCAGGTCGGTGACCTGGGCGCGGCGACCGCCGGCAGAGTCGGAACGACCGCCAGGCATTTGCAGCGAATGGGTCACGTCGAAGAATACCGGGTACTCGAACTGCTTCATGATGCCGAAGCCGAGCATGTCGACCACGAGGTTGTTGTAGCCGAAGCTCGAACCGCGCTCGCAGAGGATCAACTGATCGTTACCCGCTTCCACGCACTTGTTCAGGATGTGTTTCATTTCCTGAGGCGCGAGGAACTGGGCTTTCTTGATGTTGATCACAGCGTTGGTCTTGGCCATCGCGACGACCAGATCGGTCTGGCGCGACAGGAAGGCCGGCAGCTGGATGATGTCGCAGACCTCGGCGACGACCGCGGCCTGGTCAGGCTCGTGGACGTCAGTGATGATCGGCACGCCGAAGGCTTGTTTGATGTCCTGGAAGATGCGCATGCCCTCTTCCAGGCCAGGACCGCGATAGGAGGTCACAGAAGAACGGTTGGCCTTGTCGAAGCTGGCCTTGAACACGTAAGGGATACCGAGTTTTTCGGTGACCTTCACGTACTCTTCGCAAACCTGCATGGCCATGTCACGGCTTTCCAGCACGTTCATGCCGCCGAACAGCACCATGGGTTTGTCGTTGGCAATCTCGATGTCGCCGACGCGGATGATCTTCTGTGCCATCGGGGTTACGCCTTCTTCTGGTGTTGAGCCAATGCCGCTTTGACGAAGCCGCTGAACAGCGGATGGCCATCGCGTGGCGTCGAGGTGAACTCAGGGTGGAACTGGCAAGCGACGAACCATGGATGATCCGGTGCTTCGACCACCTCAACCAGCGCTGCATCGGAAGAGCGACCGGAAATTTTCAGGCCGGCCTCGATGATTTGCGGCAGCAGGTTGTTGTTCACTTCGTAACGGTGACGGTGACGCTCGACAATCACATCCTTGCCGTAGCAGTCGTGCACCTTGGAGCCGGCTTCGAGCAGGCATTCCTGAGCGCCGAGGCGCATGGTGCCGCCCAGGTCGGACGCTTCGGTACGCACTTCAACGGCACCGGTGGCGTCTTCCCACTCGGTGATCAGACCGACAACCGGGTGGCCGCTGGCACGATCGAACTCGGTGGAGTTGGCGTCTTTCCAGCCCAGCACGTTACGGGCGAACTCGATGACCGCCACTTGCATGCCCAGGCAGATACCCAGGTAAGGAACCTTGTTTTCGCGAGCGTATTGAACGGCGGTGATTTTGCCTTCCACGCCACGCAGACCGAAGCCGCCCGGTACGAGGATCGCGTCGACGCCTTCCAGCAGCGCGGTGCCCTGGTTCTCGATGTCTTCGGAATCGATGTAGCGCAGGTTGACCTTGGTGCGGTTGGTGATGCCGGCGTGACTCATCGCTTCGATCAGCGACTTGTAGGCGTCCAGCAGTTCCATGTACTTGCCGACCATCGCGATGGTGACTTCGTGCTCTGGATTCAGTTTGGCATCGACGACCTTTTCCCACTCGGACAGGTCGGCGCCATTGCATTGCAGGCCGAAACGCTCGACGACGAAATCGTCCAGACCCTGGGCGTGCAGCACGGCCGGGATCTTGTAGATGGTGTCGACGTCTTCCAGGGAGATCACCGCACGTTCTTCAACGTTGGTGAACAGCGCGATCTTGCGACGCGACGACACATCCACCGGATGGTCGGAGCGGCAGATCAGCACGTCTGGCTGCAGGCCGATCGAACGCAGTTCCTTCACGGAGTGCTGGGTCGGCTTGGTCTTGGTCTCGCCAGCGGTGGCGATGTACGGAACCAGGGTCAGGTGCATCAGCATCGCGCGCTTGGAGCCGACTTCCACACGCAGCTGGCGGATGGCTTCGAGGAACGGTTGCGACTCGATGTCACCCACGGTACCGCCGATTTCCACCAGCGCCACGTCGGCATCGCCGGCGCCCTTGATGATGCGACGCTTGATTTCGTCGGTGATGTGCGGAATCACCTGGATGGTTGCACCCAGGTAGTCACCACGGCGCTCTTTGCGCAGCACGTGCTCGTAGACACGGCCGGTGGTGAAGTTGTTGTTCTGGGTCATGGTCGTGCGGATGAACCGCTCGTAGTGGCCCAGGTCCAGGTCGGTCTCGGCGCCGTCGTGGGTGACGAACACTTCACCGTGCTGGAACGGGCTCATGGTGCCCGGGTCGACGTTGATGTACGGATCCAGCTTCAGCATGGTGACCTTAAGCCCCCGCGCCTCCAGGATGGCCGCCAATGAAGCCGATGCAATGCCTTTCCCCAAAGAAGAAACAACACCGCCCGTGACGAATATGTAGCGCGTCATGAAAAACCCTAGAAGTCTGCGTTAAAGCGGTCCGAGCCGCCGGGGAAAGCGAAGGAAGGCCGAAGCCCCCGATCACCTGCATTAATCACAGTGCACCTTTCAAAAAAACCGCCGCGTTGGGACAGACCGGAAGTGAAAACACCGGTACGTTGCTCGCTACACATTTTTTGGAATCGCCCAGCAAAGACTGCTTGGTAATCGGCAACTCCTGCAATTCAGGCGAATCCACAGAAGTTGTATCAAGAAGGGAGCGTAGTCTACCGGAATGCCCCCTTCATCTCAAACCTTGATCTTCGTCCAAAGGCTGCCAATGCAATCGCCAGCCTTCCAATGCATTGCCGTCGAGCCCCGGCAGGTTCGCCACGGCGAGCAATTCTTCACCGCGAAACAGCAGCGGCAATCTGCCACGCACAAAGCCCGGCACCGCGCGCTCATTGAGCAGGCGCTTGAGATCGCGATGGCCGCGACCCGCCAGTTCCATCACCTCGCCGCCCTGCCGGTAGCGGATGTGCAGCGGCCCGGCGGGAGTCTGACCGCTGAACATGACACGTCCGTTATCGGGCAAGCGTAGCGCCAGTGATGGCTCGTGCCAGTCGCCGCTGACTACCGGCGCGCGCAACCATTGCCCGCTGAGCCACCACAGGCGACCGGCGCTTCGGTGCAGCTCGCCATCCGCCAGACGCCAGATCGGCGAGGCATCGTTGCCGGCGTCACGCACATCGACCCAACCCGACCAATGGTCGGTATCCGGCAGTCGGGTCAAAGGTTCAAGCCAGTGGCTGAGTGCATTTCGCTGACGGGCATCGGACAACCCCGCAACGGCCGCAAACTCCAACGATGGCAATCCCGCCCACTCGAACTCAGCGGGCAAGCTCGCTTGAGCCAGGTCGATTTGCGCCAGTTCATCTAGCAAGCACTGCGCCTCACTCAGATGCGCCGCACTGCGGGCCATGCTGGCGTGTGCCTGGGGCCAGCGGCCGGTCAGTAGCGGCAGGACCTGATGGCGCAGATAGTTGCGCGAGAACTGCAGATCCTGATTCGACGGGTCCTCGATCCAACGCAGACCATGATCCTGCGCATAGGCTTCCAGCTCGGCACGTGTGACGTCGAGCAACGGCCGAACCAGACTGCCCTGCCCCAGCGCTCGCGTGGCCGGCATTCCGGACAACCCACGCACGCCGGCGCCACGCAGCAGACGGAACAACAGCGTTTCAGCCTGATCGTCGCGATGCTGCCCGGTCAGCAGCACATCATTGGCCTGAGTCGCCGCACTGAACGCCGCATAGCGCGCATCCCGTGCCGCGCGCTCTACACTCGCCCCCGGCTGCACCTGCACACGCACCACTTGCAACGACACCGCCAGTTCATCGCAAACAGCCTGACAATGCGCAGGCCATGCGTCGGCCGCAGCCTGAAGGCCGTGATGAACATGAATGGCGCTTAGCGCCGGAAGGGATTCGGTTTTGGCGAGATTGGCCAGGAGGTGCAGCAGAACGGTGGAGTCAAGGCCGCCGGAGAAGGCGATGCGCCAATGGGAAGCACCGAGCCAGGGCTTGAGATTGCGCAGAAGCCTGGAAGGCAAATCAATCGTCGACTGATCCATTTCTTTCCCTTGGCACAAATCAAATGTGGGAGCGAGCCTGCTCGCGATAGCGGTGCAACAGCCAACTCAATGGTTGAATGTTACCCCTCATCGCGAGCAGGCTCGCTCCCACATCGGGTATTGCGCGGTCGACTTAGAGACCGTAGCTCATCAGACGATCATAACGACGCTTGAGCAGCGCTTCGTTGTCGAACTTCTTCAGCATCGCGAGTTGCGAGCTCAGCTCGGCGCGGATCGAGGCAGCGGCAGCGGCCGGATCACGGTGGGCGCCGCCCAGAGGCTCGCTGATCACCTTGTCGACGATGCCCAGGCCTTTCAGACGCTCGGCGGTGATGCCCATCGCTTCAGCAGCATCCGGCGCCTTCTCTGCGGTTTTCCATAGAATCGAAGCGCAGCCTTCCGGCGAGATCACCGCGTAGGTCGAGTACTGCAGCATGTTCAACTGGTCGCACACGCCGATCGCCAGTGCACCGCCGGAACCACCTTCACCAATCACGGTGGCGATGATCGGGGTTTTCAGGCGGGCCATGACGCGCAGGTTCCAGGCAATCGCTTCGCTCTGGTTGCGCTCTTCAGCATCGATACCAGGGTACGCGCCCGGGGTGTCGATAAAGGTCAGGATCGGCATCTTGAAACGCTCGGCCATTTCCATCAGGCGGCAGGCCTTGCGGTAGCCTTCCGGACGCGGCATGCCGAAGTTGCGGCGTACCTTTTCACGCACTTCACGGCCCTTCTGGTGACCGATCACCATCACTGGCTGGTCTTCCAGACGTGCCACGCCGCCCACAATGGCCGCGTCGTCGGAGAAGTGACGATCACCGTGCAGTTCGTCGAACTCGGTGAAGATGTGCTCGATGTAGTCCAGGGTGTAAGGACGTTTCGGGTGACGCGCCAGACGTGCGATCTGCCAGCTGGTCAGCTTGCCGAAGATGTCTTCGGTGAGCGTCTTGCTCTTGTCCTGCAGGCGGGAGATCTCATCGCCGATATTCAGCGAATTGTCATTACCGACCAAGCGCAACTCTTCGATCTTGGCTTGCAGGTCGGCGATCGGCTGTTCGAAATCTAGAAAATTCGGGTTCATAGGCGTCCGTCTTGGGTCGTGTCCCAAATGAGCTTGGGCCGGCCGGTTGTCTATTCGCGCCCTACCTTAAGGGAGAGGCGCGCTGAGGTCGAGATTAAAAATTCAGGTTGTGGGCAGGCGCTTTGATGGCACCTCCCGGTCAACGGTATTGGAGGAAGACGTTGTCTCGCCCGAACTGGTCACGCAGGGCTTGAATCAAGGCATCCGCCGGGTCAATCCGCCAGGTCTCGCCAAACTGCAGCAAGGTCTTCGCATCGGGACTGGTGTATTCCATGGTGATCGGGCACGCACCGCGATGACGCTTGAGCAAATCACCCAACCAGCGTAGCTGATCGCCTTTCAGGTCCTGGGTCTGCAACTTCAGGCGCAGGCTCTCGGCGAGGTTGGTGCGTGCATCTTCCATGCTCATCACCCGCTTGACCCGCAGGCGCAGGCCGCCGGAGAAGTCATCGTTGCTGACCTCGCCTTCGACCACCACCATTGCGTCGGTCTGCAGCAGCGACTGCGCGGAGTGGAACGCATCGGCGAACAGCGACGCCTCGATCCGCCCGGATCGGTCGTCGAGGGTGATGAAGCCCATCTTGTCGCCCTTTTTGTTCTTCATCACCCGCAGGGCGATGATCATGCCCGCCACGGTCTGGGTGTCCCGTGCCGGTTTCAGGTCGATGATGCGCTGGCGGGCGAAACGGCGGATTTCACCTTCGTATTCGTCGATCGGGTGACCGGTCAGGTACAGGCCCAAGGTGTCTTTTTCACCTTTGAGCCGCTCTTTGAGCGTCAGCTCTTTCGCCTTGCGGTGAATCGCGTAAACGTCCGCGTCCTCCTCAACGAACAGCCCGCCGAACAGGTCGGCGTGGCCGCTGTCACGGGTGCGCGCGGTCTGCTCGGCCGACTTGATCGCCTCTTCCATCGCCGCCAGCAGCACGGCGCGGTTGCGGTCGATGTTGGCCTGATAGGCCTTCTGCTCGTCATGGAAGTACGGACCGAGGCGATCCAGCGCGCCGCTGCGGATCAGACCGTCCAGCGTGCGCTTGTTGATGCGCTTGAGGTCGACCCGGGCGCAGAAGTCGAACAGATCCTTGAACGGGCCGGCCTGACGGGCCTCGGTGATCGCTTCCACCGGACCTTCACCGACACCTTTGATCGCGCCCAGGCCGTATACGATGCGGCCTTCGTCGTTCACCGTGAACTTGAACTCCGAAGTGTTCACGTCCGGCGCGTCGAGGCGCAGCTTCATCGTGCGCACTTCCTCGATCAAGGTCACGACCTTGTCGGTGTTGTGCATGTCCGCCGACAGTACCGCGGCCATGAACGGCGCCGGGTAGTGGGCTTTCAGCCAGGCGGTCTGGTACGACACCAGGCCGTAGGCGGCGGAGTGGGATTTGTTGAAGCCGTAGCCGGCGAATTTTTCCACCAGGTCGAAAATGTTACCGGCCAGATCCGCGTCGATATTGTTCGACGCACAACCCTCAATGAAACCGCCGCGCTGCTTGGCCATTTCCTCGGGTTTCTTCTTGCCCATCGCCCGACGCAGCATGTCCGCACCACCGAGGGTGTAACCGGCCATGACCTGGGCGATCTGCATCACCTGTTCCTGATACAGGATGATGCCGTACGTCGGCGCCAGCACCGGTTGCAAACCTTCGTACTGGTAATCCGGGTGCGGATACGCAAGTTCAGCGCGACCGTGTTTACGGTTGATGAAGTCATCCACCATGCCCGACTGCAGCGGGCCCGGACGGAACAGGGCCACCAGTGCGATCAGGTCTTCGAGGCAGTCGGGCTTGAGCTTTTTGATCAGTTCTTTCATGCCGCGGGATTCGAGCTGGAACACCGCGGTGGTTTCAGCTTTTTGCAGCAGTTGATAAGTCGGCTTGTCATCCAGCGGGATGAACGCGATGTCCAGCGGCGGCTCGTTGACCTTGGCGCGGTCACGGTTGATGGTCTTCAGCGCCCAGTCGATGATCGTCAGGGTCCGCAGGCCGAGGAAGTCGAACTTCACCAGACCGGCCGCCTCGACGTCGTCCTTGTCGAACTGGGTCACCAGACCGTCGCCGGCCTCGTCGCAATAGATCGGCGAGAAGTCGGTCAGCTTGGTCGGCGCGATCACCACACCACCGGCGTGTTTACCGACGTTACGCACCACACCTTCGAGCTTGCGCGCCATCTCCCAGATTTCCGCCGCTTCTTCATCGACCTTGATGAAGTCGCGCAGGATTTCTTCCTGCTCGTAGGCTTTTTCCAGGGTCATGCCGACTTCGAACGGAATCATCTTCGACAGGCGATCGGCCAGGCCGAACGACTTGCCCTGGGCCCGCGCCACGTCGCGGACCACAGCCTTCGCCGCCATGGAACCGAAGGTGATGATCTGGCTTACGGCATTGCGGCCGTACTTTTCGGCCACGTAATCGATCACCCGGTCGCGACCATCCATGCAGAAGTCGACGTCGAAGTCGGGCATCGATACCCGTTCCGGGTTGAGGAAACGTTCGAACAGCAGGTCATATTCCAGCGGGTCGAGGTCGGTGATCTTCTGCACATAGGCCACCAGCGATCCGGCACCCGACCCCCGGCCCGGGCCCACCGGCACACCGTTGTTCTTGGCCCACTGGATAAAGTCCATCACGATCAGGAAGTAACCGGGGAACCCCATCTGGATGATGATATCCAGTTCGAAATTCAGCCGGTCAACGTAGACCTGACGCTTGGCCTCGTAGTCCTCGGTGGTGTCCTTGGGCAGCAGCACGCTGAGGCGCTCTTCCAGGCCATCGAAAGAGACCTTGCGGAAATACTCGTCGATGGTCATGCCATCGGGAATCGGGTAATCCGGCAGGAAGTGCTTGCCCAGCTTCACATCAATGTTGCAACGCTTGGCGATCTCGACGGTGTTCTCGATCGCATCCGGCAGGTCGCTGAACAGCTCGGCCATTTCCTCGGCGCTTTTCAGATACTGCTGGTCGCTGTAGTTCTTCGAACGCCGCGGATCGTCGAGGGCCCGGCCCTCACCGATGCAGACGCGGGTTTCGTGAGCGGCGAAGTCTTCCTGCTTGATGAAGCGCACGTCGTTGGTGGCTACCAGCGGCGCACCAAGCTTGTCGGCCAGGGCCACGGCACCGTGCAACTGTTCTTCGTCGTTCGGACGATTGGTACGCTGAATTTCCAGATAGAAGCGATCCGGGAACACTGCCATCCATTCGCGGGCAAGCGCCTCGGCTTCGGCGGGGTTGCCGCCGATCATGGCCATGCCGATCTCGCCTTCCTTCGCGGCGGACAGCATGATCAGGCCTTCGTTGGCCTCGGCGACCCACTCGCGCTCGATGATGACCATGCCGTTGCGCTGACCGTCGATGAAGCCACGGGAAATCAATTCGGTCAGGTTGCGATAGCCCTGGGCATTCATGACCAGCAGGCTGATGCGGCTCAGCGGACCATCCGGGTCCTTGTTCGACAGCCACAGGTCGGCGCCGCAGATCGGCTTGATCCCGGCACCCATGGTGTTTTTATAGAATTTGACCAGCGAACACATGTTGTTCTGGTCGGTCACCGCAACGGCCGGCATGCCCATGCCGGTCAGGGCCTTGACCAGCGGCTTGATCCGCACGAGCCCATCGACCAGGGAGTATTCAGTGTGCAGGCGTAGATGAACGAATGAAGCCGGCATAGTGATCCTGTCCAGTTACATAGAGACAACAAGGCCCGGATTGTACCGGGCCCCGAACAAAACATCAGCCTTGCCGCTAAACCTGCGTCAAGCCTTCCAGCGCTTCGTAAGCCTGACGCACCGGGGCAAACGAACGCCGGTGAATCGGCGTCGGCCCGAGGCGTGACAGCGCTTCCAGATGAACGGGGGTCGGATAGCCTTTATGGCCGCCGATGCCGTAACCCGGGTAGATCAATTCAAACGCCGCCATCTCGCGGTCGCGGCTGACCTTGGCCAGAATCGATGCCGCTGCAATCGCCGGCACCTTGCCGTCGCCCTGCACCACCGCTTCGGAACGCATCGGCAGTTTCGGGCAGCGGTTGCCGTCGATCATCGCCAGTTTCGGCTGGATGTGCAGGCCAGCGACTGCGCGTTGCATCGCCAGCATGGTGGCGTGAAGGATGTTCAGCTCGTCGATTTCTTCGACCTCGGCGCGGGCGATGCACCAGCTGAGCGCCTTCTCGCAGATTTCATCGTAGAGCTTTTCGCGCTTGGCTTCGGTGAGTTTTTTCGAGTCGTTCAGACCGAGGATCGGCCGATTCGGATCGAGGATCACCGCTGCGGTGACGACCGCTCCGCACAACGGACCGCGACCGACTTCATCCACGCCGGCCACCAGCTCTTCGACTTCGGCGACCAGTGTGAAATCCAGGCCCATCTGCATGCTTGTCTTGCTCATCGTGTTTGCCCGATCAGGTTCAGAACGGCGTCAGCCGCCTGATTGGAAGCGTCCAGGCGCAGGGTGCGATGGATCTCGTCGAAGCCACGGGTCTGCTCTTCGCCACCGTCGATCAATGGCGACAGGGTCTGGGCAAGCGCCTCGACCGTCGCATCATCCTGCAACAATTCCGGCACCAGCAGTCGCTGGGCCAGTAGGTTCGGCAGTGAGACGTACGGACTCTTGACCATACGTTTGAGAATCCAGAACGTCAGCGGCGCAAGACGGTACGCCACGACCATCGGGCGCTTGTACAGCAGCGCTTCGAGGGTCGCTGTACCCGACGCGATCAGGACCGCATTGCACGCCGCCAGGGCCAGGTGGGATTTGCCATCGAGCAGGGTCACTGGCAGATCGCGGCCAGCCAGCAATTCTTCAAGCTGGGCACGACGCTCGGGGCTGGCGCACGGGATGACGAAACGCACACCCGGGCGCATGGCCCGCAAGCGTTCGGCGGTATCAAGGAACAACGCACCCAGACGGCTGACTTCGCCGCCCCGGCTGCCAGGCATCAATGCCACCAGCGGACCGTCCGGCAGACCGAGTTCGGCCCGCGCAGCAGAGCGATCGGCCTCCAGTGGAATGGTGTCGGCCAGTGTATGGCCGACGAACCGCACCGGTACGCCCTTCTCTTCGTAGAATCTGGCTTCGAACGGCAGCAGCGTGAGCATCAGGTCGCAGCCTTCGCGGATCTTCAGCACCCGCTTCTGCCGCCACGCCCACACCGACGGGCTGACGTAGTGCACGGTCTTGATTCCGGCCTGACGCAGCTTGAGTTCGATATTGAGGTTGAAATCCGGTGCGTCGATGCCGATGAACACATCCGGTTTTTCAGCGATAAGCGTGGCGATCAGGTCTTTGCGGCGCTTGAGCAGTTCACGCAAGCGTCCCAGGACCTCCACCAGGCCCATGACCGACAGACGCTCCATCGGAAAATAGGAAGTCAGGCCTTCGGCCTGCATCAGCGGGCCACCGACACCGATGAACTCCACCGCAGGGTGCTGTGCCTTGAGGGCCCGCATGAGGCCTGCGCCCAGAATGTCACCGGAAGCCTCCCCCGCCACCAGCGCAATACGCAGATTGGCCATGGTCAGCGGGTGATGCCGCGGGTCGACGACTGGATGGAGTCACGAAACATCGCGACCTCCGGGAACTGGGCGGACGGCTCGGCCAGTTCGGCCAGCGCCTGCTCGACGGTCAGGCCCTGGCGATACACCGTTTTGTACGCACGTCGCAGCGCGTGAATGGCGTCTTCGCTGAAACCGCGACGACGCATGCCCTCGAAGTTCATGCTGCGCGCTTCGGCCGGGTTGCCGAATACGGTGACGAACGCCGGGACGTCCTTGCCGATCGCAGTGCCCATGCCGGAAAAGCTGTGGGCGCCGATGTGGCAATACTGATGCACCAGGGTGAAACCGGACAGGATTGCCCAGTCATCAACGTGCACATGGCCGGCCAGCGCGGTGTTGTTGACCAGAATGCAGTGGTTGCCGATGACGCTGTCATGTCCAATGTGGGCATAGGCCATGATCAGGTTGTGATCACCCAGGGTCGTTTCGGAACGATCCTGAACGGTACCACGGTGAATCGTCACCCCTTCGCGAATGACGTTGTGGTCACCGATCACCAGACGGGTTTCTTCGCCCTTGTATTTCAGGTCCGGCGTGTCTTCGCCTACCGAGGAAAACTGGTAGATGCGGTTGTGCTTGCCAATACGGGTCGGACCTTTGAGGATCACGTGTGGCCCGATGACCGTACCCTCGCCGATTTCCACACCTGCACCGATGATCGACCACGGGCCGACCTCGACGCCTTCAGCCAGGACGGCCGACGGATCGATGATTGCGCGAGGGTCAATCAAACTCATAGCTTGCGTTCCGCACAGATGATTTCAGCAGAGCAGACCGGTTTGCCGTCGACCGAAGCCTGGCATTCGAACTTCCAGATCTGACGCTTGCAGCTGATGAACTTGGCTTCGAGGATCAGCTGATCACCCGGCAGCACTGGCTGGCGGAAGCGCAGCTTGTCGGAGCCGACGAAGTAATAAAGGGTGCCATCGGCCGGTTTCACGTCAAGCATCTTGAAACCGAGGATCCCGGCAGCCTGAGCCATGGCTTCGATGATCAGCACGCCCGGCATGATCGGGTGCGCAGGGAAGTGACCATTGAAGAACGGTTCGTTGATGCTGACATTCTTGTAGGCGCGAATGCGCTTGCCTTCCGTATCCAGCTCCACTACCCGGTCCACCAGCAGGAACGGGTAACGGTGAGGCAGGTATTCGCGAATCTCGTTGATGTCCATCATTTCGGGGGGAAGCCTATGTAAAGATTGGGAGCGCGACTGACGCGCACTCCTCTAGCAAATCAAGGAGGCAGTCCAGAGGCTGTGCACACTTGATATGGAAATGGTATCAGCCTTCAGATGAAGCATTACCGTCGGGGGTCACTTCCCCGGACCGCTTTTCCAGCTGTTTCAAACGTCGCGCGATGTCATCGAGCTGACGAATACGGGCCGCGCTTTTGCGCCATTCGGCCGCGGGTTGCATAGCTGTGCCGGAAGAATAGGCACCCGGCTCGGTAATCGAGTGGGTCACCATGGTCATCCCGGTCAGGAATACGTTGTCGCAAATATCGATATGCCCTACCAGGCCAACACCCCCGGCGAGCATGCAGTGCTTGCCGATTTTGGTGCTGCCGGAAATCCCCACGCACGCGGCCATGGCGGTGTGGTCACCGACCTGCACGTTGTGGGCGATCTGAATCTGGTTGTCGAGCTTCACGCCATTGCCGATCACGGTATCGGCCAACGCACCGCGGTCGATGGCGGTATTCACGCCGATCTCCACATCGTCACCGATGGTCACGCCGCCGATCTGGGCGATCTTCTGCCAGACACCCTTCTCGTTGGCAAAACCGAAGCCTTCACCACCAAGTACGGCGCCGGACTGGATCACCACCCGCTTGCCGATCCGCACATCGTGATACAGCGTGACTCGCGGGGCCAGCCAGCCGCCCTCGCCGATTTCACTGCGCGCACCGACGACGCAATGCGCGCCGAGTGTCACGCCAGCACCGATTCGCGCACCCGCTTCGATCACCACGAAGGGACCAACACTGGCGCTCGGATCGACCACGGCGTCCTCGGCGATCACGGCAGTCGGATGAACGCCGGCAACAGCCTTGGGTTTCGGATCGAACAGATGGGAAATGCGTGCGTAAGCCAGGTAAGGATCCGGCACCACCAGCGCATTACCGGCATAACCTTCCGCGTCGGCAGCCTTGAGCAACAGGGCTGCGGCCTGCGAGCCAGCCAGGTATTTACGGTATTGGGGGTTTGCCAGAAAGCTCAACTGAGCTGGGCCAGCCTCCTGCAAGGTGGCTAGCCCAGTAATTTGCTTCTCGGGGTCGCCACTCAAGGTGGCGCCGAGGAACTCGGCCAACTGGCCGAGCTTGATAGTCACGGTCATGGGTTACTTCAGCTGATTCATGCGCTCGATAACCTGGCGCGTGATGTCGTACTGAGGTTTGACATCGATCACTGCGCCACGCTCGAACACCAGGTCAAAACCACCTTTCTTGATGACTTCTTCCACTGCGCTATCCAGTTTCGGCTTCAGTTGCTTGAGCATTTCACGGTCGGCAACAGCCTTGGCTTCGTTCAGCTCCTTGGACTGGAACTGGAAGTCACGAGCCTTTTGCTTGAACTCAAGCTCCAGACGCTCGCGCTCGCCCTGCTGCATCTTGTCGCCACCGGCCATCAGACGATCCTGAATGCCCTTGGCGCTGCTTTCCAGGGTCTTGAGTTTGGTCAGTTGCGGGCCGAACTTCTTCTCGGCGTCCACGGCGTATTTCTTGGCTGCGTCGGATTCCAGCAGGGCCATCTGATAGTTCAGAACGGCGATTTTCATGTCGGCAAATGCCGGGCCTGCCACCAGTACGGAGGCCAGGAGAACCAATTGAGTCAACTTACGCACGATGCACTCCTACAAAATCCATTGTCGTTGTCTTGGGTCAGACGCTTAGAACGTCTGGCCCAGGGAGAATTGGAACACTTGAGTTTCAGCTTCATCCGGTTTCTTGATCGGCATCGCCAGTGCAAAGCTCAGCGGGCCCAGTGCGGTGACCCAGGTCACACCGACACCGACGGAGCTGGCCATGTTGCTGAGGCTGATGTCGTTGCACTGAGTGGAAGAAGTCGAACCGACAGTCGCGTTGGTAGTCTTCTCGCACTTGGAGTCAAATACGTTACCCACGTCCCAGAATACCGAAGTACGCAGGGAACGCTGATCCTTGACGAATGGCAGCGGGAACAACACCTCGACACCACCCTGGATCAACACGTTGCCACCGAACGGCAGCGGATCCTGATCCGGGTCGGCAAGCGTACCGGCGTTACCGGTTACAGCCTGACCACGGCTTGGGGTACTGCGAGGACCCAGTGTGCTGTCTTTAAAGCCGCGAACCGAGTTGAAACCACCAGCATAGTAGTTTTCATAGAACGGCAAGCCATCGGTCGAACCGTAACCGTCGCCATAGCCCAGCTCGGTGTGCAGGCGCATGGTGTAGTTTTCGCTCAGTGGCTGGAACAACTGACCACGGTAGTCGAGCTTGAAGAACGACAGGTCGCTGCCCGGAATGGTAGTTTCCAGGGTCAGGCTCTGGGAACGACCACGGGTTGGCAGCACACCCTTGTTCAGGGTCGACTCGGACCAGCCGGCCGAAGCCTTGAAGTTCAGGTAGTTGTCGCCTTCACGCTTAACGAAGTCGAAAATCTCGTCAACGGTGTACTGGCCGGTCTTGATCTTGTCCTGCTGAGCGGACAGGCCGAAGGTCAGACGCGAAGTCTCGCTGATCGGGTAGCCCACGTTCACGCCGGCACCCAGGCTGTCTACCGCATAGCTCGCTACGTCGACGTCGAGGTCTTTGTAGTCGGTGGTGCGATAGAAAGCGTTGTAACCCAGGCTCACGCCATCGGCGGTCCAGTACGGGTCAACGTAGCCGAAGTTGTAGCGGCTCTGGTATTCGCTGCGGGTCAGGCCGACGCTGACGCGATTACCGGTACCAAGGAAGTTGTTCTGGGTGATCGAACCACCGAGGATCAGACCGGCGCTCTGGGCGAAACCCACGCTGGCGGTGATCGAACCGGAAGCCTGCTCTTCCACGCTGTAGTTCACGTCAACCTGGTCGTCGACACCTGGCACGGCCGGGGTCTCGACGTTGACTTCTTTAAAGAAGCCCAGACGCTCCAGACGGGTCTTGGACTGGTCGATCAGGTAGGTAGAAGCCCAGCCACCTTCCATCTGACGCATTTCACGACGCAGCACTTCGTCCTCGGACTTGGTGTTGCCACGGAAGTTGATGCGGTTGACGTAGGCACGCTTGCCCGGATCGACAGCGAACAGGATGTCGACGGTGTGATCTTCGTCGTGCGGTTGTGGCACGCCGTTGACGTTGGCGAAGGTGTAACCCTCGTTACCCAGACGACGGGTGATCAGTTCGGAAGTGGTGGTCATCAGCTTGCGCGAGAACACCTGCCCCTTCTGCACCAGCAACAGCGACTTGACCTGGTCCTCAGGGACTTTCAGGTCACCGCTGAGCTTGACGTCACGAACGGTGTACTTCTCGCCTTCATTGACGTTGACGGTGATGTAGACGTGCTTCTTGTCTGGGGTGATGGACACCTGGGTCGAAGCGATATCCATGTTGATATAGCCACGGTCCAGGTAGTAGGAACGCAGACGCTCCAGGTCACCGGACAGTTTTTCACGGGCATACTTGTCGTCGTTCTTGAAGAACGACAGCCAGTTGGTGGTTTTCAGTTCGAACAGGTCGGTCAGGTCTTCCTCGGGGAAAACCGTGTTGCCCACCACGTTGATGTGCTGAATGGCGGCGACGGTGCCTTCGTTGATCTTCACTTTCAGGCCGACGCGGTTGCGCGGCTGCGAGACCACTTCGGTATCGACGGTGGCCGAGTAACGACCTTGTGCAACGTATTGACGTTGCAGCTCGTTACGCACGCCTTCGAGGGTCGCACGCTGGAAGATCTCGCCTTCGGCCAGACCGGATTGCTTGAGGCCTTTCATCAGGTCCTCGGTGGAGATCGCCTTGTTGCCTTCGATCTCGATGCTGGCGACCGAGGGACGCTCGACGACAGTGATCACCAGAACGTTGCCTTCGCGGCCCAGCTGGATATCTTGAAAGAAACCGGTTTTGAACAGCGCACGAGTGGATTCCACCAGGCGACGGTCATCCGCCTGCTCGCCGACGTTCAACGGCAAGGCACCAAAGACGCTACCCGCGGAGACCCGCTGGAGGCCATTGACGCGAATATCAGAGATAGTGAAGGACTCGGCGTGAACTTCGGCGATCATCAATACGGTGAGAACCGCAGTTAGCAGCAGACGTTTCATGAAGTCCTTTCTTATTCCAACTGGCAATAAACAAACTGCCGCAAAATGCGGCAGATTCGCAATTCAGCGAAGCGTTACAGACGACCCAGATCGTTGACCAGAGCAAGCAACATCACTCCGACCACCAAGCTGATACCGATCTGTATCCCCCAACCTTGCACCCGATCCGACAAGGGACGACCACGCGCCCACTCGATCAGATAAAACAACAAATGCCCCCCATCCAGTACAGGAATGGGCAGCAAATTCAGAACCCCCAGGCTAATACTCAGATAAGCAAGGAAATTCAGGAAATCAGCGACGCCCGACTGGGCAGAAGCGCCCGCCACTTTAGCAATGGTTATCGGTCCACTCAAGTTTTTTACCGAGAGCTCGCCGAAGAGCATTTTCTTCAGTGAATCCAGCGTCAGAACGCTCATGGTCCAGGTACGACGGGCACCCTCGCCAATCGCCGCCAAAGGCCCGTAGCTGACCTCGCGGATCATTTCCGGCGGCCAGTCGACAGCCTTGACACCTGCCCCCAGGTAACCGCTTGGCGACTTCCTATCGCCACGCGCGGCCAGCGTCACAGGGACGTCGATTTGAACACCGTCGCGCTCGACGCGCAGCACGATTTTGGTATCAGGACGCGTACGAACGGTATCGACCACCTGCTGCCAGTCATCCAGCGCCTTGCCATCCAGTGTCAGCAGGCGATCGCCGGTTTTCAGCCCGGCTGTCTGGGCCGGGCCTTTCGGATCAAGTTCGGCCAGCACCGGCGGCAATGCCGGGCGCCAAGGGCGAATGCCGAGGGAGCGAATCGGATCGGGCTCGTCGGCCCCCTTGAGCCATTTATCGAGTGCCAGTTCACGAGGCGTATCAGCCGTAGAGCCCTGCTCGCGCACCAGTACCTGCAAGGAACCGCTTTCGCCGAGACGTCGCACCAGCTGGAGGTTGACTGCAGCCCAGCCCGAGGTCGGCTCGCCGTCGATCGCGACAATTTCCTGACCAGCGCTCAGCCCCGCTGTCGCAGCGATGCTGCCGGACTCCACCGAACCGATAACCGGACGAATCTGCTCGCTGCCGAGCATCGCCAGCACCCAGAAGAACACCAGCGCCAGCAGAAAGTTAGCCACAGGGCCGGCCGCGACGATGGCGATCCGCTGACGAACAGACTTGCGATTGAATGACTGATGAAGCTGATCGGCCGGCACTTCGCCTTCGCGCTCGTCGAGCATCTTGACGTAGCCACCCAGCGGAATCGCGGCGACTACGAACTCGGTACCCTGCTTGTCATGCCAGCGCAGCAGCGGCATGCCGAAGCCCACGGAGAAACGCAGAACCTTGACGCCACAGCGACGCGCGACCCAGAAGTGGCCGAATTCGTGAAAGGTGACCAGCACACCCAGAGCGATCAGGGTGCCGGCAATCATATAGAGCGCGCTCATCTACTTTCTCCGCAATCCTGTCCAGTGCCGCGTGAAGCCATGTGTTGCAAGACCTATCGGCCGTGACGACTCAACCATTGCCCGGCCAATGTCCGGGCGGTTGCATCAGCGGCGAACACCGCATCGAGATCATTCAGCGCCACCACAGGCTCGAGATTCAAGACTTCCTCGATGATACTCGCGATTTCCAGGTAGCGAACCCGTCCGTCGAGAAACGCGGCAACCGCCACTTCATTCGCCGCGTTGAGCATGGCCGGGGCACTGTTTCCCGCCTCGGCGGCCTGCCGCGCCAGGCGCAGGCACGGGAAACGCTCTTCGTCGGGAGCTTCGAAATCCAGGCGCGCCACAGCGAACAGATCCAGCGGCGCCACGCCCGAGTCAATGCGCTCTGGCCAGGCCAGGGCGTTGGCAATCGGCGTGCGCATATCGGGATTGCCCAACTGCGCCAGCACCGAACCATCCACGTAATCGACCAGCGAATGGATCACACTCTGTGGATGAATCACCACTTCGACTTGCGATGGCTTGGCATCGAACAACCAGCAGGCCTCGATCAGTTCGAGCCCCTTGTTCATCATGCTGGCCGAATCCACCGAGATCTTGCGCCCCATGGACCAGTTCGGGTGCGCACAGGCCTGATCCGGTGAAACATGCGCCAGTTCGGCCATCGGCGTCTGCCGGAAAGGACCACCGGAGGCCGTCAGCAAAATCCGACGGACCCCAACGTTACTCAGCCCGCGAGCAAAGTCCTGCGGCATGCACTGGAAAATCGCGTTGTGTTCGCTGTCGATCGGCAACAGGACCGAACCGCTCTTGCGCACCGCCTGCATGAACAAGGCGCCGGACATGACCAGCGCTTCCTTGTTGGCCAGAAGAATCTTCTTTCCCGCCTCGACTGCCGCGAGAGTCGGGCGCAGGCCGGCAGCGCCGACGATGGCGGCCATGACGGCATCCACCTCGGGTGCCGCAGCGACCTGACACAATCCTTCCTCGCCGACCAGCACCTGCGTCGGCAGACCCGCAGCTCGTAAATCGTCCTGCAGGTTGCGAGCGGCGCCGGCCTCCGGCACTACTGCATATTTAGGAAGATGACGGACACACAGGGCAAACAGTTCGCTCAGGCGGGTAAAACCGCTCAGGGCGAAAGCCTGATAACGCTCCGGATGCCGGGCGATGACGTCCAGAGTGCTCAGACCGATCGAACCGGTCGCCCCCAATACGGTTATCTGCTGCGGGCAACTCACGACGCCGCCATCCACAACAGCACCGCAAAGACCGGAATCGCCGCCGTCAGGCTGTCGATGCGATCCAGTACACCACCATGACCGGGCAGCAGGTTACTGCTGTCCTTGATGCCGGACTGCCGCTTGAACATGCTTTCGGTCAGGTCGCCCACCACCGAGATGAAGACGATCACCGCAGCACCGATCAGGCCCTTGAACAGCTGCGCCACCGTCCAGTCACGGAACAGCGCGACCAGGGTGGTGATGACCAGGCTCAGCGCCAGACCGCCATACACGCCCTCCCAGCTTTTGCCGGGACTGACTTGCGGCGCCAGCTTGCGCTTGCCGAACGCACGACCGGAGAAGTACGCCCCGATATCAGCCCCCCAGACCAGCACCATCACCGCCATGATCAACCAGTTACCGAGCGGGTATTGCTTGATCAGCACCAACCCTTGCCAGGCAGGCAACAGAATCAGCAAACCGATTACCAGCTTGGCGGCGGCGCTGGACCAATGCTCACTGGAGCGCGGATACGTCAGCACCAGCCAGGTCGCCAGCACCCACCAGATCACCGACGCGCCCAGCACCCATGGCGCCAGCCCCGGCAGGATGTACATGACGAACAGCATCAGCGCGACCAACGCCGCGTAGCCAACACGGAATGCCTGCGCGGTGAAGCCGGCCAGGCGTGCCCACTCCCAGGCACCCAGACTTACGACCAGCCCGATGAACAGGGCAAAACCGGACCCTTCGAGCAGGAAAAAACCACCCAGGGCGATCGGCAACAGAATCAGTGCAGTGATGATGCGTTGTTTAAGCATTAAACCCGGGCTCCAGCTTCGACCTGCTCGCTCGTTTTACCGAAGCGACGCTGGCGCAAAGCGAAATCGGCCAGCGCATTGCGCATGGCTTCGTGTTTGAAGTCCGGCCAGAACAGGTCGGAGAAGTACAACTCGGCGTACGCCAGCTGCCACAAGAGGAAGTTGCTGATGCGATGCTCGCCGCCGGTGCGGATGCACAAGTCGGGCAACGGCAGATCACCAGTGACCAGACAGGTCTGCAGCAGATCCGGGGTGATATCTTCCGGGCGCAAATGCCCGGCCTGAACCTCACGCGCCAGACGCTGCGCCGCTTGCGCAATGTCCCACTGACCGCCGTAGTTGGCAGCGATCTGCAGGATGAAACGGTTGGCACCGGCGGTCATCGCCTCAGCTTCACGCATCGCTGCCTGAAGCTCGGGATGAAACCGCGTGCGATCACCGATGATGCGCAGACTGATGTTGTTGTCGTTAAGGCGCTTTGCCTCACGACGCAACGCCTTGAAGAACAGATCCATCAAGGCACTGACCTCATCGGCCGGGCGCTGCCAGTTTTCACTGGAAAAAGCGAACAGGGTGAGCACCTCGACCTTGGCCTCGGCACACACCTCGATCACCGCCCGCACAGCGTCCACGCCCGCTTTATGCCCGGCAACACCTGGCATGAAGCGTTTTTTCGCCCAGCGATTGTTGCCATCCATGATGATCGCGACATGGCGCGGCACCGCGGACGGCGCAGTCTGCTTGGTCTTGTCCATTTAAAGCTCGACCCTTATACGGCCATCAGGTCTTTTTCTTTCTCGGCCAGCTTGGCGTCGATTTCAGCCACGAACTTCTTGGTCAGATCGTCGATCTCGCCGGCTGCGCGACGCTCTTCGTCTTCACTGATTTCCTTTTCCTTGACCAGATCCTTCAGGGAGCTGTTGGCATCGCGACGGATGTTGCGCACGGCAACACGAGCGTCTTCAGCCACATCACGCGCCTGCTTGGTGAAACCGCGACGGGTTTCTTCAGTCAGAGCCGGCATGCTGATCAGCAGCAACTCACCCAGGTTGGTCGGGTTCAGGTTCAGACCTGCACTGCCGATGGCCTTGTCCACGGCGCCCAGCATGTTGCGCTCGAACGCAACGACTTGCAGGGTACGGGCATCCTTGACGGTGATGTTGGCCACTTGCTTGATCGGGGTATCAGCGCCGTAGTAAGGCACCATCACGCCTTCCAGGATGCTCGGGTGCGCCTGACCGGTGCGGATACGGCCGAAGTTGTGAGCCAGGGACTCAACGGACTTCGTCATGCGCTCTTTAGCGTCTTTCTTGATTTCGTTGATCATTGTTGGACTTCCTCGATCAGAGTGCCTTCGGCGCCACCATGCACGATGTTCAGCAGGGCGCCCGGCTTGTTCATGTTAAATACGCGCAGCGGCATCTTGTGATCGCGGCACAGGCAGATAGCCGTCAGATCCATTACACCCAGCTTGCGATCCAGTACTTCATCGTATGTCAGATGATCGAACTTCTCGGCATGCGGGTCTTTGAACGGGTCAGCGGTGTAGACGCCATCGACCTTGGTCGCCTTGAGCACGACATCGGCGTCGATTTCAATGGCGCGCAGGCAGGCTGCCGAATCCGTGGTAAAGAACGGATTGCCGGTACCGGCCGCGAAAATCACCACGTCCTTGGAGTTCAGGTGGCGCATGGCCTTGCGACGGTCATAGTGATCGGTCACACCGACCATGGAGATGGCCGACATCACGATGGCGGAGATATTGGCACGTTCCAGCGCGTCGCGCATGGCCAAGGCGTTCATCACAGTGGCCAGCATGCCCATGTGGTCGCCCGTGACCCGATCCATGCCGGCCTTGCTCAGCGCTTCACCGCGGAACAGGTTGCCACCGCCGATCACCAGACCGACCTGAACGCCGATGCCGACCAACTGGCCGACTTCCAGCGCCATGCGATCCAGCACTTTCGGATCGATCCCGAACTCTTCCGAGCCCATCAGGGCCTCGCCGCTAAGCTTGAGTAGAATGCGTTTATAGCGAGCCTGATAACCACTGCCCTGCTGAGCCATTGCGAATCTCTCCTGCGGCGTATTTTAAAAATTCTTTGCGAGCTGTTTACAGCTGGCGTTCACTCTAGCTTGGCGCTGCTTCAGCGCCATCGGAACATGGCTTTGTAAGTCAGTTCCAAGGGGAAACCAATTAAAAATTGGTAACCCTATCTGAAAAGAGGCTGCGCGCGTGAGCGGGCAGCCTCTTTCGGGCGACAGTTGAAAAACCGTCTTATTGCTTGGCGGCAGCCAGCTGGGCAGCAACTTCTTCAGCGAAGTTGTCGACCGGCTTCTCGATGCCCTCGCCTACTTTGAAGTAGGTGAAGGAAACGATTTCAGCGCCGCCTTTCTTGGCCAGCTCACCAACCTTGATTTCAGGGTTCTTGACGAACGCCTGCTCAACCAGGCTCGCTTCTGCCAGGAACTTGCTGATACGGCCCTTGACCATGTTCTCAACAATGTTTTCTGGCTTGCCTTTGATTTTTTCTTCGTTCAGCTGCAGGAACACAGCCTTTTCACGCTCGATCGCTTCGTCGGAGACTTGCGAAGGCAGCAGGAACTCAGGGTTGCTTGCAGCAACGTGCATCGCGATGTCTTTGGCCAGCTCGACGTCGCCGCCTTTCAGGACAACAGCAACACCGATCTTGTTGCCGTGCAGGTAGGTACCGACTACGTCGCCCTCTACGCGCACCAGGCGACGGATGTTGACGTTCTCGCCTACTTTGGCAACCAGTGCTTCGCGAGCGGCTTCTTGAGAAGCGATCAGCGGAGCTGCATCGGTCAGCTTGTCAGCGAATGCTTTGTCAACGCTGGCAGCAACGAAGTTTTTGAAGTCGTCCTGCAGAGCCAGGAAGTCGGTCTGCGAGTTGACTTCGATCAGAACGGCAGCCTTGCCGTCGTCCTTGATGGCGATAGCGCCTTCAGCGGCAACGTTGCCAGCTTTCTTGGCAGCCTTGATGGCGCCCGAAGCGCGCATGTCATCAATGGCTTTTTCGATGTCGCCGCCAGCCTTTTCCAGGGCTTTCTTGCAATCCATCATGCCTTCGCCGGTACGCTCGCGCAGTTCTTTGACCAACGCTGCAGTAATTGCTGCCATTTTCAAATTCCTCTTGGATAGGTTTTCAACCATTCCACCCGATCGAACGGGCGTTCAATTCTTCCCGAACCTGTTTGTAGCTGCTGCACGTTACAGATGCTGTAGCTGCGCTGCCGACAGATGGTTTTCGAGGTGGCAAAAAGGGGGCCAAGCCCCCTTTTTGCTTACTGAGTCAACGCCAGGGCGTCGATTACTCAGCTGCAGCCTGAGTTTCTTCAGCTGCGAATTCTACAGTGCCGCCAGCAACGTTGTTGCGACCGCGGATCACTGCGTCAGCCATCGAACCCATGTACAGCTGGATAGCGCGGATTGCGTCATCGTTGCCTGGGATGATGTAGTCAACGCCTTCCGGGCTGCTGTTGGTATCGACAACGCCGATGACCGGGATGCCCAGCTTGTTGGCTTCGGTGATCGCGATGCGCTCGTGGTCAACGTCGATCACGAACAGTGCGTCTGGCAGACCGCCCATGTCCTTGATGCCGCCCAGGGAGCGATCCAGCTTCTCAAGATCACGAGTGCGCATCAGCGCTTCTTTCTTGGTCAGCTTGGCGAAAGTACCGTCTTCGGCTTGAACTTCAAGGTCACGCAGACGCTTGATGGAAGCACGGATGGTCTTGAAGTTGGTCAGCATGCCGCCCAACCAGCGGTGATCGACGTACGGCGAACCGCAACGTGCTGCTTCTTCAGCAACGATCTTGCCAGCGGAACGCTTGGTGCCGACGAACAGAATCTTGTTTTTGCCCTGGGCCAGACGCTCTACGAAAGTCAGAGCTTCGTTGAACATTGGCAGGGTTTTTTCAAGGTTGATGATGTGAATCTTGTTACGCGCGCCGAAAATGTATTTACCCATTTTCGGATTCCAGTAACGGGTTTGGTGACCGAAGTGCACACCGGCCTTCAGCATATCGCGCATGTTGACTTGGGACATGATAGTTCCTTGATAAGTCGGGTTGGGCCTCCACGTATCCCAATGACCAACCATTGATCCGAGGATCAAAGGCACCCAGGCCATCGTGTCGACACGTGTGTGGGTTAATGCTCCCGGAGCTATCCCCGGAAAGCGGCGCATTTTATACCACAGGGGCGACGCAAACGGAACCCGGAATCTGCAATCGCGTCAGGGACATGCGCGCCAGCCCCTTGGAATCGGGACAATGCGCCGCATTGTATAGACAGAAGCGATACACGCAGGCGCGGATTTGCGCCTTTGGTCTGTTAGAATCGCGTTTTTCGGGGCCGCCAAATCAACAGCCGCGCCCCTGTTCGTATCAGCAAGCGCCGTCGAGCGCAGAGAGAGCCTGTATGACCGTCACCCTCAAAACCCCCGAGGACATCGCTGGCATGCGTGTCGCCGGCAAACTGGCCGCCGATGTGCTGGAAATGATTGCCGAGCACGTCAAGCCTGGCGTGACCACCGATGAGCTGAACCAGATCTGCCACGACTACATCGTCAACGTGCAGCAGGCCATCCCTGCCCCGCTCAACTACAAGGGCTACCCGAAGTCGATTTGCACCTCGATCAACCACGTGGTCTGCCACGGCATCCCGAACGACAAGCCGCTGAAAAATGGCGACACCCTGAACATCGACGTCACGGTGATCAAGGACGGCTACCACGGCGACACCAGCCGCATGTTCCACGTCGGCACCGTGCCGGTCTGGGCAGAGCGCCTGTCGCAGGTCACCCAGGAATGCATGTACAAGGCGATCGAAATCGTCAAACCCGGCTGCCGCCTCGGTGACATTGGCGAAATCATCCAGAAGCACGCGGAAAAGAACGGTTTCTCGGTCGTACGCGAGTTCTGCGGCCACGGCATCGGCAAGGTGTTCCACGAAGAACCGCAGATTCTGCACTATGGCCGCGCCGGCACCGGCATGGAACTGAAGGCAGGCATGACCTTCACCATCGAGCCGATGATCAACCAGGGCAAGGCCGACACCAAAGTACTGGGCGACGGCTGGACCGCGATCACCAAGGATCGCAAGCTGTCGGCGCAGTGGGAACACACCTTGCTTGTCACCGACACCGGCTACGAGATCTTCACCCTGCGCAGCGACGACACGATCCCGCGCATCTCGGCCTGACCCAGACACCGTTCCCAGCCTATAGAAGGAAAGCCAATCGATGCCGCAGGTGGATCCCGAACTCTTCGACCGCGGTCAGTTCCAGGCTGAACTGGCCCTGAAAGCGAGTCCTATCGCGGCGTTCAAGAAGGCGATCCGCCAGGCCCGCGAGGTGCTCGATGCACGTTTTCGGGCCGGTCGCGATATACGCAGGCTGATCGAAGATCGGGCGTGGTTCGTCGATAACATCCTGCAAAAGGCCTGGGACCAGTTCGACTGGAGCGAAGACGCCGACATCGCGCTGGTCGCGGTCGGCGGCTACGGTCGCGGTGAATTGCACCCCTATTCCGACATCGATCTGCTGATCCTGCTGGACAGCGCCGATCACGAAATTTTCCGCGATTCCATCGAGCGTTTTCTGACGCTGCTGTGGGACATCGGCCTGGAAGTCGGTCAGAGCGTTCGCTCGGTCGACGAATGCGCCGAAGAGGCGCGCGCCGACCTGACGGTGGTCACCAACCTGATGGAAAGCCGCACCATCTGCGGCCCCGAGCGCCTGCGCCAGCGCATGCTCGACGTCACCAGCACTGCACACATGTGGCCGAGCAAGGATTTCTTCCTGGCCAAGCGCGCCGAGCAGAAGGCTCGCCACCACAAGTACAACGACACCGAATACAATCTGGAGCCCAACGTCAAAGGCTCGCCCGGCGGACTACGGGATATCCAGACCATTCTGTGGGTGGCCCGCCGTCAGTACGGCACCCTGAACCTGCGCGCCCTGGCCGGCGAAGGCTTTCTGGTCGAGAGTGAAAACGCCCTGCTGGCGTCCTCTCAGGAATTCCTCTGGAAAGTGCGTTACGCCCTGCACATGCTCGCCGGTCGCTCCGAAGACCGCCTGCTGTTCGATCATCAGCGCACCATTGCCGGGCTGCTGGGTTTTGAAGGCGACGACGCCAAACAGGCCGTCGAAAACTTCATGCAGCAGTATTTCCGGGTGGTGATGAGCATTGCCCAGCTCAGCGACCTGATCATCCAGCACTTCGAGGAAGTCATCCTCGCCCCGGAAGACGAAGCGCCACCACAGCCGATCAACTCGCGCTTCCAGCTGCACGACGGCTACATCGAGGCACGCAACGACAACGTGTTCCGCCGTACGCCGTTCGCCATGCTCGAGATCTTCGTGCTGATGGCCCAGCAGCCGGAAATCAAAGGCGTACGCGCCGACACCATTCGTCTGCTGCGGGAAAACCGTCACCTGATCGACGACAACTTCCGCAACGACATCCGCAACACCAGCCTGTTCATCGAGCTGTTCAAGTGCAAGATCGGCATTCACCGCAACCTGCGGCGGATGAACCGCTACGGCATTCTCGGACGCTATCTGCCGGAATTCGGCTTCATTGTCGGGCAGATGCAGCACGACCTGTTTCACATCTATACGGTCGATGCGCACACGCTGAACCTGATCAAGCACCTGCGCAAATTGCAGTACACCCAGGTGTCGGAAAAATTCCCGCTGGCCGCCAAGCTCATGGCCAAACTGCCCAAGCCTGAACTCATTTATATGGCCGGCCTGTACCACGACATCGGCAAGGGCCGGCATGGCGATCACTCGGAGATTGGCGCGGTGGATGCCGAGGCGTTCTGCCAGCGTCACCAACTGCCGGTCTGGGACAGCCGCCTGATCGTCTGGCTGGTGCAGAACCACCTGGTGATGTCGACCACCGCCCAGCGCAAAGACTTGTCCGACCCGCAGGTAATCCATGACTTCGCCCTGGCGGTCGGTGACGAAACCCGTCTCGACTACCTGTACGTGCTGACCGTGGCCGACATCAACGCGACCAACCCGACGCTGTGGAACTCGTGGCGTGCCAGCCTGTTGCGCCAGCTCTACACCGAGACCAAGCGCGCCCTGCGCCGCGGCCTGGAGAACCCGGTGGATCGCGAAGAACAGATCCGCCAGACCCAGAGCGCAGCACTGGACATTCTGGTGCGCGGCGGCACCGATCCGGATGACGTCGAGCAATTGTGGGCGCAACTGGGCGATGACTACTTCCTGCGCCACACCGCCGGCGACGTGGCCTGGCACACCGACGCGATCCTTCAGCAACCGGCCGACGGCGGTCCGCTGGTGCTGATCAAGGAAACCACCCAGCGCGAGTTCGAGGGCGGCACGCAGATTTTCATCTACGCGCCGGACCAGCACGACTTCTTCGCCGTGACCGTGGCGGCGATGGACCAGCTCAACCTGAATATTCACGACGCCCGGGTCATCACGTCCAGCAGCCAGTTCACCCTCGACACCTACATCGTGCTCGACACCGATGGCGATTCGATCGGCGACAATCCGGTCCGGGTCAAACAGATTCGCGAGGGACTGACCGAAGCCCTGCGCAACCCGGCCGACTACCCGACGATCATCCAGCGTCGGGTGCCGCGCCAGCTCAAGCATTTTGCGTTCGCCCCGCAGGTGACGATCCACAACGACGCCCAGCGTCCGGTAACCGTACTGGAACTCACTGCGCCGGATCGGCCGGGCCTGCTGGCACGGGTCGGCGGGATTTTCCTCGAGTTCGACCTGTCGCTGCAGAACGCCAAGATCGCCACCCTGGGCGAGCGGGTGGAAGACGTGTTCTTCATCACCGACGCCCACAATCAACCGCTGTCCGACCCGCTGCTGTGCAGCCGTTTGCAGGATGCCATCGTCGAACAGCTGAGCGTCAATCAGGAACCCGATATCAAACTGTCGCGCATCAGCATTTGATTGCGCGCCCGGATTCAACCGCTTTGCACGAGATCCCGCACCGATGAACAACGCTCTGTCCCAGCTTCAGCCCTACCCGTTCGAAAAGCTCCGCGCCCTGCTCGGCAGCGTCACGCCAAACCCGGACAAGCGCCCGATCGCGCTGTCCATCGGCGAACCGAAGCATCGCTCGCCAAGCTTTGTCGCCGAGGCGCTGGCCAACAATCTGGATCAGATGGCGGTGTACCCGACCACCCTCGGCATTCCGGCCCTGCGCGAAGCCATCGCGGCCTGGTGCGAACGTCGTTTCAACATGCCGAGCGGCTGGATCGACCCGGCGCGCAACGTGCTGCCGGTCAACGGCACCCGTGAAGCGCTGTTCGCCTTCACCCAGACCGTGGTCAACCGTGGCGACGACGCGCTGGTGGTCAGCCCGAACCCGTTCTATCAGATTTACGAAGGCGCGGCGTTCCTCGCCGGGGCCAAGCCGCACTACCTGCCATGCCTGGACGAGAACGGCTTCAACCCGGACTTCGACGCGGTATCGCCTGACATCTGGAAACGCTGCCAGATCCTGTTCCTGTGCTCGCCGGGCAACCCGACCGGCGCGCTGATTCCGGTCGACGTGCTGAAAAAGCTGATCGCCCTGGCCGACGAATACGACTTCGTAATCGCCGCCGACGAGTGCTACAGCGAACTGTACTTCGACGAACAGACGCCGCCGCCAGGCCTGCTCAGCGCCTGCGCCGAACTGGGTCGCCAGGACTTCAAGCGCTGCGTGGTGTTCCACAGCCTGTCCAAGCGCTCGAACCTGCCGGGCCTGCGCTCCGGTTTTGTCGCCGGCGATGCCGACATCCTCAAGGGCTTCCTGCTGTACCGCACCTACCACGGCTGCGCGATGCCGGTTCAGACCCAACTGGCCAGCGTCGCTGCGTGGAATGACGAAGTGCATGTACGCGCCAACCGTGCGCTGTATCGCGAAAAGTTCGACGCCGTGCTGGCGATTCTCAGCCCGGTGATGGACGTGCAGCGCCCGGATGGCAGCTTCTACCTGTGGCCGAATGTGCAAGGTGACGATGCCGCGTTCTGCCGGGATCTGTTTGCCGAAGAGCACGTGACCGTGGTGCCGGGTTCGTACCTGTCCCGTGACGTCGATGGCGTCAATCCGGGCGCCGGGCGCGTGCGCATGGCGCTGGTTGCGCCGCTGGCCGAGTGCGTCGAGGCTGCCGAGCGCATCCGCGATTTCGTCCTGCGCCACAAGTAATGTCTGAACGCCCGTGCCGGGCAATCCGGCACGGGCAATCAAATATCACGTAACAGTTGCCCTCCTGTTTCTACCTCACTCTCCTATTGGCCAGACGTTAGTCTTGGGCGGCGCCGCTCGCTGCGCACCACCAAAAACCGACCTTTGACTTCATGGAAGAAGTGAAAAAAATGACAGAACTGCTCGATTGCCAACTTCATCAATGGCCCGACGATCAGGCGGCCTACACAGCCGCCATCAATGAAAACCCGGCCAACGCCGGCAACGCGACCGGCACTCGCCGCAAGCGCTCCGTCGTCAACTATTCAAAGCTGTGGGCCAACGGCCGCACACTGAAAGTCGCCTTCATGGACGCGCCCGATGCCGAGCACAGGACCAAGATCATCGACGCCGCCAGCCAGTGGTTGCCGTACATCAACCTCAAGTTCGAATTCGTCGATGACCGGCAAGGCGATATCCGCATTGCCACTAACAACAATGACAACAGCTCAATGCTGGGCACCGATGCGCTGTTGATTCATCCGGACTATCCGACCATGAATCTGGGCGTGAAGCCGGACCACCAGGACTTTGAAGTGATCGTGATTCACGAGTTCGGGCATGCGTTGGGCGCGCTGCATGAACACCAACACCCACAGGCAAAAATTCCGTGGGATAAACCGAAGGTGTATGAGTTCTACAAAAATCGCGAAATGAACCCGCTGACCGAGGCGCAGGTCGACCGAAACCTGTTCGCCTCCTTCGACACGCTGGATGCGATCTACACCTCCTACGACCGCAGGTCGATCATGCACCACCCCGTGGCCAACACCTTGACGGTGGGCAACTGGGAGGTGCCGATCAACCGCAAGATCAGCAAGAAAGACAAACGCCTGATGAGGTTGCTTTATCCCAAGTAACGTTTTGCCTATTTGACCTGGCCCAGGTTGGCCTCACTCAAGTCGAGTTCGCCCAACACCTCGCGCAGCACGTCATCACCGATCTGGTGCTGACGACTGAGGCTGTACAACTCAAGGCGCTGCGCGCGCAGCGCCTTGAGGCGCAAGCGGCGTTCCAGCAGATCCATCTGGAACGCCAGCGCCTGGGCTTCGGCCGAATCGTTGAACACCTCCAGTTGGTGGCGGTACTCGGACATGATGCGCGCCTTGAGCTCGGCCGCCAGTGCGGCTTGCGCGGCGTCCTGCGGGCTGACCTCTTCGATCTCCAGCGCGTGAATCGCCGCTTCCGCCGTCTTGCGCCAGGCGTCGCGCACTTCCTGCCGGCGTTTGTCATCCGGACTCTTTTCGATGCCGCGCAACAGCAACGGCAGCGCAATACAGGCCGCCACCAGCGACAACAGGATCACCCCGGCGGCGATGAAGATCAGCAAATCACGCTCGGGGAACGCCTCGCTGCCCATCAGCATCGGCACCGACATCACACCCGCCAGGGTCACCGCACCGCGTACGCCACCAACGGTCAGCAGCCAGCAGGAACGGGCAGTCGGCACTTGCGTCAGATCCCCCTTGCCGCGCAGACGGCGCAGCAGCACCGACAGACGCCAGATGCTCTGCACCCAGATGAAACGCAACAGCACCAGCGCCAGGAAAATCGCCACCACATCGAGACAGCGATAGAACAGGGTCGGCCATAACGATGTCTCGTGGCTGACCACCGCTTTAACGATGTCCGGAAGTTGCAGGCCGAGCAGCAGGAAGATCAAACCGTTGAAGGCAAACTCCAGCAACGACCAGACGCTGCGGTTGAGCAACCGGGTGCTGGTCTGGCGCGGCAGCAGATCGAGCCAGCTCTGCATCATCCCCGCCGCCACTGCCGAAAGAATGCCCGATGCGCCGAGCCGTTCGGCCAGAACGTAAGCGGCAAACGGCAGCAGCAACATGAACACCACATGGGTCGCCGGATCGTCCCAGCCCCGGGCGATCATCCAGGCGCGCAACCGGCCGACCAGCCAACTCAGCGCCACACCGACCGCCAGCCCGCCGACCGCCACCAGCACGAAGGTCAGACTGGCATTGGCCAGGGAAAACGCACCGGTAACCGCCGCGACCAGGGCGAACTTGAACGTCACCAGGCCCGATGCATCGTTCATCAACGCCTCGCCCTGCAGCATGTGCATCAGCGGCGTGGGCAAGCGGTTCTGCGAAATGGCCGAGACCGCCACGGCATCCGTTGGCGACAGCACCGCCGCCAGCGCAAAGGCCACCGGCAAGGGAATCGTCGGCAGCAGCCAATGAATGAAGTAGCCCGCCCCGACCACGGTAAACAGCACCAACCCGACCGCCAGTGTCAGCACCGGCCCGCGCAGACGCCACAATTCCCGCTTGGGCATGCGCCAGCCATCGGAAAACAGCAGCGGTGGCAGGAACAGAAACAGGAACAGCTCCGGATCAAGAGCCACGTGCAGGCCGAGGGTCGGCCAGGCCAGCAAGGCACCGGCGGCGATCTGCACCAGTGGCAGCGGCAGCGGAATCACCCGTCCAATCAGGCGCGAGACACTGACCAGCATCAGCAGAATCAGGACGGTATAAGCGGTTTGCATAGAGCGGAAATCCCGGACAATCGACAGCGTTGAACTGCCATATTAGCCGCTTAGGCTGTGCGTGACCGTTGCACCTATGTCGCAGCCCTCTCAGCAAAAGCAACCTCGGCGCCGCGAAACCGTCTGGTCATGGCATAATCCGACACCATTTTTTTCCAGCACCTGTAAAGGGGGCAATTCCTTGACCGTTTCAAGCAAAACGTTGCACCTTTTCGGCATCAAAGCCTGCGACACCATGAAAAAGGCGCGCACCTGGCTCGATGAACACGCTGTCAGCTATGACTTCCACGATTACAAGACCGCCGGCATTGACCGCGAGCACCTGACCCAATGGTGCGACGAGCATGGCTGGCAAACGGTGTTGAACCGCGCAGGCACGACCTTTCGCAAACTCGACGACGAACGCAAAGCCGATCTCGACCAGTCGAAAGCCATCGAACTGATGCTCGCTCAACCCTCGATGATCAAGCGCCCGGTGCTCGATCTCGGTGACCGAACCCTGATTGGCTTCAAGCCAGACATCTACGCGGCCGCGCTCAAGTAAGCAGCCCGTCACTTTTTGTAGAGGTATTCACATGTCCAACTCCCTGTTCAGTATTGCCTTCGGTGTCGGCACCCAGAACCGTCAAGGCGCATGGCTGGAAGTGTTCTACGCCCAGCCGCTGTTGAACCCTTCGGCTGAGCTGGTCGCCGCTGTTGCACCGATCCTCGGCTACACCGAAGGCAACCAGGCCATCACCTTCACCACCGCACAAGCCGCCCAACTGGCTGAAGCCGTGAAAGGCATCGACGCGGTGCAAGGCAAGCTGCTGACCCGCCTGGCCGAAAGCCACAAGCCGCTGGTCGCGACCCTGCTGGCCGAAGACGCGCAACTGACTTCGACTCCTGAGGCATATCTGAAGCTGCACCTGCTGTCCCATCGCCTGGTCAAGCCGCACGGCGTGAGCCTGGCCGGGATCTTCCCGCTGCTGCCGAACGTGGCCTGGACCAGCCAGGGCGCGATCGACCTGAGCGAACTGGCCGAGCTGCAACTCGAAGCCCGTCTGCGCGGCGAACTGCTGGAAGTGTTCTCGGTGGACAAGTTCCCGAAAATGACCGACTACGTGGTACCGGCCGGCGTGCGTATCGCTGACGCCGCACGTCTGCGTCTGGGCGCCTACGTGGGCGAAGGCACCACCGTGATGCACGAAGGTTTCATCAACTTCAACGCCGGCACCGAAGGCCCGGGCATGATCGAAGGCCGCGTCTCCGCTGGCGTCTTCGTCGGCAAGGGTTCGGACCTGGGCGGCGGCTGCTCGACCATGGGCACCCTGTCGGGCGGCGGCAACATCGTGATCAAGGTCGGCGAAGGCTGCCTGATCGGCGCTAACGCCGGTATCGGTATCCCCCTGGGCGACCGCAACACCGTCGAGTCGGGCCTGTACGTGACCGCCGGCACCAAGGTCGCGCTGCTGGACGAGCACAACAACCTGGTCAAAGTGGTCAAGGCCCGTGAACTGGCCGGTCAGACCGACCTGCTGTTCCGTCGCAATTCGGAAACCGGCGCTGTGGAATGTAAAACCCACAAATCGGCGATCGAACTGAACGAAGCGCTGCACGCTCACAACTAAGCAGCACATTGACCTATGTGGGAGCGAGCCTGCTCGCGAAGCTTTTGGCGTCCATAAGGACGCCTTCGCGAGCAGGCTCGCTCCCACAAGGTTCGGTGTACACCCGCCCAAGTTCACAGGGCTGAACAGATGATGATTCCCTCCCCCTGGCGCGCCGATTTCCCGGCCATCGCCGCCCTGCAACGGCAAGACCAGACTTACCTGGACAACGCCGCCACCACGCAAAAACCCCAGGCCCTGCTCGACGCGCTGGCGCATTACTACGCCAATGGCGCGGCCAACGTTCATCGTGCGCAACATCTGCCCGGCGCCCACGCCACGCAGGCGTTCGAGGACAGCCGCCTGAAGGTTGCCCAGTGGCTGAATGCCGGTGACAGCGGGCAGATCATCTTCACCCACGGCGCCACCAGTGCGCTGAATCTCCTGGCTTATGGCCTGGAACATCTTTTCCATCCGGGCGATGAAATTGTCATCAGCGCCCTGGAGCATCACGCCAATCTGCTGCCGTGGCAGCAACTGGCGCAACGTCGCGATTTGAAACTGGTGATCCTGCCGCTGGACGATGACGGCGTGATCGACCTCGCTGCTGCCGTTCACCTGATCGGCCCGCGCACTCGCTTGCTGGCGGTCAGCCAGTTGTCCAACGTACTCGGCGCCTGGCAACCGTTGCCGGCATTGCTGGCAATGGCCAAGGCGCACAACGCCCTGACCGTGGTCGATGGCGCTCAAGGCGTGGTCCATGGCCGGCATGACGTGCAGGCGCTGGGTTGCGACTTTTACGTGTTTTCCAGCCACAAGCTGTACGGCCCCGATGGCCTTGGCGTGCTGTTCGGAAGCAACGCAGCGCTCGAACAACTGCGCCCGTGGCAGTTCGGTGGCGAGATGGTGCTGGAAGCCAACTATCACGACGCGCGCTTCCGCCCTGCCCCATTGGGCTTCGAGGCGGGAACACCGCCGATTGCCAGTGTGATCGGCCTCGGTGCGACCCTCGACTACCTCGCGGGTCTGGATCAGGACGCCGTGTCCGCCCACGAAGCCGCGCTGCACGATTACCTTTTGCGAGGCCTCGCCGCCCGCAATGGCATCCGTCTGCTGGGCAAGCCGCAACTGGCGCTGGCCAGTTTTGTCGTCGAAGGCGTGCACAACGCCGATCTGGCGCATTTGCTGACCGAACAGGGCATCGCCGTGCGCGCCGGGCACCACTGCGCCATGCCGCTGCTCAAGCGCTTCGAACTGGCCGGGGCGATTCGCGTGTCGCTGGCGCTGTACAACGATTCCGAAGATCTGGAGCGGTTCTTTGAAGCGCTGGATCAGGCGCTGGAGCTGTTGCGATGAGCCTGCCGATCGAGGCCGCCGAAGCGCTGCAAACTTTTCAGAACGCCGCCGGCTGGGAACAGCGGGCGCGATTGTTGATGCAGTTCGGGGATCGTCTGCCACCGTTGAGCGATGCGGACAAGTGCGACGCCAATCGGGTACACGGCTGTGAAAGTCAGGTGTGGCTGGTTGGCGAATTGCGCGACGGCCACTGGCAGTTCGCGGCGAGCAGCGATGCACGGATGATTCGCGGGTTGGTGGCGTTGCTGCTGTTGCGGGTCAACGGCTTGACCGCGGGCGAGCTGCAGCAGGTGGATCTGCCGGACTGGTTCAATCAGTTGGGACTGTCGCGGCAGTTGTCGCCGTCGCGCAGCAATGGTTTGAATGCCGTGTTGCAGCGGATGCGTGAACTCGCCCCGAACTGATCGTTCCCACGCTCCGCGTGGGAATGCAGCCCGGGACGCTCTGCGTCCCATGCCGAAGCGGACGCAGAGCGTCCAATGAGGCATTCCCACGCAGACGGTTCGACGCCTCGACGTGGGAACGATCGGCGACGTAGAGCGTGGGAACGATCGGTCACTGGTCAGGCCTGAGGCTTGACCCGATCCGCCGGGCGCCGCACGCCCGCCACAATCTTGTCCACAGCCTTGGTCGCCGCGACCATGCCGAACGTCGCCGTCACCATCATCACCGCGCCAAACCCGCCGGCGCAGTCCAGCTTCACGCCGTCGCCGACAAAACTCTTCTGCAGGCAAATGCTGCCGTCCGGCTTCGGATAGCGCAGCTGTTCGGTGGAGAACACGCACGGCACGCTGTAATGGCGGGTCACGGTGCGCGAAAAACCATAATCGCGGCGCAACGTTGAACGCACTTTCGAGGCCAGTGGGTCGTTGAAGGTGCGGTTGAGGTCGCAGACCTGAATCAGCGTCGGATCGATCTGCCCGCCAGCTCCACCGGTGGTGATGATCTGAATCTTGCGGCGCTTGCACCAGGCAATCAGCGCAGCCTTGGCGTTGACCGCGTCGATGCAGTCGATCACGCAGTCGATGTTCGGCGTGATGTATTCGGCCATGGTGTCGCGGGTGACGAAATCCGCCACGGCGTGCACCTTGCAGTCCGGGTTGATCCCGCGCAGACGCTCGGCCATCACCTCGACCTTGGGTTTGCCGACGGTGCTGTCGAGCGCGTGCAACTGGCGGTTGGCGTTGCTGACGCAGACGTCGTCGAGGTCGAACAGCGAAATCTCGCCCACCCCGCAACGGGCCATGGCTTCCGCCGCCCAGGAACCGACGCCGCCAACGCCGACAATCGCCACGTGGGCTGCACGCAGGCGCTCGAGGCCCTCGATGCCATACAAACGGGCGATGCCTGCAAACCGCGGATCTTCTGTACTCATGACCATTACCCTGAAAACCGGCGCGCATTATAGGACTACGCAGCGACAAGTTTTAAGCTTCAAGCTACAAGTGTAAGAACTTAAGTCAAAGTCGATTGCCCAACATCCGGCATTTTCCTGTCTCTTGTAGGACTCAGCGAACTGCCGGTGTAGGATGCGCGCCCTCTTGGCGTCAACCAGCCGACCCTTCGTTCCACAGCCTTTGGAACCCGACACAGCTATGTCATCGCGTAAATTTGGACTCAACCTGGTGGTGGTTCTGGCAATCGCCGCCCTGTTCACCGGTTTCTGGGCGCTGATCAACCGCCCCGTCTCCGCGCCGAACTGGCCGGAGCAGATCTCCGGTTTCTCCTATTCACCGTTCCAGCAAGGACAGTTCCCACAGAAGGATCAGTATCCGTCCGACGATGAAATGCGCCGCGACCTGGAGATCATGAGCAAGCTGACGGACAACATCCGCATCTACTCGGTCGACGGTTCCCTGCAGGACATCCCGAAACTGGCGGAAGAGTTCGGTCTGCGCGTGACCCTGGGGATCTGGATCAGCCCCGACCAGGAGCGCAACGAGCGGGAAATCACCCGCGCCATCGAACTGGCCAACACTTCGCGCAGCGTGGTTCGCGTAGTGGTCGGCAACGAAGCGATCTTCCGCAAGGAAATCACCGCCGAACAACTCAGCGTGCTGCTCGACCGCGTGCGCGCAGCGGTGAAAGTGCCGGTGACCACCTCCGAACAGTGGCACGTCTGGGAAGAACACCCGGAACTGGCCAAGCACGTCGACCTGATCGCCGCCCACGTTCTGCCCTACTGGGAATTCATTCCGGTGGACAAGGCCGGGCAGTTTGTTTTCGACCGCGCCCGCGACCTGAAAAAGATGTTCCCGAAAAAGCCGCTGCTGCTGTCCGAAGTGGGCTGGCCGAGCAACGGCCGCATGCGCGGTGGCGCCGATGCGTCGCCGGCGGATCAGGCGATCTACCTGCGCACGCTGGTCAACAAACTCAACCGCCAGGGCTTCAACTACTTCGTGATCGAAGCGTTTGACCAGCCGTGGAAGGCCAGCGACGAAGGTTCGGTCGGCGCCTACTGGGGCGTGTTCAACGCCGCGCGCCAGCAGAAATTCAACTTCGAAGGCCCGGTGGTGGCGATCCCGCAATGGCGCGTGCTGGCCATCGGCTCGGTGGTGCTGGCGCTGTTGTCGCTGACCCTGCTGATGATCGACGGCTCGGCCCTGCGTCAGCGCGGCCGTACCTTCCTGACCTTTATCGCGTTTCTGTGCGGTTCGGTGCTGGTGTGGATCGGTTACGACTACAGCCAGCAATACAGCACGTGGTTCAGCCTGACGGTGGGCTTCCTGCTGGCGCTCGGTGCGCTCGGGGTGTTCATCGTGTTGCTGACCGAGGCCCATGAACTGGCCGAAGCGGTGTGGATCCACAAACGCCGGCGTGAATTCCTGCCGGTGGTCGGCGATTCCGACTACCGCCCGAAAGTCTCGATCCACGTGCCCTGCTACAACGAGCCGCCGGAGATGGTCAAACAGACCCTCAACGCCCTGGCCAACCTCGACTACCCGGACTTCGAAGTCCTGATCATCGACAACAACACCAAGGACCCGGCGGTCTGGGAACCGGTGCGCGACTACTGCGAAACCCTCGGCCCGCGCTTCAAGTTCTTCCACGTCTCGCCCCTGGCCGGTTTCAAGGGCGGTGCGCTGAACTACCTGATCCCGCACACCGCCAAAGACGCCGAAGTGATCGCGGTGATCGACTCCGACTACTGCGTGCACCCGAACTGGCTCAAGCACATGGTGCCGCACTTCGCCGACCCGAAAATCGCCGTGGTGCAGTCGCCGCAGGATTACCGCGACCAGAACGAGAGCACCTTCAAGAAGCTCTGCTACGCCGAATACAAAGGCTTCTTCCACATCGGCATGGTCACCCGCAACGACCGCGACGCGATCATCCAGCACGGCACCATGACCATGACCCGTCGTTCGGTTCTGGAAGAACTGGGCTGGGCCGACTGGTGCATCTGTGAAGACGCCGAACTCGGTCTGCGGGTATTCGAGAAAGGCCTGTCGGCGGCGTACTACCACGACAGTTACGGCAAGGGCCTGATGCCGGACACCTTCATCGACTTCAAGAAGCAGCGTTTCCGCTGGGCCTACGGTGCGATCCAGATCATCAAGCGCCACACCCGCAGCCTGCTGCGCGGCAAGGACACCGAACTGACGCGCGGCCAGCGTTACCACTTCCTCGCGGGCTGGCTGCCGTGGGTGGCAGATGGCATGAACATCTTCTTCACTGTCGGCGCACTGTTGTGGTCGGCGGCGATGATCATCGTGCCGCAACGGGTCGATCCGCCGCTGCTGATCTTCGCGATCCCGCCGCTGGCGCTGTTCGTGTTCAAGGTCGGCAAGATCATCTTCCTCTACCGTCGCGCCGTGGGCGTGAACCTCAAGGATGCGTTCTGCGCCGCACTGGCCGGTCTGGCGTTGTCGCACACCATCGCCAAAGCGGTGCTGTACGGCTTCTTCACCAGCAGCATTCCGTTCTTCCGCACCCCGAAAAACGCCGACAACCATGGTTTCTGGGTGGCGATTTCCGAGGCCCGGGAAGAGCTGTTCATCATGCTGCTGTTGTGGGGCGCGGCACTGGGGATCTTCCTGGTGCAGGGCATTCCGAGCAACGACATGCGCTTCTGGGTGGCCATGCTGCTGGTGCAGTCGCTGCCGTACGTGGCGGCGCTGATCATGGCGTTCCTGTCGTCGCTGCCAAAACCTTCGGCGGCGCCTGAACCGGCACCGGTGGTCTAAATCCTCACCGATGCACTAAACGGCGGCCAATGGTCGCCGTTTTGCTTTAAGATAACCGCCATTTTGCGCGCCTTGCCCCCCAGCTTTCGGAGTTTTCCATGACGGCCCACGCCGACCTTTCGCCGACCCTTCAACTCGCCATCGACCTGATCCGCCGTCCGTCCGTGACGCCGGTCGACGCCGATTGCCAGAAGCAGATGATGCAGCGCCTGGGCGATGCCGGTTTCCAGCTGGAACCGATGCGCATCGAAGATGTGGATAACTTCTGGGCGACGCACGGCAAAGACGACGGCCCGGTGCTGTGCTTCGCCGGCCACACCGACGTGGTGCCAACCGGTCCGGTTACTGCGTGGCAGATCGACCCGTTCAACGCAATGATCGACGAGCACGGCATGCTCTGCGGCCGTGGCGCGGCGGACATGAAAGGCAGCCTGGCCTCGATGACCGTAGCGGCCGAGCGTTTCGTCACCGCCTACCCGGATCACAAGGGCAAGGTCGCGTTCCTGATCACCAGCGACGAAGAAGGCCCGGCGCATCACGGCACCAAGGCAGTGGTCGAGCGCCTGGCAGCCCGTAACGAGCGTCTGGACTGGTGCATCGTCGGTGAACCGTCGAGCACCACGCTGGTGGGCGACGTGGTGAAGAACGGTCGTCGCGGCTCCCTCGGCGCCAAACTGACCGTACGCGGTGTGCAGGGCCACGTGGCCTATCCGCACCTGGCGAAGAACCCGATCCACCTCGCTGCCCCGGCTCTGGCCGAGCTGGCAGCCGAGCATTGGGATCACGGCAACGACTTCTTCCCGCCGACCAGTTTTCAGATTTCCAACGTCAACTCCGGCACCGGCGCGACCAACGTGATTCCGGGCGATCTGGTGGCGGTGTTCAACTTCCGCTTCTCCACCGAATCGACGGTCGAAGGCCTGCAGAAACGCGTCGCCGACATCCTCGACAAGCACGGCCTGGACTGGCACATCGACTGGGCGCTGTCCGGTCTGCCATTCCTCACCGAGCCGGGTGCGCTGCTCGACGCGGTGTCGTCGAGCATCAAGGACATCACCGGCCGCGAGACCAAGGCGTCCACCAGCGGCGGCACCTCCGACGGTCGTTTCATCGCGACCATGGGTACGCAGGTTGTTGAACTGGGCCCGGTCAACGCAACCATCCACCAGGTCAACGAGCGCGTGCTGGCGGCCGATCTCGACGTGCTGACCGAGATCTACTACCAGACCCTGATCAAGTTGCTCGCCTGATGCTCGCGTGCCCGATCTGCAGTGAACCGCTGAACGCGGTGGACAACGGCGTGGTCTGCCCCGCCGGCCACCGCTTCGACCGCGCGCGCCAGGGTTACCTGAACCTGCTGCCGGTGCAACACAAGAACAGCCGCGATCCCGGCGACAATCAGGCGATGGTCGAGGCCCGCCGCGACTTTCTGAACGCCGGGCATTACGCGCCGGTGGCCAAGCGTCTGGCGGAGCTGGCGGCGAGTTATGCGCCGGCGCGCTGGGTCGATATCGGTTGTGGCGAGGGTTACTACACCGCGCAGATCGCCGAGGCTTTGCCCGACGCCGACGGTTACGCGCTGGACATCTCGAAGGAAGCGGTCAAACGCGCCTGCAAACGCAATCCGGCGCTGACCTGGTTGATCGCCAGCATGGCCCGGGTGCCACTGGCCTCCGGCAGTTGCCAGTTTCTGGCCAGCGTCTTCAGTCCACTGGACTGGGAAGAAGCCAAACGCCTGCTCAGCGTCGGCGGCGGTCTGATGAAAGTCGGCCCGACCAGCGGCCACCTGATGGAACTGCGCGAACGCCTGTACGACGAAGTGCGCGAATACACCGACGACAAGCACCTGGCCCTGGTACCGGAAGGCATGGCGCTGGCGCACAGTGAAACCCTGGAATTCAAACTGACGCTGGACAAGCCCGAGGATCGCGCCAACCTGCTGGCGATGACGCCCCACGGCTGGCGCGCCAGTGCCGAGCGCCGCGCGGCGGTGATCGAACAGCCCGAGCCGTTCGTGACCACGGTCTCGATGCGCTACGATTATTTCGTTCTTCAATAACTTTTGGTCTCGGGCAACGACCCGGGGCCGGCTAAATCCGCGAATGGATTTTTCAGACCCGCAGTGAGGATATCCATGCGCCAACCGGACATCGAGATTTACCTGAAAGACGCCGACGTCGACCACAAGGCCATTTCCGCCTGGCTGGGCGCCGCTCTCGGCCCGTGCAGCGACTGGGTACAGAAAGGTCAGACGTACAAGTGCAAGGCCGGCAACATCCCGGTGACCTGGCTGCCCAAAGCCGTGGGCAAGTGGAACAGCCTGTACCTGGAAAGCGATGCGACCCCATGGGACGACGACATCGCCTGCGCCCGCGCCGCCTTTGCCGCGCTGAACGTCGAAGTGCGCTGCGCACCGGGGACGTGGGTCGAGGAAGAAGGTGAGGAAACGGCGGATCGCTGGATCCGGATCAGCGCCGATGGTGAAGAAGAGATCACCTGGAAAACTGCATAAAAGCAGCTTCGAGCTGCAAGCCTCAAGCTGCAAGCCTGACCGCTTGAAGCTTGTAGCTCGAGACTGGCCGCAGGTCCTCCCTTACAGGCCTACAACGTCTTCAGCCTGCAACCCCTTCTGCCCTTCCACCACCGCGTATTCAACCTGCTGACCCTCGGTCAGCGAACGGTGGCCTTCGCCGCGGATCGCGCGGTAGTGCACGAACACGTCCACCCCGTCTTCGCGCTGAATGAAGCCGTAGCCTTTGGCGTCGTTGAACCACTTCACGTTGCCGGTTTCACGTGTTGCCATCTGTTCATACTCCTTTTTTATTATTGAACAGGCTTTTCGCAGGAAAGCCTTTGAGGAACGTCAGCCTGCGTCCGACGTCCATAAAAGGGCCCCGGCGACAGATCGCCGAGTATATGACAGGCGGCAAAACTCTCAACAGGAGATTACTTCGCCGCTTTTTTGCCGATTTTCGCCCAATACGGCAAACTAAGGGGCGTTTTTCATGAGTTTTCGCGCCGCGTTGTCGCCTTAAAGCGGACCAGGCAAGGCGCAGGCCGCTGGAAATGGTTGTTCCCTTTCCAAGGCCTGCAACGCAGCCTGGTCCGCTTTAAGGCACAACCCGAAGGGCCGCGCCTGCTGTTGTGCAGGGCCGCGTTGCTCGAAGCTTGTTTGGAACGACCAAACCACGCTTCTCGCGCCTTGCCCTGCACAACAGCAGGCACGGCGCGGCACGAAAACTCATGAAGAACGCCCCCCTGACCGCCCGAGCAAACGCTCGGTTTATCCACTCACGCAGAAGCCGTATGACCCGTTCCCCGTTCCGCCGTCTTGTGTTTGGCACCTTGCGCCGACTGTTGTATCTCTGGGTTCGCTCCGAGACGATCAACCAATCGTCGTTCACCCTCAACCTCGACCGCAGTCGTCCGGTGTTCTACGTCCTGCAAAATCCATCGCTGACCGATCTGGCGGTGGTCGACACCGAGTGCACCAAGGCCGGCCTGCCGCGCCCGGTGCTGCCGGTGTCCGTGGGTTCGCTGATCGAACCGGCGGCGTTTTTCTACCTGACGCCGGATCCCGACTGGCTCGGCCGCCAGGACAAGCGCGGTGCGCCGCCGACCCTGACCCGACTGGTCAGCGCCCTCAGCCAGAATGCTGCCGAAGACGCGCAGATCATTCCGGTCAGCGTGTTCTGGGGCCAGTCACCGGACAGCGAAAACAGCCCGTGGAAACTGCTGTTCGCCGACAGCTGGGCCGTCACCGGGCGTCTGCGTCGCCTTCTGAGCATCATGATTCTGGGGCGCAAGACCCGCGTGCAATTCTCCGCACCGATCCACCTGCGCGAACTGATCGAACACAACAAGGGCCACGAGCGCACCGTGCGCATGGCCCAGCGGATCCTGCGGGTGCACTTCCGCAACCTCAAGGCTGCGGTGATCGGCCCGGACATTTCCCACCGCCGTAACCTGGTCAAAGGCCTGCTCAACCAGCCGCTGGTCAAGCAAGCGATCCTCGACGAAGCCGAGCGCGAAAACATCTCCCCGGAAAAAGCCAAGGCCCAGGCCCTGCGCTACGGCAACGAGATCGCCTCGGACTACACCTACACCGCGATCCGTTTTCTGGAAGTGGTGCTGAGCTGGTTCTGGAACAAGATCTACGACGGTATCAAGGTCAACCACATCGAAGGCGTGCAGAAGGTCGCCCAGGGTCACGAAGTGATCTACGTGCCGTGCCACCGCAGCCACATTGACTACCTGCTGCTGTCGTACTTGCTGTTCCGCAATGGCCTGACCCCGCCGCACATCGCCGCCGGCATCAACCTCAACATGCCGGTGATCGGCAGCCTGCTGCGCCGTGGCGGGGCGTTCTTCATGCGCCGCACGTTCAAGGGCAATCCGCTGTACACCTCGGTGTTCAACGAATACCTGCACACCCTGTTCACCAAAGGTTTCCCGGTCGAATACTTCGTCGAGGGCGGTCGCTCGCGTACCGGGCGCATGCTGCAACCGAAAACCGGGATGCTCGCGATCACCATGCGCAGCTTCCTGCGTTCGTCGCGGATGCCGATCGTGTTCGTGCCGGTGTACATCGGTTACGAGCGCGTGCTCGAAGGCCGCACCTACCTCGGCGAGCTGCGTGGCGCGAGCAAGAAGAAAGAATCGATCTTCGACATCTTCAAAGTCATCGGCGCGCTAAAGCAGCGCTTTGGCCAGGTGGCGGTGAACTTTGGCGAGCCGATCAAACTGGCGGAATTCCTCGACAGCGAACAGCCGGACTGGCGTCAGCAGGAACTCGGCCCGCAGTACAAGCCGGCGTGGCTCAACGAAACCACCAACCGCCTCGGCGAGAAAGTCGCACAGCACCTGAACGAAGCGGCGGCGATCAACCCGGTCAACCTGGTGGCGCTGGCGCTGCTCTCGACCACCCGCCTGGCGCTGGATGATCGGGCCATGGCGCGGGTGCTGGATCTGTATCTGGCGCTGCTGCGCAAGGTCCCTTACTCGCCGCACACCACGTTGCCGGAAGGCGATGGCCGCGCGCTGATCGAACACGTGAAGGACATGGATCTGCTGTCCGAGCAGAACGATGCGCTGGGCAAGATCCTTTATCTGGACGAGCAGAACGCCGTCCTGATGACGTACTACCGCAACAACGTGCTGCACATCTTCGCCCTGCCGGCGCTACTGGCGAGCTTCTTCCAGAGCACCTCGCGCATGAGCCGCGAACAGATCCTGCGCTACACCCGCGCGTTGTATCCGTACCTGCAATCGGAGCTGTTCATCCGCTGGACCCTGGACGAACTGGATGCAGTCATCGATCAGTGGCTGGAAGCGTTCGTCGAACAGGGCCTGCTGCGTTTCGAAAAAGACGTGTACCTGCGCCCGGCACCGAGCTCGCGGCATTTCGTGCTGCTGACCCTGCTGTCGAAGAGCATTGCCCAGACCCTGCAACGCTTCTACATGACCGTTTCCCTGCTGCTCAACAGCGGCCAGAACAGCATCAGCGCCGAAGAACTGGAAGACCTGTGCACGGTCATGGCCCAGCGCCTGTCGATCCTGCATGGCCTGAACGCACCGGAGTTCTTCGACAAGAGCCTGTTCCGCCACTTCATCCAGACCCTGCTCGACCTCGACGTACTGCGTCGCGACGAAGCCGGCAAGTTGAGCTACCACGAACTGCTCGGCGAACTGGCCGAAGGCGCAGCCAAACGGGTGCTGCCGGCGGAGATTCGCTTGTCGATCCGTCAGGTGGCACTGCACCGCAGTGAAGATGCGGCCGATCAGCCCGCCGCCCCTGTGCAAAGCGACTAAATTCCTACAGGCGCCAGGCTTCTTCTGGCGCCGTCGATACGGAGATCTCCGATGAGAAAACTTTCCCTGCTTGCCGCCGCCACGCTGCTCAGCGCCTGCCAGTCGACCTCACCGGCCGGCAAGGTCAGCCTCGACGGCGAAGTGTTCTACCTGCAACGCATCGCCCTGCCACCCAGTGCGACCTTGAGCGTAAGCCTGCAGGACGTTTCGCTGGCCGACGCTCCGGCCGTGGTACTCGACGAACAGAAAGGCCCGGTCAAAGGCCAGGTGCCGCTGCCGTTCCACTTGAGCTACGATCCGGCCCAGGTCAAACCCGGCCACCGCTACTCGGTCAGCGCGCGCATCGAAGTCAACGGCGAGCTGATGTTCATAACCACTGAAAACCATACCGTGCAGCTCGATGGCAAGGATCCGCAGCCGCTGAAGATCCGCGTCGACGCCGCACGCTAACCCTCTCCGAACAAGGAAGCCGCCATGCTCCGCCCTACCCTTCGCTTCGCCGGCCTGTGCGCGGGCCTGATGATCTCCGCCAACGCACTGGCCCTGTCCCTAAGCGACCTGTCGCAAGGCGACGCCACCGGCGGCCTCAAGGACGCCCTGACCCAGGGCGCGCAACTGGCCGTCAAACAACTCGGCACCCCGGGCGGTTTCAGCAACAACCCGGACGTGAAGATCGAACTGCCGGGCAAACTCGGCAAAGTCGCCGGCAAGATGAAAGCCTTCGGCATGGGCGCTCAAGTTGAAGAACTGGAAACCGCCATGAACAAGGCCGCGGAAACCGCTGTCACCCAGGCCCAGCCGATCCTCGTCGACGCCGTGAAGAAAATGAGCGTGGAAGACGCCAAAGGCATCCTCAGCGGCGGCAACGACTCCGCCACCCAATACCTGGACAAATCCAGCCGCGAACAGATCCGCACCAAGTTCCTGCCGATCGTCAAACATGCAACCGACAAAGTCGGCGTAGCCCAGAAATACAACGCCTTCGCCGGCCAGGCCGCGACCTTCGGGGTGGTGGATGCGAAAAGCGCCAACATCGAAAGCTACGTGACCGAACAAGCGCTCAACGGCCTGTTCGAAATGATCGGCAAACAGGAAGAAACCATCCGCAAGAACCCGGCCGCTGCGGCGACGAGTCTGGCGAAGAAAGTGTTTGGTACGCTCTAAACCGACACGACACGGGAGTGAGCTGTCTCACTCCTGTTGTTCAATCCGCCACCAGCGGAAACACGTAAAAAGTACACCCACTCGCGCCCCATTTTCTTCTTCTCGAAAACCTGCAGCTCAACCAACCCGCTCAACGTCGACACCGCTGTGTTGTAGGCACAACCAAGATGCTCCTTGACGTTCCCCGCCGTGAACTCCTTCGCCACCCCGCTCCTGGCCACCTGATAAATGGCCCGCTGCCGCTCTGTCAGCCGATCAAAAAAGCCCGAACAGGTCAGCCAGCGCTCGAAGTCTTCGCTGTACGCCACACTCTTGCGGTACACATCGGTAAACCCCTCCACCGCCCGCAGAATCACCGAACACTGAAACTCGATGAAGTACGTCAGGTCGAGCTCATCAGCCTCGCTGTGCAAATACGACCGCCCGTACTTTACCGGCGCGTTGCGCAGTAAAAGACTGATCGCGATATAGCGGAACGCCGAAAACTCGTGCTTGAACATGAACCAGTAAAACAGCGCCCTGGCGACCCGCCCGTTGCCATCGCGAAAGGGATGTTCATAGCCCAGGGCAAAGTGCAGCGAGATCGCCTTGATCAGCGGATGCAGGTAGTTTTTTTGCTGAGGTGAACCCTGTGGTTGATTGATCCACTGCGAGAGCAAATCCAGTCGCCTCACCAATCCGGCGGCAGGCGGTGGCGAGTGGACGGTATTCCCCTCGCCGTCCTGCACCACCACTTCATCGTTGGTCCTGAAAAGCCCGGGGTCGTACAGCTCGTCATCAATACCCTCGACACCGACTCGGTGCATCGACGCAATCAACTCCACGCTCAAAGGCTCATAACGTTTTTCCCAGGCGAAATTCATCATTCGGTAATTGCCCATGACCATCCGCTCATCCGGCGTCCGGGGCTGACGCCGTTGCTTGAGCATGTCCTTGGCAACACGGGTAGTGGTCGCGGCGCCCTCCAGCTGACTGCTGCTGATCGCCTCATCCTCGATCAAATCGTTAAGCAAATAACTGAAATGCGCCCGCTCGCCTATCTGGCTGGTCATGTACTCCAGCGACGCCGTCGTGGTTTGCCGATCAACCACTGAAAGGGCCTTCTGCGCGGTGGGCGTCGGCACAAACTTTCCCCACTGGGCCGGCTCCCCCAAAGGCAGAAGATGAATGTACTGAGCGGCCCGCGCCTTCTTGACCAACGCCCAACACAATCGCGAATCCAGCCCGCTGGCCCAGCGATACCGCAAATCCTCAAAAGGCAGATACCGCCCCTGATCATCCAGCGGCTTGAGCAACGCAAGATAGTCCGCCAGACGCTGCTTGTGAGGCGCGCGCATCAACAACTCAAAGACCGGATCGGCCCGACCTTTCAATACCGGCGGTTTCTTCATCAACGCTGCTCAACCAAGGCTGAAAAACAGCCTCGAGTACAGCACTGCAAACACAGCGACTCAATATCGGAGGCGTCTGAAAAAAACGTAGGAGACGGCGCAAGGTCCTACAAAGCTGCTTGCTCCCAAAAGAAAAGATCGGCCCACAGACCGCCATCGCTAGCAGGCTAGCTCCCACAGTTGACACGGGTTTCCTCAAAAATATGGCGTAGCCAAACCACTCAACACAATGAGCGTTAGCTCGAGTACCGCTCTTGACGTGCCGGCCCCTTCGGCCGGCTGAGTGGAGGGAT
>NZ_JBWKZE010000019.1:0-123889 GCF_059424205.1 Pseudomonas sp. GW456-12-1-14-TSB6
ACATCGTCGGGGTAGGGATTGCAGTGAGCATGGGAGGACCCGGCGCCGTGTTCTGGATGTGGATGACAGCCTTGCTCGGCATGTCGAGTAGCTTCTTCGAATGCACACTGGGCCAACTCTACAAACGTAGCGATGGGAATGGCCTGTTTCGAGGCGGCCCCTCTTGGTACATCGAGCACGGTCTGGACAAACGCTGGCTCGGAACAATTGCAGCGCTTCTACTGCTAGTGACGTTTGGATTTGCAATCAATGGTCTCGAATCGCATGCAGTCTCACATTCGCTGAAAGACGCTTTCGGTCTGGCGCCCATGTGGTCAGGACTCACAATGTCCCTGCTGCTCGGGGCAGTTTTTATGGGTGGGATAAAACGAATAGCTGCCGTAGCCGACTTGTTGGTGCCGTTGAAGGTTCTCGCTTACGTCGGCGTGACGAGTTACGTGATCGTGCTGCAGTTCGATCAGGTTCCACCAATGCTGATGACTATCATCCAAAGCGCGTTCGGTCTGGATCAAGCCTTTGGTGGATTGATCGGCAGCGCAATCGTCATGGGTGTGAGACGTGGTGTGTTTTCCAATGAAGCGGGCCTGGGCAGCGCTCCCAATGTTGCTGCCGTGGCGAAAACCGACCATCCCGTGGCACAGGGCGTGGTGCAGGCATTCAGCGTATTCATCGACACGTTCGTGATTTGTACGTGCACGGCATTACTCATTTTGCTTTCGGGTTTCTACTCGCCTGGATTTGAGGGCGACGGTGTTGCGTTGGCACAAAACTCGTTGGCAGCCGTGGTCGGTGAATGGGGGCGAATGTTCATCAGTGTGGTGCTGGCGCTGTTCGTCTTCACGGCGATGCTCTACAACTATTACCTCGGGGAAAACAGCCTTCGGTTCATGTTTGGCGAGCCTCGAAAAACGCTGTTCTTCTACCGATCGCTGGTATTGGTTTTGGTGTTATGGGGGGCGGTAGAGGATCTTTCGACCGTGCTTGCTTTCGCCGACATCACCATGACGTTGCTGGCGCTGGTCAACCTTGTAGCCATGGCACTGCTGTTTAAAGTTTGTCTTCGGATCTTGCGAGATTACGACGAGCAGCGTCGTATCGGAATCAATACGCCCATTTTCGATTCCAGCAAGTTTCTTGATCTTGATCTCGACCCGTTGGCTTGGCCGCCGCAACCAAGAGAACTACAAACGATAAATCGCAGTTTGTCATCGCTAGCCAACGAAGCAACTACACGATCAGCTTAAATACTTAAGCCGAGCGCTGAGCCATTCGACCCCGCAATGGCTCAGCAAACCAATACTTACGCCCCCACCAAATTGGCTGGAAAAACAAACAGCTCTTCTACTAATTAAGCCAAAAACAATTATCAGGACGCGTCCGATGAATCGTTATTCCCCACTTAAAGCCAATGCGACCAACAGTCCAACTTACTTGATAGATACACACGCCGCACCCAGCCAGTTGTTCGAAGATGCCTGCTTCAGAATCCGCGCTGCTGTCAGCCTTCTGGAGACCCTGACATCCGTAACCATCAAGGACATCAATGACTCAGATCTGTACCGACTGATACTTCCCGTTTATGTATTACTTCAAGATGGCGTTGACACACTCGACCAGGTTTCCTTCAAGGGAGACTTCACTCATGGCTGAAAAAGCAACCTATGCAATGCTCAGGGCAGCAATGATCAAAGCGGTTGAAACCAACCTCATCCCTAGGCATTCGCGTCTCGCAGAGTACATAAAAAGTTGGGAACGACTTGAGCTGGTCATTCAAGCCTCCCTCGATTTGTATCCCGAACAAAAAGCGGCTGCAGGAAAAAAAAAGCAAAAGCCGTCAAAAACAAAAGCAGGCCACCGAACAAAAAATCGCTAGCAATCTTCATCCAGGATATGCGCCACTAGCGCCATTGATTGATACCGCGCCAACGCGCGGCCCGCCTGGAGACCCCGTTATGAGCGAGAGCGTGTTTGCCGATCGCATCGTGCAGAACCTGCTCGACACCGACTTCTACAAACTGACGATGATGCAGGCGGTGCTGCACAACTACCCCAACGTCGAAGTCGAATGGGAGTTTCGTTGCCGTAACAGTGAAGATCTGCGCCCGTACCTGGCGGAGATCCGCTTCCAGGTCGAGCGTCTGGCCGAGTTGAGCCTGAGCGCCGATCAGTTGAGTTTTCTCGAGCGCATCTCGTTCCTCAAGCCGGATTTCCTGCGCTTCCTCGGTCTGTTCCGTTTCAACCTGCGCTATCTGCACACCGGCATCGAGAACGGCGAGCTGTTCATCCGCCTGCGCGGGCCATGGCTGCATGTGATTCTGTTTGAAGTGCCGCTGCTGGCGATCGTCAGCGAAGTGCGCAACCGCTATCGCTACCGTGAAACGGTGCTGGAACAGGCTCGCGAACAGCTTTACCGCAAGTTCGACTGGCTCACCGCCAATGCCTCGGCGGAAGAACTGTCGCAGTTGCAGGTCGCCGATTTCGGCACCCGTCGCAGGTTTTCCTACCGCGTGCAGGAAGAAGTGGTGAACGTGCTCAAGCACGATTTCCCCGGGCGTTTCGTCGGCACCAGCAACGTGCATCTGTCCCGCGAACTGGACATGAAACCGCTGGGCACCATGGCCCACGAATGGATCATGGCTCACCAGCAACTCGGCCCACGACTGATCGACAGCCAGATCGCCGCCCTCGATTGCTGGGTTCGCGAATATCGCGGCCTGCTGGGGATCGCCCTGACCGACTGCATTACCACCGACGCTTTCCTCGGCGATTTCGATCTGTTCTTCGCCAAGCTGTTCGACGGTCTGCGCCACGACTCCGGGGACCCGGTGCTGTGGGGCGAAAAATGCATCGCCCACTATCACAAGCTCGGCATCGATCCTATGAGCAAGACGTTGGTGTTCTCCGACAGCCTGACCCTGCCCAAGTCGCTGGAGATCTTCCGGGCGCTGCGCGGCCGGATCAATGTCAGCTTTGGCATCGGCACCAACCTGACCTGTGACATTCCGGGTGTCGAACCGATGAGCATCGTGCTTAAAATGACCGCCTGCAACGGCCAACCGGTGGCGAAGATCTCCGACGAGCCGGGCAAGACCCACTGCAAAGACCCGAATTTCGTCGCCTATTTGCGACACGTTTTCCAGGTTCCTGCCGTTTCCAGCCTTTCCAGCAAGGAGTGAATTCATGCAAGCCGTACAGCGTGAGATTGCTGAACAGCTCAACGTTCAGCCGCCGTTCGCCGATCACCAGGCCCTCGAAGCGGAAGTCGCCCGCCGCATCACCTTCATCCAGGATTGCCTGACCAGTTCCGGACTCAAGACCCTGGTGCTGGGCATCAGCGGCGGGGTCGACTCACTGACCGCCGGCCTGCTGGCCCAGCGCGCCATGCGTGAACTGCGCGAGCGCACCGGCGATGAGGCCTACAAGTTCATCGCAGTGCGCCTGCCGTACGACGTGCAGTTCGATGAACACGATGCCCAGGCTTCGGTAGACTTCATCGCCCCGGACGAGCGCCACACCGTCAACATCGGCCCGGCGGTCAAATCCCTGGCCAGCGAAGTCGCAGCCTTCGAAGGCAAGCACGCGGTGTCGGTGGATTTCGTGCTCGGCAACACCAAGGCCCGGATGCGCATGGTCGCCCAGTACACCATCGCCGGCGCGGCCCATGGCCTGGTGATCGGCACCGACCACGCGGCGGAAGCGGTAATGGGTTTCTTCACCAAGTTCGGTGACGGCGCCTGCGATCTGGCCCCGCTCAGCGGTCTGGTGAAAAACCAGGTCCGGGCCATCGCCCGCAGCTTCGGCGCACCGGAATCGCTGGTGGAAAAAGTGCCGACGGCGGATCTGGAAGACCTGTCGCCGGGCAAGCCGGACGAGGCCTCCCACGGCGTGACCTACGCCGAGATCGACGCGTTCCTGCACGGCGAGCCGGTGCGTCAGGAAGCGTTCGACATCATCGTCAACACCTACAAAAAGACTCATCACAAGCGGGTCATGCCGTTTGCGCCATGATCGGTGAGTGAATGAAAAAGCCCGCTGAGAAGTGATCCTCAGCGGGCTTTTCTTTGCTCAAGACTCGATGGCAGATTTAACGGGCTTATGCTTTAACAACCCTGAACACCCGAGGGGCCGAGATTCGACCATCATCCGTTATCGCTCTGATGGTATGAACCTTTTGCGCCAGATTCGAAATCTTAGCCGTGAAAATTCCATTCGGGTCGGTCACGAATTCAACCAGGTTGTTGTCGTAGTCGACTATTTTTCCTTTTTCACTTCGGTTTGCCGTACCTACAACCGTTAATGATGTATCAGTCGTCTGCTCCTGATTACCGATCAACTGCCCGCTCTCTCCCAAAAGAAACTGAATAGTTAGCGTCACGCTGCCCACAATCACAACGATCCAGGGTTTGGACTCAACACCAGTGCTTCCTACCACTGTGAATTCATGCTCCCCGGGTTGCAGCCCTGTCAGTGCAGCACTCCACCCCCCTTCAAGGACGTTCAGAATGCCTACGGTAACTCCTTTATCCTTAAGTGTGACTTTCGAATTTGACTCACCGCTGCCTTCAAATTTCAGATCGACAGATGTCGTGCTATCACCATTTTCGATGACATCTCCGTTGGAATTGCTTATCCACGAAATACTGGCGTCCTGAGGCGCTACCACGTGAACTGTGTATGAAGCAGAGACTTGCTCGTCGGTGGTTTTCACGGTGTAGAGATGTACCCCGTTTTTCTGATCTGGAGCGATCAAACTGTAGTGGCCACTTCTATCAACATATACGGGAGGGTGTGCGGGTTCACCGTAATCAAGGAGCTGTGCCTTTTGATCAGGAGCAGCACTACCAATAATAGATAAATTTCGATTTTCCGCGAAACCGCCATCTTCAATAGGTTTACCATCACCATCAGTAACGGATTCGATAATGGTTGTACTTTTCGCAGTACTCCTCTGCCCCGTCTGAACCAAAGTGTGTTGCGCGGGCAGTTTCTCTTGATCAGTCATACAAAAACTCCTTTTTCTGAAGGGAAACGCAAAGACATCTAAGCGCCTCCTCATCTGACTCATCTTTGAAATCTGCGTCTACTGTCAGAAATTACAGGTTGAGGTGCATTTCAGACCGACGGTTATCATCAGTTACACTTTGCTCTGCAGAAAAAAACGCCGCTGCAATCACTTGCAGCGGCGTCTTTCGTGTTATCCGTGAACCGAATTACTTCAGGGTCACGGTGCCTTTCATCATCGAGATGTGGCCCGGGAACGAGCAGAAGAAGCCGTACTTCTCGTCAGCCTTGAGCTTGGACACGTCGATGATCAACGAGTCGGTTTCCTTGGCGCCGATGATCTTGGTGTGAGCGATAACGCGCTCGTCACCGTCCTTGAGGTAGTTCTTGTCGATGCCGGCGGCCAGGCCGTCGGTGGCGATCGGCTGCATGTCGGCTTCTTTGCTGATCACCAGGTTATGGCCCATGACGTTCTTCGGCAGGCTGCCGGAGTGGGTCAGCTCGACGGTGAAGGTCTTGCAGCTCTTGTCGATTTCGATGGCCTTGGTGTTGAAGGACATCTGGTCGGTGGAATCAACGGTGGTTTTGCACTCGGCAGCCATCAATTGGCTGCTGGCCAGCGCCAGCAGGGATACCGCAACAACTTTGGAAAACATGGTGAATCTCCAAGGCAGGGTTAACAAAACACGAATGGTTGGAAGACTGCCTGAAATCTTCGCAAGTTCCTATGACTTGAGTCAAAAATTGTATACAACTTTCAGGCTATGACACTCATCGAAACAATCTAACAGCCAGACGTATGGCCGGGTCGTATCTTCAGGGCTCAACACTCATCTGGAGCATCCGTCATGTCCTTCAACAGCCTGTTGTGCAGTCTGCTCGCTGCTTACGCCTGTGGCGCCAGCGGCACCTGTGAAACCCCGAAACGCGAAGTCTAGCCCTTGGATCAAGGCGTGCCAGCCATTACCCTGTGACCGATTGACCCAGGAGGAAGGCATGTCTCTCACATCCGTTTGTGTATTTTGCGGTGCCAACGCCGGCACCACCCCGGCGTACACCGAAGCCGCCATCGCCCTCGGCACAGCTATCGCCGAGCGTAAGCTGACGCTGGTCTACGGCGGTGGCGCTGTCGGCCTGATGGGGATTGTCGCCGACGCTGCACTGGGGGCCGGCGGCGAAGTGATCGGCATCATCCCGCAGAGCCTGATGGACAAGGAAATCGGTCACAAGAGCCTGACGCGTCTGGAAGTGGTCGACGGCATGCATGCGCGCAAGGCGCGGATGGCCGAACTCAGCGATGCGTTCATTGCCCTGCCAGGTGGCCTTGGCACCCTGGAGGAGCTGTTCGAAGTCTGGACCTGGGGCCAGCTCGGCTATCACGGCAAGCCACTGGGCCTGCTCGAGGTGAACGGTTTCTACAGCAAACTCACTGCATTTCTCGATCACATCGTCGGCGAAGGCTTCGTTCGCGCGCCGCACCGTGACATGCTGCAAGTGAGTGAATCGCCGCAAACGCTGCTCGAAGCCCTCGACAACTGGACCCCCACCGTCACCCCCAAATGGGTCGACCAGAAACCCGGTTAACCGCCGGGCACCGATACAGGGCAGAATACGCGCCGCTCAACCTCACCTTCGACCCCAGAGGATCGCCCATGGCCAAACCCAATTACTCCTTCGCCAAACGTCAACGTGACCTGGCCAAGGAACAGAAGAAAGAGGAAAAGCTTCAGCGCAAGAAACAGATGGCTGAAGAAGCGGCACTGAACCCTGACGGTGAAGTGGCGACTGAAGATGATGATGTTGAGACACCGAAAGACCCGGCGCCCGACGCCTGAGCCACATCGGGCTTGATGATCGAATCAGGCTCCATTGATCCGTGACGGGGCTGGCGGCTTCACCGCCGGCCCTTACAGACCCAGCGCTTTGGCAATCGACTCGCGATAGCCCCCCGGCAGGTTAACCGGCAGTTGTGCCGGGTCGAACAGGCCAATCTTCTTGTGCTCGTGACTGATGGTCGGCTTGAACTCGCCCAGCAGCTGGCAGCGATAGGTCGAGATAAAGACATGCTTGCCCGGGATGACTTCAAACAGGTAGGAGTCCACCGGCGTCCTCACTGCCACGTTCACGTCCAGCTCTTCTGCAATTTCCCGAGCCAGACATTCCTGCGCCGTTTCACCCAACTCAATCCGTCCCCCGGGTAATTCCCATTCGTCACGCTCGTTGAGCATCAGCACAACCTTACCTTCCGGGTTTTGCAGAACACCTTTGATTGAAACCGGAAACATTGGAAATCCCTCATCAGCTGTTACAACACAGAACCATTAAGGAGCGGGCCACATTTCTGAACTCCGTTATTCCAGTGGCATCACCGTGACCCGCACCTCCGGATCATGGCTCCCTCCCCCCAGAATCACCCCGCGCAACGGCGAGACATCGGAAAAATCCCGGCCCCAGGCCAGGGTGATGTGCTCCAGTGCCGGCTGCACATTGTTTGTCGGATCAAAATCCACCCAGCCCAGCACCGGGCAAAACACCGAGACCCAGGCATGGGATGCATCGGCGCCGATCAACCGTGGCTGCCCCGGTGGCGGCTGGGTCAGCAGGTAGCCGCTGACGTAACGCGCCGCCAATCCCCGTGATCGCACACAGGCGAGCATCAGGTGCGCGAAGTCCTGACAGACCCCGCGCCGCCGCTCCAGCACCTCCACCAGAGGAGTGGCGACTTGGGTCGCTTCGGCATCGAAGGTGAATTCGCTGAAGATCTTCTGCATCAAGGCCTGCACACCCAGCATCAACGGTCTGCCGGCCGGGAAACAGCTCTCCGAAAACTCGACGAAGCTGCGTTTGAGATGCACGTAGGGCGACTGAAATCGGTAGCGACAGGCTTCCAGCAACGAGGCGGACAGCGGCTGGCTGCTGTAGGTCAGCGCGTTGCGGGTCATTTCCCAGGCCGGTGACTGGTGGAAATCCACCACGGGCCGCGCCAGCACTTCGACCGTCAGCCGTGCGTTGACCTGCAATTCATCGTGGGGCCGTTCGAAGGCCAGGCGGGTCAGCGGATTGCCGAAGACATCCTGCTCGTCACGGCGAGTGGTCGGCTCCGGACTGATCAGCAATTGTTGTTCGGTGCAGCGCTGCCAGTCGCATTCGCGCGGCCACAGATGCGCCAGTTGCTGGGCCAGGGACACCGGGCTGTCGTAGCGATAGCAGGTGTCGTGAAAGATCTGGTAATGGGCGCTCATCAGACGGACACCGTACGCTGGCTGACATCATCGACATGGGCGAAATGGCGCAGGGCCAGACGGTCCGAGACCTGACTGCTGGCGTCGGCGATCTCCTGCAGCAGATCCGCCAGACCATCGAGGGCCGAGCGCACGCTGGACTCGCCAAACAGAGGATTCTCCAGACAGCTCAGGTCGAAACGCGCCAGACGCTCGACCAGCGGCGGCAATCCTGCCTCCCTCGGCACACCGAAGTCATCATTCAGCCGCTTGAGGGTGCGGGTCACCAGCTTCAACTGGAACAGCACCGCATGGGGGTTCTGCTCGTCCAGCAGCAACAGGTCGAGCACCGGAATCAACTGCGCCACTGCCAGATAACGCGAGCGATAGGTGATGCTGCTGTTGCCCAATTCCAGCAACCACTCAAGCCCGGCCTGATCGAACGCCCCGGCGCCACGCAAGAAACCCGCGAGGCTGCTGCTGAGAAATTGCAGGCGCTCGATCCGCCGGCCGATCATCAGGAAGCGCCACCCTTCGTCACGGGTCATGTCGTCGAGGGCAAACCCGGACAGCGCCGCGAGCGACATCACCAGCCGGTTGAGAAAATCCAGCAACTCGCCGAAGTCCGGTTCGTCGGTGTCCAGTTCCGCAGCCTCACGTTGCAGCTCCACCAGCGCCTGCCAGTTTTCCCGGGACAACTTGCCGCGCACTTGCGAAGCCGCCCACTGCAAGCGCTGCAGGTTGGAGCGCAGGCTGAACGACCAGTCCTCGCCGAGCAGCGCCGCAAGCAAGCGTTCCGGCAGTTCGCCTTCATCCGGCAGCAGCATCAGCCGCTCGCCCAGATCCACCGCAGCCTGCAGGGCTTGCGGGTCATCGCCGTCGACGTAGCGCGCGAGCATGATCCGCAGCAGCCGCGCGCTGTCGTCGCAGCGCTCGCAGTAACGGCCGAACCAGAACAGGTTTTCAACCACCCGCGACGGCAGATACGGATCGCGTCGCACCAGATCAGGTACGCCGATATTGCGCTGGGCTTTCCACTGCTCACCGCTCGGCGGCCGATCCCCCAGCACCCAGGTGTCCTTGCTCGCACCACCGCGCTGCATCGACACCACTTCGGCATCGGCTTCGGCCGCGACCCGGGTCAGGCCACCGGGCAGCACCCGATAACCATCGTGACTGGCCACCGCGTACATGCGCATGCCGATTGCCCGGGGCTGCAGTTGCCCGTCCTCGGGCTGCCAGATCGGCGCCTGGGACAACTGGGCGAGTTCTTGCGCAACATACGCATAAGGGCGTGCCTGCATGCGCGCAGCGAGACTTTCACGCTGTTTTTCGCTCAGATCCCGGCCAAAAACCGGAGCGAAGCTTTGCGACGGGAACGCCGGTTTGATCAACAGCTCCGGCAGTTTCTCCAGGGCCTGGGCCAACACTGGCGCTTCGCCGCACCACCACGTGGCAATGGACGGCAGAATCAGCTCTTCGCCGAACAGGTACTGATTGATCTTCGGCAGAAAACCCAGCAGCCCCGGCGACTCCAGCACGCCGCTGCCCAGCGCGTTGGCCACCAGCACCCGGCCCTGACGCACCGCGTCCAGCAATCCGGGAACGCCCAGCGCGGAATCGGTGCGCAACTCCAGCGGATCGCAGAAGTCATCGTCGAGCCGACGCAGGATCGCGTGCACCCGGCGCAGGCCGCTGAGGGTTTTCAGGTAGACCGTGGCATCACGCACCGTCAGGTCACCGCCCTCCACCAGCGGATAACCGAGCTGGCGGGCCAGATAAAGATGTTCGAAATAGCTTTCGTTGAAGCGCCCCGGGGTCAGCAACACCACCAGCGGCGCGTCATCGTCGCAGGGTGCCTGACGGGCCAGGGTTTCCTGCAAGGTGCGGAAGAAGCCGGCCAGGTGCTGCACTTTCAGATCCCGATACAACTCGGGGAAGGCGCGGGACACGATGGTGCGGTTTTCCAGCGCGTAACCGGCACCCGATGGCGCCTGGGTACGATCCGCCGTCACCCACCAGCGCCCGTCCGGCGTGCGCGCCAGATCCACGGCATACAGATGCAGAAAGGCACCGTCCGGCGGCGCAATGCCCTGACAGGGCCAGAGAAAGTTGTTGTGGCCGAACACCAGCTCCGCCGGCAGTAAGCCTTCGCGGATCAACCGCTGCGGGCCGTACAGATCTGCCAGCACCGCATTGAGCAGCCGCGCGCGCTGGGCGATTCCGGCGGACAGCTGTTGCCACTCATCGGCGGCGATCACGTGGGGCAGCAGATCCAGTTCCCACGGACGGTCCGCCCCCTTTGGGTCGGCATAGACGTTGTAGGTAACGCCGTTTTCCTGAATCTGCCGGGTCAGCAACGCCTGACGCTGCACCAGTTGCGCCGGGGTGCTGCGCTGCAATTGGTCGACGAGCCGCCGCCAGTGCGGGCGCACCGCTCCGCTGTCGTCGAGCAGTTCGTGATAGGTGCCCGCCGTCAGCGGGTAGCGGTCAAGCAGGTCAGGCATGGAAAGCTCGGCAGCCGGCAAGGAACGGTCAGACTAACGCAGGCACATGACGCCCGGATATACGAAAAATCCGGGGGTCGTGTACGAATCAAAAACGTCGTAAATCGAGAGTCATCGGTAGCTCGTCGGAGATTGTCAGGTTCGGTATCGGAAGTTTCCCCGGCGTGTGTCCGATGCGGAAGAACCGCGCCATGCGCCGGCTCTCCGCTTCGTTGGCATTGACCGGCAGCGTCTCGTAATTGCGCCCGCCCGGATGCGCGACGTGGTACTGGCAACCGCCCAGCGAGCGCTGCATCCAGGTATCGAGCAAGTCGAACACCAGCGGCGCATGCACCGGGATCGTCGGTTGCAGGCAATTGGCCGGTTGCCACGCGCGGAAACGCACACCCGCGACAAACTCGCCAACCCGTCCGGTCGGTTGCAGCGGCACCGGGATGCCATTGCAGGTCAGCAGATAGCGCTGCGGCGGCAGCCCCGCAAGCTTGACCTGCAAACGCTCCAGCGATGAGTCAACGTAGCGCACCGTGCCGCCCGCCGCGCCCTCCTCGCCCAGCACGTGCCAGGGTTCAAGGGCCTGGCGCAATTCCAGCTCGATACCGTTGACGGCGTAATCGCCGACCTTGGGAAAACGGAACTCAAGGTGCGCCGCGAACCATTCAGCGCGCAGGGGGTAACCGGCATTGTTGAGTTCGACGATGACGTCGGCGAAGTCCTGCTCGATGAAGTGCGGCAACATGAAGCGGTCGTGCAGCTCCGTACCCCAGCGCGCCAGTTTCGGCGGCGCATAGGGCTCGCGCCAGAACCGCGCCACCAGCGCTCGCAACAACAGCTGCTGCGCCAGGCTCATGCGCGCATGGGGTGGCATCTCGAAACCACGCAACTCCAGCAACCCGAGGCGCCCGGTGGCGCCGTCCGGTGAATACAGCTTGTCGATGCAGAACTCGGCGCGGTGGGTGTTGCCGGTGACGTCGATCAGCAGATTGCGCAACAGGCGATCGACCAGCCACGGCGGGCATTCCTCTCCCGGCGCCGGCATTTGTGCGAAAGCGATTTCCAGTTCATACAGCGCGTCGTTGCGCGCTTCGTCGACCCGCGGCGCCTGAGAGGTCGGGCCGATGAACAGACCGGAAAACAGGTACGACAATGAAGGATGGTTGTGCCAGTAACTGATCAGGCTACGCAGCAGGTCCGGACGGCGCAGAAACGGTGAATCGCCCGGTGTCGCGCCGCCGAGCACGAAATGGTTACCACCGCCGGTGCCGGTGTGCCGCCCGTCGACCATGAATTTCTCGGTGGAAAGTCGGGTCTGGCGCGCTTCTTCGTACAGAAACTCGGTGCGTTCGACCAACTCGTCCCACGTCGCGGACGGCTGCACGTTGACCTCGATCACGCCGGGATCCGGGGTGATGCGGAAATTGCTCAGGCGCGGATCGCTCGGCGGCTCGTAGCCTTCCAGCAACACCGGACAATGCAGCTCTTCGGCGGTGGCTTCGATGGCCGCGACCAGTTCCAGATAATCCTCGACCCGCTCCAGCGGCGGCATGAACAGGTACAACCGGCCTTCCCGGGCCTCGGCGCACAAGGCGGTGCGGGTCAGCCAGTCGGCGGACTCATCGATCTTCGGTACACGCTCGTCTGCCGGAGCCGGCTCACGGTGGTCGTTGAGCTGCGAGGTTTCGGGCAGCTCGGGGAAATCCTGGTTCGGGTCGTTCGGATGAATGAACGGATACTCCGCTGCCTTCACCCAGGGCTGCGAGCCCAGCGGCAGGCGATAGCCCAGCGGTGAATCCCCCGGCACCAGCCGGCAATGCTCACCGCGCAGATACCAACGCCCGCTCTGCCATTGATCGCCCTTGGCGGTGCGCGCCAGCGGCAACACCTGGCCGATAACCTTGTCCAGCCCCTGACTGAACACCTTGCGCAGCCGCGCACGTTCCAGCGGCTCCTCCAGACGCGAGTCTTCGGCGCTGACGTTGCTCGGCAAGGCGCCCTCGCGCCAGAGGTAATAGAAGTTGTCTTCGTAGGCCGGGAACACGAAGCGTGTCGGCAGTTTCAGGCGCTCGGCGACACTCGCCAGAAAGCGCCCGGCCAGCTCACCCGTAGCGCCGTAATCCTGCTGCTCATCGGCGATCAGTGCGTTGTTGTGCCAGATCGGCACACCGTCCCGGCGCCAGTAGCAATTCAGTGACCAGCGCGGCAGTTGCTCACCCGGATACCATTTGCCCTGACCGAAATGCACCAGCCCTTTGGGCGCGTAATGTTTGCGCATGCGCTGGAACAGTTCGGCGGAGAGCCGGCGCTTGTCCGGACCCAGCGCGGCGGTGTTCCACTCGGCGCCGTCGGGGTCGTCGATGGACACGAAGGTGGGTTCGCCGCCCATGGTCAGGCGCACATCGCCTTCCAGCAGGTCGGCATCGATCTGCCGGCCCAGCGCCTGGATCGCCAGCCATTGCTCATCGGTGTAGGGCTTGGTGACCCGCGGTGCTTCCCAGATCCGCTCCACGGACATTTCGTGGCTGAACTCGCACTCGCAAGGCTCCACCAAGCCACTGATCGGCGCGGCCGAGGACGGATCAGGACTGCAGGCCAGCGGGATATGCCCTTCACCGGCGAACAACCCCGACGTCGCATCGAGACCGATCCAGCCGGCGCCGGGCAGATACACCTCGCACCACGCGTGCAGGTCGGTGAAGTCCACTTCGGTGCCGGACGGGCCGTCGAGGCTTTTCACGTCGGCGGTCAGTTGAATCAGGTAACCGGAGACAAAACGCGCCGCCAGCCCGAGGTTGCGCAGCAGTTGCACCAGCAGCCACGCCGAATCCCGACAGGAGCCGGAGGCGTGTTCGAGGGTGTGTTCCGGGGTCTGCACACCCGGCTCCATGCGGATCAGGTAATTGATGTCTTCGCTCAGACGCTGGTTGAGCGCCACCAGAAAATCCACGGCCGGCAATGGTGTGCGGTCGATGGCGTCCAGATAGGCCTGGAATTTCGGCGTCAGCGGCAGGGTTTCGAGGTACGGCGCCAGTTCCTTGCGTTCATCGGCGGCGTAGGCGAAGGGGATTTTCTCGGCGTAGGGTTCGAGGAAAAAGTCGAACGGGTTGAACACCGCCATCTCGGCCAACAGATCGACCTCGATCCGCAGTTCGGCGGTTTTCTCGGGGAACACCAGCCGTGCGAGGTAGTTGCCCTGAGGGTCCTGCTGCCAGTTGATGAAGTGCTGCTCGGGCGAGACTTTCAGTGAATAAGACAGAATCCGCGTGCGGCTGTGGGCAGCCGGGCGCAGACGCACGATCTGCGGGCCGAGTTCGACAGCGCGGTCGTAGCGGTAATGCGTGACGTGATGCAATGCGACATGAATCGACACGGCGTGCCTCCTGCGAGCCCAAGCGTATTCGAAAGCGCGCAAGACTTATGCCATGCAGAGGCTTGGGCGCTTTCCCGGAATGCTTAGGGCAGTACAGCACCAAAATCGGGCGATGCGGTGAAATGGTTTGGCACAGTTGCACGCAAATGTTGCGAAGAGCCCCTTCCCCTGACCCTCTCCCGTGATCGTTCCCACGCTCCTGCGTGGGAATGCAGCCCGTGACGCTCTGCGTCCCTAGAGGCATTCCCACGCAGAGCGTGGGAACGATCAGCAAAACGCCAACCCGAAGGTTGGCGTTCTGTTTTGGCTCAAGTGCGTTTCAGCGCGGTACGACCGGCTTGCGTGCCGGTTTCGGCCCTTTGCCTTTCGCGGCTTCCTTGCGCTCCTTGGCGGCCTGCTGGTTGCGGGCGAATGCCGCGGCCTTGGCCTGTTCACGCTTGTCCCACGGATTGCCGCCGTCGCTGGCGCGCGGTGGCAGGCCGGTGTGCTGGGTGAGGATCTTGGTGGTCTTCTCTTTCGCGACCTTGTGGCTGCCGGCCGGCGTCGAGTTCTTGCGACGGGCACTCTGGTAGCTGTCGGTGGCCGGCTGATGCAGCGGGATCAACTGGTTCTTGCCCGGCCCGATCAGGTCGGCGCGACCCATGCGGGTCAGCGCTTCACGCAGCATCGGCCAGCCCTTCGGGTCGTGATAACGCAGGAACGCCTTGTGCAGACGGCGCTGCTCTTCGCTCTTGACGATGGTCACGCCGTCGCTCTTGTAAGTGACCTTGCGCAGCGGGTTCTTGCCCGAGTGATACATCGCGGTGGCGGTGGCCATCGGCGACGGATAGAACGCCTGCACCTGATCGGCGCGGAAGCCGTTGCCCTTGAGCCACAGGGCCAGGTTCATCATGTCTTCGTCGGTGGTGCCCGGGTGCGCGGCGATGAAGTACGGGATCAGGTACTGCTCTTTCCCCGCCTCCTTGGTGTACTTCTCGAACATGCGCTTGAAGCGATCGTAGGTGCCGATCCCCGGTTTCATCATCTGGTTGAGCGGACCTTCCTCGGTGTGTTCCGGGGCGATCTTCAGGTAACCGCCGACGTGGTGGGTCACCAGCTCCTTGACGTACTCCGGCGACTCGACCGCGAGGTCGTAACGCAGGCCGGAGGCGATCAGGATCTTCTTCACACCCGGCAACGCACGGGCGCTGCGGTACAGCTGAATCAGCGACGAGTGGTCGGTGTTCAGGTTCGGGCAGATGCCCGGGAACACGCAGGACGGCTTGCGGCACGCGGATTCGATTTCCGGGCTCTTGCAGGCGATGCGGTACATGTTCGCGGTCGGGCCGCCGAGGTCGGAAATGACGCCGGTGAAGCCCGGCACCTTGTCGCGGATCTCTTCGATTTCGCGAATGATCGACTCTTCGGAACGGTTCTGGATGATCCGGCCTTCGTGCTCGGTGATCGAGCAGAAGGTGCAGCCGCCGAAGCAGCCACGCATGATGTTCACCGAGAAACGGATCATGTCGTAGGCCGGGATCTTTTCCTTGCCGTACGCAGGGTGCGGAACACGTGCGTAAGGCATGCCGAACACGTAGTCCATTTCTTCAGTGGTCATCGGAATCGGCGGCGGGTTGAACCAGACGTCGATCTCGCCATGCTTCTGCACCAGCGCACGGGCGTTGCCCGGGTTGGTTTCCAGGTGCAGCACGCGGTTGGCGTGGGCGTACAGAACCGGGTCGTTACGCACCTTTTCCATCGACGGCAGGCGGATCACGGTCTTGTCACGGGTCATTTTCGGGCTGGCCAGGATCTGCACGACCTTGGCTTCCTGCGGGTCTTCAACCGGCCCCTTCTCCTGCTCGATCGCGCAAGCCTGAGTGTCCTGAGTGTTGACGTACGGGTTGATGATCTTGTCGATCTTGCCCGGACGGTCGATGCGCGTGGAGTCGACTTCGTACCAGCCCGCGGGTGTGTCGCGACGGATGAACGCGGTGCCGCGCACATCGGTGATGTCTTCGATCTTGTGCCCGTAGGACAGACGCTGGGCGACTTCGACAATCGCCCGCTCGGCGTTGCCGTACAGCAGGATGTCGGCGCTGGCGTCAATCAGGATCGAGTTGCGCACGCGATCCTGCCAGTAGTCGTAGTGGGCGATGCGGCGCAGGGAGGCTTCGATGCCGCCGAGCACGATCGGCACGTGCTTGTAGGCTTCCTTGCAGCGCTGGCTGTAGACCAGGCTCGCGCGGTCGGGACGCTTGCCGGCCATGCCGCCCGGGGTGTAGGCGTCGTCGGAACGGATTTTCTTGTCGGCAGTGTAGCGGTTGATCATCGAATCCATGTTGCCGGCCGCGACGCCAAAGAACAGGTTCGGCTCGCCGAGCTTCATGAAGTCGTCTTTGGACTGCCAGTTCGGCTGCGCGATGATCCCGACGCGGAAGCCTTGCGACTCCAGCAGCCGGCCGATGATCGCCATGCCGAACGACGGGTGATCGACGTAGGCATCCCCCGTAACAATGATGATGTCGCAGGAATCCCAGCCAAGCTGATCCATCTCCTCCCTGCTCATGGGCAGGAACGGCGCTGGCCCGAAACATTCGGCCCAATATTTTGGATAGTCAAATAACGGCTTGGCTGCTTGCATGTCGATAACCGGTGTTGGCTTTCATTGAATTTCGCGGGCGCGGAATATAGCACAAATTTTGACCAATTCCGACGACCGTGGTCGGTTTCTCCAATTGCCGTTTCCCGCTCCCGGTCCGCTCCCGATGTGTCGCACCTTTCGGGTTCGCAGCAAAACAAGGCAATGACGCCGACAACTGAATCAGTATTCAAGGATGAAAAGACATGCCCGTAAAACCGCCTCCAAGGGGGATTACTACCGCTGAAGTACATGCTCCGCCCTCGCGCCCGGTCAAAGACCCTCTCTTCAGGAGTGACACTGCCTCGCGATTGCCCCCGATCAACCAACCTCCCGTTCCCGACCAGAGACTAGCCAGGTTGCCGACTGTCGGTGATCTGGATGCAATAACACCGGCACCACCGTTGACTGTCAGCGAAATCCCGAATTCCGCAATACCGGTGATTCCAGCGCCGCTTTCATTGGCGGACTATCGCATCCGTCCTGGCGGCTCGCTGCCGGATCCCGACGATCAGGGTCTCATCCAGCTGAAAGGTCGACTTTTCGTCAATACCGAGGATGGCCACGTCCTGCATGTGGGCCAGGACCCTGACAACGGGTTGTTCCGCGCCAAACTGCCCGGCGAATTGAAACCTTCCGGGCCGATCCTGCTGCAGGATCCATTCAGCCTGCGCTGGTTTTCGCCCGACGACGCTGACCTGATCGGTTACCCGTTGCCACAAAAACGTCTGGAAGGCTTTCGCACCCCCCTGGATTTCGCCGGTGCATCGCCAGACAGCGACGGACTGCACGGTTTTGAAGGCAAGCGATACGCGGTCATTGAAGGCCATGCCTATCAGGTCATGCGCGACATCGACGCTTCCTCTCCCGCCAGGAAGGTCTGGCGCATCGTCAATTCGAAGGATCCGGTCGCCCACGACACCGAGAACGTTTATCGCCCAAGCCGTGCCGGTGAAACCCTGGGCATTGTTCGAGACGCCGATCACGGCTGGGTTTCGAGCCGCTCCGGCCTTCTGGGTGGAATGCCCCGGACCGCCACTGCCCGAGCCAACATTGCGCATTTGCTGCAGCGGTACGAGCCCATCAGGGAAGCCTTTGCTGCGCTGCAAGCCTCGGACGCGCGCTTCAATGAACTCTGGGACGTCGCCAAACATTTGCCGGAAGGCAGCGACCTCGAAAGAGCGGAGCTGATCGGACTTGAAGTCCACACCCTCAAACATATCCGCCTTCAGACCGAGTTCGTCCAGTCACTCATCGACAACAAGGACTGGCTGGTCATGATGAAAGCCGGCGGCGTCTACAAAACCGAGCTGCATGAGCAACAGCTGGCCAGGGTCGACTATTTAAACAAACTGCTCGCCATCATGGATCGCCGGGTTTATCCCTCGGTTGCACTGATGACGGTTGATTCGCTGAAAGGCAACCTCGCTCACATGAACAAAAAACTGCGGGTCCTCGATGACCGCCAGGCCGTGATGGATCAGGTACGCAAGGTATCCCGCAGCGCCACATCCGAAATCGAAGAGCTCAACCGGGGAATACCCGGCGTTGATCAGATCAACTGCGCCCGATACAACCTCTGCCTGCGCCTGCTCGCCGATGATCCGACCATCCCGCCGCCGTTCGGAATGCGCAGCTACATGGCCGTCAACCTGTTTGTAGAAGAGCTGCACAACGTTTCCGGACAGTCCCGGCCAGTTGTCCTGCAATTGGCACTCGATGAAATCAGACTGGAAAAAGGCCGTTTCGAAGATCTGTTGCCGGCTTTGCCCACCACGAAGACACCCTACCTGCACGAAGCGATGTCCGTACTCGGAACATTCGAGTCGAGGATCGACGGCCAGCTGAACGATATCTACGCCAGGGTCAACAGCAACACCGAGTGGCCCGCACTCGATCAGGACATCGACCTGGACTTCGTGCCGCAGCAGTCCGTTCCGACCGCCACCCCGAGCGCCCCGCGAAAGATCTTCCGGACCCGCCAGCATGGGACTTATCGGGTTCTGGTAGGGGTCAGGCAAGTCGATCCGGACGGTAGCGTCACCATTGACGTTCCAGACCCGTTCAAACCGCAAGATCCGCCTCAACGCTACGAGAAAAGACAGGGCGAATGGCGCCCCATGCGCTCTGCGTCACCAGCGGCTTCCCCTCCCCAACTGCTCGGCCAGGCAACTCAGCTGCTGGCCAGGGTCGATGGATTACTGGACGAGGGACTGGCGATGGAAAGCCGCAAGTCCAATCCGACCAGTATTCGGGAATCACTGGACGAAAGCGCCGACGAGCTTCACGGATTGGCCAGCCGTCTGGAGAGCATCGAGGGTATTGCCAGCGATGCGCAGGCCGCCAGCGTCATCGCTCGCCTGAAAGCAGCCGGTGATTCGCTCAGTACAGCGGGACGCGACATCATGGTCCGCATGTACAAGGAGAAGGCAGTACTGGACGTGTTGCGACTGAACTACCTGCTCGAACATTCGCAGCTCAATGTCATCAAGATCGTTGCCCGCAAGCAGCTGGGCAAGGGCAAGGACAAATCATTTCTCGACGTCTATTCGATCAATGACCGCTCCGCCAATACCCCGCTATGGGAGGCCCACTTCCATTACGACCGACAGGATCGCCCGGCGCTGGATTACACGGTCAGGGGAGCACACATGAAAACACTCGCCCAGGCCGGAGCGGGCAGCGCATTTCAGCAACGCCAGGAGCAGGCGGGCCTTGCCCACCAGCCCATCTGGCGGGAATACATCAGCCCGAAAGTTGCGCAAAAGCTCTTCGACTGCGCAAGCGAACCGGCCGCCGGGACACCGGTTCGGCAATAGCCGCCAATGCGCATCACTCCGACCAAGGGAGCTGATGCAACCATGATTCAAGGATGAATAACCATGCCAGTAAAACCGCCCTCCAGGGGCAACACTACCGTAGAAGTACATACACCTCCTTCACGCCGAGCAAACGAGTCGCTTCCCGGAGCCGATCCGACTCGGTTCTCCTCGCCGGTGATCCATCATCGCGAACGCCTCGGCGGGTCGGGCAGAACGCAGGCGGATATCGATCTGGATGCCATCGCACCCGCGCCGCAAGTGAACATCAGCGAAATACCTTCCACAACGCAAAACATGCCAGCGACGCGGCCCTCTCTGGAGGAATACCGGATCGCGTCTGATGTCCAGTTGCCTCAGCCCGATGCCCAGGGATTCAGGTGGTTCAAAGGACGGCAGTTTGTCGACATGCTCGACGGCAGCATCTTTCTGGTCGGCCTGGACAGCGAAAGCGGCCTGTACCGCGCCAGGCTGAGCAGTGAGCGAGTCCCGTCCGGCCCGCTGCTTCTGCAAGACCCCGACAGCAGGCTCTGGTACCCGATGGTCGATCTGGAGTCGATGACCTTCAGTCTGAGCAGCCGTCGCCTGGAAGACTTCCGTACCTCTCTGGACTTTTCTAACCAGGTGCCTGACAGCGATGGATTGCATCGTTTCGAAGGCAAGCTCTACCTGGTCATCGACAATCAGGCTTATCAGGCCATGCATGATGTGGAGGCATCCTCGCCGAACCTTCAGGTGATGCGCATCGTCCGGCCCCAGGATGCGGTGGCCCGGGACGAGCACAACCGATATGTCGCCACGCGCCCGGGCAGGTCGGAAGCTGTTTTCTATGATGAGCGGATCGGCTGGAGCGGACTGGTCGTCGGCGGCGCAGGGGGGATGTTTCCGGGACGGGGAAACACCTCAGGCAATCCGTCCGGCGCTCAACTGAACGCCGCGCTCGGCCGGTTCCTGCAAACGCATCTGGGGCGTCTTCGCAAGCTTTACCCGGCCCTTGATGAGCCGGGGCTCAGAGCCGCCATGGATTCACTGGGAAAGGATGTCGAAGGTGGACTGAAACGACTGGAGGCCGAATTAGCGACTCTGAAAGAGGATCTGGTGGCCTGGATCCAGCAAACCGCCGAGGCTTCACAGGCCCACAAGCACTGGGCAGTTCGTGTAAACGATCACATCCTGCGTTGCTGGCGCCGAGAATCAGGCACGATTCTCTGGCTGCCGGAGGGCGGAGGAGGAGCACTTCCGCCCCTGAAGGTGAGTTTTGGGCATATCGAGGTTTTGAAAATCAAAGGCATAGCCTGGCCAGGCACCGGCGATGACTTTCTGACACATTTCCCACGACTTACCCGCCTGAGCATTGTCGAATCGGGGCTCACCGCAGTTCCTGACTCGATCCGCGCGATGCCCGAACTGACCATGCTCGATCTGCACTCCAACCGGATTGTGCTGGATCAAAAAGGTGCGCAAGCACTCGGCAGCATGGTCAGGCTCAAGCAACTTGATCTGTCGGGTAACCCCCTGGGCATGACACCTGACTTCAGCAACATGTCCGAGCTGAGAAATCTCAATCTCAGCCATACAGGAATCGATCAGTGGCCAGCGGGATTACGGACTCAAACCGAAATGGACCAGATCGACCTGCGCTCCAACCGATTGCGCGAGGTCCCGCCCGAGCTGCTCGACCCAAGCGGTGAACAAGGGCTCACCCAAGTCCGGATCAATGCCGTCACACTGCTGGACGGCAATCAGTTCTCCGAGGGCTACTGGCAGCATTTCGACCGCTTCTGGGAGCTCGCCTCGAATCGATATCCCATCAACGAGATCTACACCGTCAAAGATGCCTTCATTCTTCCCAGCCCGTTGGTAAAGCGACTTCAGAACATCCACCCCCATAAAAGCATCCACGAGGCCCGAGAATTCCTGAGCGGCCTGGGGCCGGATACGGAAGCCACAATTACACGGCTCGAACGAGAGTTTCAGACCCTGGAAAGTCAGTTGAATGCCTGGTCGTTTTCCGGTGGCGGTTCCCGGCAGCGCTACGTGCGGGCAAACCAGATGCAACTCGATCCCGACAGACTGGGCGATCGTTACAGGGCGAAAACACGAATACTCGCTTGCTGGAGACGTGAAACACCGCAAAAGTACGCCGCCGATGGAACGCCCATAGGCCTGGAACTGAAACTGAACGGTTTACGCCTGGACAGCGTACCGGATCTGAACGACGTTGATTTCAGTCATGTCGGTTCACTGAAACTGAGCGGCATGAACCTGAGCGTTTCCCCGGATGGTTTCCTGGCGAGGTTTCAGCATGTCCGCTGGCTGGACATGTCGAACAACCAGTTACGCGAGCTTCCTGCCGCGATCGGACAAATGCATGCCATGACGCGGCTGTCCCTGCAAAACAATCGGATCACGCTGACGCCGGAAACAGCTCGCATACTCTCCGAACGCGTAACGCTGCGAGCATTGATGCTCAACGATAATCCACTGGGCATCACTCCGGACTTCAGCGCAATCACGGATATGCGCTCGCTGAACCTGGGCAACACCAGCATTGATACCTGGCCGCCCGGGCTATCGGCACAACCGGCGCTGGAAGACATCCTGCTGTACGACAATCGGATCACGACAATTCCGGACGCAATCATCGACCCTCCCGATGCACTGCTGCTCCAGCAGCTTCGAGTAAACAGTGTGACCGACGTGAGTGGCAACCCGCTGTCAGAAGTCTCCCTGGAGCGCATCCAGCGTTTCCGCGACCGTGTCGCTGCTCAGAGACTGGTCTCGGGTGACTTGAGTCGCTTGCTCTCGATAACTCGCGCCCAGCCGTCGCTGAATACACAAGCATTCCTGGAAAACACTCTTCTCAGAAACGCACTTCCGTCAGCGCATTCACCTTCGGACGGGCTCTTGCGCTGGACTCAAGGCATGCCTGCACAGCAGGTTGCGCTGAAACGGGAACAGTGGCAAAGATTGATCAGCCAACAGGGGGCGCAAGCTTTCTTCACCGTGTTGCAACGCCTGAACGCCGGCCCGGTCGCACACCCGGATTTGCAGCGCAGGGTCTGGAACGTTCTGGATTCGATCAGTGAAAACAGCGCTGAATCGGATCAATTGCGTCGGGATCTTTTCGATCGTGCCGGCGAACCGGCCTGCTGCGATCGAGCGGCCTTCTCCTTTGGCAATCTCGAGGTTCTGACCATGGTCTACAGCGCCCGCAAACAAGCCGGGGATCACGCGCTGGGCCCGCAACTGGTGCATTTGTCGCGCCGTCTGTTCCGTTTGCAGGAAGTCGACAGACTCGCTGCGGAAGATATTCAGCGCAGCGAAGCAATCGTCAGGGATCCGCAGGTTTCCGAGGAGGAAAAACGACCGCACGTCCTGCGTTTGCAGGAAGAGGTCGAAATCAGACTGGCCTATCGATTCGGGCTCAAGGACTCCCTTGAACTTCCGGGCCAGCCAGAAAACGTCAGTTTCATCGGGATGGGTCGCGTTACCCGCGAAATGCTGAGCGGGGTTTATAAAGCCGTGATTGACCTGGATAACTCGCCTGCGGAACGCCAGGCTCTGCTTTCACGCGAATTCTGGAAAGACTACCTGACGAGCAAGTATCGACAGCAATTCGAAGAGCAGCGCGAGCCTTATCAGGCCCGACTCGCCGAGCTGCATGAAAGCCTCGAAGCCAAACAACTGACCATGGAGCAATACCAGGCGAAAAGCGATGATCTGCAAGGACAACTGGCAATAGATGAAGCGACATTGATGCAGACCCTGACCCGTCAGGAGCTGGACCAACCCGCTGCTCCCGATGATTCGCACGTTTCGGGTTCGCAGCCAAACAAGGCAATGACGCCGACGACTGAATCAAGTATTCAAGGATGAACACCCCATGCCAGTAAAACCGCCCTCCAGGGGCAACACTACCGTAGAAGTACATACACCTCCTTCACGCCGAGCAAACGAGTCGCTTCCCGGAGCCGATCCGACTCGGTTCTCCTCGCCGGTGATCCACCATCGCGAACGCCTCGGCGGGTCGGGCAAAACGCAGGCGGATATTGATCTGGATGCCATCACCCCTGCGCCGCAAGTGAACATCAGCGAAATACCTTCCACAACGCAAAACATGCCAGCGACGCGGCCCTCTCTGGAGGAATACCGGATCGCGTCTGATGTCCAGTTGCCTCAGCCCGATGCCCAGGGATTCAGGTGGTTCAAGGGACGGCAGTTTGTCGACATGCTCGACGGCAGCATCTTTCTGGTCGGCCTGGACAGCGAGAGCGGCCTGTACCGCGCCAGGCTGAGCAGTGAGCGAGTCCCGTCCGGCCCGCTGCTTCTGCAAGACCCCGACAGCAGGCTCTGGTACCCGATGCTCGATCCGGAGTCGATGACCTTCAGTCTGAGCAGCCGTCGCCTGGAAGACTTCCGTACCTCTCTGGACTTCACTGACGCGGTGGCGGATGACAACGGGATATACGCGTTCGAAGGCAAGCGTTACGTCGTCATTGAAAATCAGGCCTATCAAGTCATGCAGGATATCGATGCATCCTCTCCTCAACAGAAGGTCTGGCGCATTGTCAAACCCACGGATCCCGTGGCAAACGACGATACAAATATCTACAACGCGAGTCGGCCCGGTGAAACCCTGGCGATTTCCCGCGGCGAGGCGAACGCCTGGTTTGCAGTATCCGTGGGTCTGAAGGGAGGAATGCACCGTCGTCGGGGAGTTCAGATACCCCAGGTCCAACATGTGGGATGGGAACCCTTCGAGGCGGCTCACGCAGCAATCAACCAGTCAACCGATGTCGCCAATGCTCTCTGGGTAAAGGCTTTTGCCCTCCCCGTTGGAAGTGCCGAACGTACCTTGAGCTTTGCCGAACTTGAATTGCTCCTGTTCAAGCACACCCGACTGCATGATGACTTTGCAAAAAGGTTCATCGACCACGAGGACTGGAAGCATCAAATCAAAGAAAGATTCACCACACAGAGCTTGCAGAAAATCCGGATGGACAGAGTGGTGGCCCTGAACAGCCTCCTGCAAATAATGGATTTGCGAATCAAGCCCAGCGTACAGGCCTACAACCTCGATAGTTACAGGAAACTCATTGGGCATTACAACAGGAAGCTCAAGCTGCTCGACATCCGTCAAACGGTGGTGGATCAGATCAAACAAGTTGCACCGAGGCGATCAGTTGAACTGGACGAAATGAACCGCAGCGTTCACGGAGCCGACGAGGTCAATTGCAACAAGCTGATAGCCTACCTGTACCTGTTTGCGAACAACCCCGAAAACCCTGCCGGCACAGGTATGCAATCGGCGCGGGCTGCCCGCCTGTTCAGCGAAGACCTGGAAAATGTGCCCAGGCGAGAGCAACCGCCCGCGCTGCTGTTGGCCCTCGATCAGATCAAGGCAGAGAAGATCCGTTTTGAAGCGCAAGTGGCCTCCGAGACGCCTGAAAACACTGCTCACCTCAGAGAAATCATCGCGCTGACCGATTTGTTCGAGAAGAGAATCGAGAGCACGCTGACCGAGATCTTTGCCACCTTTGACCGCAATACCGAGCTTCCCCGTCTTGATCAGGAGATCGATTTCGATTTTGTTCCTGCACAACCGGTCCATGCGGAAGCGGCGCCTCCCCCTCCTCCAAGGAAAATATTTCGAACCCGCCAGCGCGGCACCTACAAGGTACTGGTGGGAGAACAGGAAATTGCCCCAGACGGCAACGTCACCCTCAAGGTGCCTGATCCTTTCCACCCAAACAATCTGCCTCAGCGATACGAAAAACGCGAAGGTGAATGGTTGCCCGTACGCCCGCCGATTGGCGCAACGACCAGGCTACAGCTGCTTGGCGAAGCGAACCGCTTGTTGGCCGAAGTCAAAACTCATCAGGACGAAGCAAGAGCCAAGGAAACCGGAAAAACCAACCCGACGGAAATCATCGAGTTTCTGGGTACCGAGGCGGACCGACTCAACGAGCAGGCACGTTTGCTTGAACACCACAGCAAGGGAACCGAGGACCGCGAGATCACGGGGCTGGTCGGTCGTCTGCGAAACGCTGGCAATTTATTGACCGCCGAAGGACAGAAGATCCTGATACGGATGTACAAAGATCGGGACGTGCTGGACATACTGCGCCTGAACTATCTGCTGGATCACGCGGAGCTCGGCGCGACCAGGACTGTTGATCGCCAGCCGGTAGGCAAAGGCCAGAACAAATCATTTCTGGACGTTTATTCCATCACTGATCGATCCGACGGTTCACCTTTGTGGGAAGCCCATTTTCACTACGACAGGAAGAACAGCGTCGCGCTGAACTTCACGGTCAAGGGTGCCCATCTCAAAAAGCTCGATCAGGCCAGACGGGGCGCCTCGTCCCAGCGCCAGGATGAGCAGGCCGGCTTGCCGCACGTCCCGATCTGGCGTGAATCGTTCGACGGCAAAACGGCACGAAAAATATTTGAACTGGCGAAATAGGACCGCCCTTCTCTGACAATTCAGCCGACCTGTAGCAACGATTGTCGGAAGCATCCGTTTCAACCGGCTGATGCAGTCGGTTGAAACGCTTAGTCCTTACTCGTCATCGTCGAAGTTATAGCTACCCGGGGCAAGGTTCTCGAAACGGGTGTATTTGCCGATGAACGCCAGGCGGATGAAGCCGATCGGGCCGTTCCGCTGCTTGCCGATGATGATCTCGGCGATGCCCTTGTGCTCGGTTTCCGGGTGATACACCTCGTCCCGGTACACGAACATGATCACGTCGGCGTCCTGCTCGATCGCTCCGGATTCCCGCAAGTCGGAGTTCACCGGGCGCTTGTTGGGACGTTGTTCCAGGGAACGGTTGAGCTGCGACAGGGCGACTACCGGGCAGTTGAATTCCTTGGCCAGGGCTTTCAGGGATCGGGAGATCTCGGAAATCTCGTTGGTCCGGTTGTCACCGCTGGAACCCGGGATCTGCATCAGCTGCAGGTAGTCGATCATGATCAGGCCGATGTCGCCGTGCTCGCGCACCAGACGCCGGGTCCGGGCACGCATCTCCGACGGGCTGATGCCGGCGGTGTCATCGATGAACAGCTTGCGGTCGTTGAGCAGGTTGACTGCCGAGGTCAGGCGCGGCCAGTCGTCATCTTCCAACTGGCCGGAACGCACCTTGGTCTGGTCGATACGGCCGAGGGACGACAGCATACGCATGATCAGCGATTCGCCTGGCATCTCGAGGGAGTACACCAGCACGACCTTGTCGCTGCGCAACACGGCGTTTTCCACCAGGTTCATCGCGAAAGTCGTCTTACCCATCGACGGACGGCCGGCGACGATGATCAAGTCGGCCGGTTGCAGGCCGCTGGTCTTCTCGTCGAGGTCGGTGTAGCCGGTGGACAGGCCAGTGATCGAGTCGGCGGTGTTGAACAGGGTATCGATGCGGTCGATGGCCTTGGTCAACAGGTCATTCACACCCACCGGGCCGCCGGTTTTTGGCCGGGCTTCGGCAATCGCGAAGATCTGCCGCTCGGCTTCGTCGAGGATTTCCTCGGCTGTGCGACCTTCGGGATTGAAGGCGCTGTCGGCAATTTCGGTACTGATACCGATCAACTGACGCAACGTCGCACGTTGGCGGACGATCTGCGCATAAGCCTTGATGTTGGCGACGGACGGCGTGTTTTTCGCCAGTTCGCCAAGGTAACCGAGGCCGCCGACCTGCGAAGTCTGACCTTCCTTGTCCAGTTGCTCGGCAAGGGTCACGACATCGATCGGCAAGTTCTGATCGGCCAGTTTGGCGATCGCACGGAAAATCAGACGGTGGTCATGTCGGTAGAAATCGCCGTCGGAGACTTGATCGAGCACGCGTTCCCAGGCGTTGTTGTCCAGCATCAGACCACCGAGTACAGCCTGTTCGGCCTCGATGGAATGCGGCGGCACCTTCAGCGCGGCAGTTTGCAGATCGTATTGCTCGGGAGCGGAGATTTCGTTCATGGCCACTTTTTAATCAGGAAAAGCAGGGAGTGCAGAAAGACAAAGGGCACGACCTGTAAACAGGATCGTGCCCGATGTTAACCGTCTGACGGACAAGCCGCCAGTCGATCAGGGTGTTGCTTAAGCTGCTACCACGACAACGCGCACGGTGGCTTCAACTTCGGCGTGCAGGTGCACGGCCACGTCGAATTCACCCACGTTGCGGATGGTGCCGTTCGGCAGACGAACTTCGCTTTTCGCAACTTCAACGCCGGAGGCGGTCAGTGCGTCAGCGATGTCGTGAGTACCGATCGAACCGAACAGCTTGCCTTCGTCGCCAGCGGTGGCAGTGATGGTCACTTCCAGCTCGGCCAGTTGGGCAGCACGGCTTTCAGCCGATGCTTTACGGTCTGCGGCGGCTTTTTCCAGCTCAGCGCGACGCTCTTCGAACGCGGCCAGGTTGGCAGCGGTCGCAGCGGTGGCTTTGCCGAAAGGCAGCAGGTAGTTACGGCCGTAACCGGCCTTAACGTTTACTTTGTCGCCCAGGTTGCCCAGGTTGGCGATTTTTTCCAGAAGGATCAGTTGCATGTGGAAATCCTCTTAACTTTTAACCTTCACCGTTCGCGTTATCGGTGTCTTTCGACACCCGACCGCGAAAATCAATCAGGCTGTCGACAATGGCCAGAACCACGAGCAACGGATAGATCAGCTGCATGAACAGCAACAGCGTCACGTACAACCCCACCAGCCAGAAACCGGCCAGTCGCCTTTGCGCCACCAGCCCGTGAATCAGGGCCAGCCCGGCGAACACCAGCGGCACACTGCACAACGGCGTCAACATGGCCATCTGTGCACCGAGATTCGGGCCCAGAAGCATCAACGCCAGCAGCAACATCGCCGGTCCCAGCGGGATCCGGATGGCGCGAAACTCGCGACCAAAACCACCCGGGTTGTACAACAACGCCTGCCAATAACGCCCGACAATCAGGCTCAGCACGCTGACGATCTGCAACAAGGCCGCAATCAGGCCGGTCAGGACCGGTGCGATCAGCGACGCGAAACGCGCCTGCTCGTCTACCGACAATTGTTGGTAGGCATCACCGAGAAGCGCGGGCATGACCTTTACCAAGGCCTGCGCCAGCATCTCGATCTGGGGCGCGAACGCCGCCCCGAGCACCACTGAAAACACCAGCCCCATGGCTACGCTGACCAGTAGCGTACGGACCCAGGACTCGCTTGCGCGCAACACCAGCGCAAGCCCCGAAGACCCCAGCAGCACCAGAAGTGCCCGTGGGTCATCGGCATACAACCACCAGATCAATGCCGGCAGCAGTCCCAGCGACACGACGCCCAGGGCGTCGGTCAATCCGCGCCGCAGAAGCACCAGGCTCCCGGCGGCAGCACCCAACCAATACAACAACGGCAATGTTGCACACCCGGCCACTACGAGAGTGGCCTGCATACGGCCGCGCATGATGAACTCAGCTAAGGCACGCATGCATTCAATCCTTTGCTACTTGTCGACTGCCCGGTCTCAGCGGCCGTGGCTGTCGGTGTAGGCCAGCAGGGCCAGGAAGCGGGCGCGCTTGATAGCGGTGGCCAGCTGACGCTGATAACGAGCTTTGGTACCGGTGATGCGGCTTGGAACGATTTTGCCGGTCTCGGATACGTAGGCTTTCAGAGTGTTGAGATCTTTGTAATCGATCTCCTTCACGTCTTCAGCGGTGAAGCGGCAGAATTTACGACGACGGAAGAAACGTGCCATTTGATAGGCTCCTTAAAAGGTCCGTGGATTACTCGTCAGCGTTATCGCTGTTGTCGCTGTCGCTATCGCTGTCATCGCCATCGGCGCTGCCATCGTGCTCAGGACGTTCGCGACGCTCACGGCGCTCACTGCGGTTTTCTTCAGCCTTGAGCATCTCGGACTGGCCGGTAACGGCTTCGTCGCGACGGATGACCAGGTTACGGATCACAGCATCGTTGTAGCGGAAGTTGTCTTCCAGCTCGGCCAGGGCCTTGCCAGTGCACTCAACGTTCAGCATCACGTAGTGAGCCTTGTGAACATTGTTGATTGCGTAGGCCAGTTGACGACGGCCCCAGTCTTCCAGACGGTGGATTTTGCCGCCGTCTTCTTCGATCAGCTTGGTGTAACGCTCAACCATGCCGCCGACTTGCTCGCTCTGGTCAGGGTGGACCAGAAAGATGATTTCGTAATGACGCATGAATGCTCCTTACGGGTTGTAGCCTGCCGCTCAAAAACGGTCAGACAAGGAGTGAATGACACTTATGGACTTGCTGGCGCGGGGCACATGCATGCCTGCCGCCACAGCAAGGGGCGCAATTGTAGAGAAGGGACTGAAGAGGCGCAAGGCAATTGGTGATTATTTGAACAGTCACACTTTCTGCCACACCAGAAAACACTGTGGGAGCGAGCCTGCTCGCGATGGCGGCTTAACATCCAACAATGATGCTGAATGTAACTCCGCTTCGCGAGCAGGCTCGCTCCCACATTTATGACGCCGTGAGGCTTAAGCCTTTTTAGCCGCCTTGGCCTTGGCACCGCGCTGACGCTGGGCTTCGAACAGACACACACCTGTCGCAACCGACACGTTGAGACTGCTGACGCTACCGGCCATCGGCAGGTGCACCAGATAATCGCAATGTTCACGAGTCAGACGACGCATGCCTTTGCCTTCGGCACCCATGATCAGGATGGTCGGACCAGTCAGATCCTGGTCATAGATGCTGACTTCGGCCTCACCCGCCGTGCCGACAATCCACAACCCGCGCTGCTGAAGCTTTTCCAGGGTGCGCGCAAGGTTGGTCACCGCCACCAGAGGAATCACCTCCGCCGCGCCGCAAGCCACTTTACGCACCACAGGGGTCAGGGTGGCCGACTTGTCTTTTGGCACGATGACCGCCAGCGCACCGGCGGCATCCGCCGAACGCAGGCAGGCGCCGAGGTTGTGCGGGTCGGTCACGCCGTCGAGCACCAGCAACAGCGGCGCGCCTTCGGTGCGATCGAGCAGCTCGTCCAGCATCGCCTCGCCCCAGACCTGGCTCGGACTGACGTCCGCCACCACGCCCTGGTGCACGCCTTCGACCCAGGCGTCCATTTCGCGGCGCTCGGCCTGACCGATCTGGACCCGGTTTTCGTTGGCCAGCTCGATCAGCGTCTGCACCCGCGGATCGTTGCGACTCTCGGCCAGCCAGATCTGCTTGACGCGTTTAGGGTGGTGACGCAGCAACGCTTCTACCGCGTGAACGCCGTAGATTTTTTCCAACTGACTCATGACTTCGCCTTCGGTTTACGCGCCCCGCCACTTTTGGCTGGAGCGGAACCCGCTTTCGGCGGGCCTTTACGGTGTTTGCTCGGTTTGGCTGGCTTGCCGCCGGAAGCCTTGTCAGGCACCGACCGTCCGGTCTTTCCCCCGGACGCCGCTTTACCACCGTTTTTGGCATCGGCCAGCAAGGCCTTCTTCAATTCACGGCTTTTGCGCAGCTCGGCGTTTTTCGCCACGGCATCGGCCGGACGATAGGCCTCGACAGCCTTTTCCTTGGCCGGACGACGGCTGGCAGATTTCGCCGGAGCCTTTTCTTCCACAACCTTGGCTGCAGGAGTGGTCGTCTCGGCGCTACGCTTCTTGCGACCGATCGGCGCGCTAAGGGTTTTTTCAGCCATCTCGAAGTCGATCTTGCGCTCGTCGAGATCGACGCGCATGACCCGGACTTCAACGGTATCGCCAAGACGGAAGCTGCGACCGGTGCGCTCGCCCGCCAGGCGGTGGTGCACAGGGTCGAAGTGGTAGTAGTCACCCGGCAACGCCGTAACATGCACCAGACCTTCGACGTAAATATCGGTCAGTTCGACGAACAGCCCGAAACCGGTCACGGCAGTGATCACGCCCGGGAACGACTCGCCCACGCGGTCTTTCATGAACTCGCACTTGAGCCAGTTCACTACGTCGCGGGTCGCTTCGTCGGCACGGCGCTCGCTCATCGAGCACTGCTCGCCGAGTTGCTCCAGCGCTGCTTCGTCGTACGGATAGATGCGCGCCTTCGGAATGGTCATCGCACCGGCACGGCGAACGTGCGGGGTGTCCTGTTTCGAATGGATCACGCTGCGGATCGCCCGGTGCGTGAGCAGGTCCGGGTAACGACGGATCGGCGAGGTGAAGTGGGTATAGGCTTCGTAATTCAGGCCGAAGTGGCCTTCGTTCTGGGCGCTGTACACCGCCTGGCTCAGGGAGCGCAGCATCACGGTCTGGATCAGGTGGAAATCCGGACGATCCTTGATGCTGGCCAGCAAGGCCTGATAGTCCTTCGGCGACGGGCCGTCCTTGCCTTTGTGCAGGGACAGACCGAGCTCACCGAGGAACGCGCGCAGTTTTTCCAGACGCTCCGGCGGCGGGCCGTCGTGGACGCGGTACAGCGCAGGGATCTCGTGCTTCTTCAGGAATTCGGCGGTGGCCACGTTGGCCGCCAGCATGCATTCCTCGATCAGCTTGTGCGCGTCGTTACGGGTGGTCGGACGGATTTCGGCAATCTTGCGCTCGGAACCGAAGATGATCCGGGTTTCCTGCGTTTCAAAATCGATCGCGCCACGCACGTGACGGGCAGCCAGCAATACCTTGTACAGCGCGTAGAGCTGCTTGAGGTGCGGCAAGACGTCGGTGTATTCACCGCGAAGCTTGCGCCCTTCGGTCGCCTTCGGCGTTTCCAGCATTGCACTGACCTTGTTATAGGTCAGACGGGCGTGGGAATGGATCACCGCTTCATAGAAGCAGTAATCGGTCATTTCGCCGGACTTGGAGATGGTCATCTCGCAAACCATGGCCAGACGATCAACGTGCGGGTTCAGCGAGCACAGGCCGTTGGAGAGCTGCTCCGGCAGCATCGGCACCACGCGCTCGGGAAAGTACACCGAGTTGCCGCGCACCTGGGCTTCGTTATCCAGAGCCGAACCGATCTTCACATAGCTGGAAACGTCTGCAATCGCCACGTACAACTTCCAGCCGCCGGAGAACAGGCGCAGCTTGCCTGGCTTGGCTTCGCAGTAGACCGCGTCGTCGAAGTCGCGGGCATCTTCGCCATCGATGGTGACGAACGGCAGATGGCGCAGATCGACGCGCTTCTCTTTGTCTTTCTCTTCGACTTCCGGCTTGAGCTTGCCGGCTTCCTTCAAAACGGCTTCAGGCCAGACGTGGGGAATGTCGTAGGTGCGCAGGGCGACATCGATTTCCATGCCCGGCGCCATGTAGTTGCCGACCACTTCGATCACATCACCTTGCGGCTGGAAGCGCGGAGTCGGCCAGTGAGTGATTTTCACCTCGACGAACTGACCGATCTGGGCGTTGGCGTTACGGCCCGGCGTCACCAGCACTTCCTGCTGGATCTTCGGGTTGTCCGCGACGACGAAGCCGATACCGCCTTCTTCGAAGTAGCGGCCGACGATGCTTTCGTGGGCACGGGACACCACTTCGACGATCACGCCTTCGCGACGACCGCGACGGTCCAGGCCGGAAACACGCGCCAGGGCACGGTCGCCGTCGAACACCAGACGCATTTGCGCCGGGCTCATGAACAGGTCGTCGGAGCCGTCATCCGGCACCAGGAAGCCGAAGCCGTCCCGGTGACCACTGATGCGACCGAGGATCAGGTCGAGCTTGTCGACCGGCGCATACGTGCCGCGGCGGGTGTAGATCAGTTGAGCGTCGCGCTCCATGGCGCGCAGGCGGCGGCGCAGGGCTTCGATCTGGTCTTCTGTGGTCAGACCAAATTCTTCGACCAGTTGCTCGCGGGCAGCAGGCGAACCTCGATCAGCAAGGTGCTGAAGGATCAGTTCGCGGCTGGGAATAGGGTTTTCATATTTTTCCGCTTCACGAGCGGCCTCGGGATCGAGGGACTGCCAATCGGCCATTAGAGAGTTTTCACCTTGTCTATATGCGGGTTAGTTTGGCATAGGCGCCATCAAACGGGAAATTTCAGACTATAAAGGCCTTTCTAAAGCCCTCTATCGACGTTCGAAAGCCGTTTTGAACACCGCTGGTAAAAAAAATCATTTTTTTTGCCGGCAGGGGTTTACAGTTAAAAAGTCGCTCCGTATAGTGCGCGCCATCGACGACGCACACACGTTGACGAGATGCCCAGATGGTGAAATTGGTAGACACGCCAGCTTCAGGTGCTGGTGACCTTACGGTCGTGGAAGTTCGAGTCTTCTTCTGGGCACCAATTCAAATTCAAGATCACGATCTTGAATCTCACAAAAACCCGCGAAAGCGGGTTTTTGCGTTTCCGGGGTTTGGAAAACCTGAATCCCAACGCCTATCAGACCCACCCCCTCCCCGCAAGGCGCACTTGAGAAACAATATCGTTTATCATTGTTGCAAGTTTTTGCAATGCGACAGTGAGGAACCCTGCGAATGATGTTTCGAAATACCCTGCGCCGCGGCTTGACCTTCACCCTGCTCGGCCTGGCACTCGCCACTCCCCTCACCCAGGCTGCCGACACGGTTTCCCTGACGCTCTACAACGGTCAACACAAGGAAGTCGGCGACGCGATCGCCAAAGCCTTCGAAGCCAAGACCGGCATTCACGTGAATGTGCGCAAGGGCAGCAGCAACCAGCTGGCCAGCCAGATCATCGAAGAAGGCGACCGCTCGCCCGCCGACGTCATCTACACCGAAGAATCCCCGCCGCTGAACAACCTCGGCGAGCAAGGGCTGCTGGCCAAGGCCGACGACGCGACCCTGGCTGTTCTGCCGAAAGAATATGTCGCCGGCAACGGCACCTGGATCGGCGTCACCGCCCGGGTTCGCGTGGTGGCCTTCAACCCGAAACTGATCGACGAAAAAGACCTGCCGAAATCGGTGCTGGATTTCGCCGATCCGCAGTGGCAAGGCAAGGTCGGCTTCGTCCCGACCAGCGGCGCGTTCCAGGAACAGGCCGTGGCCATCATCAAAAAGCACGGTCGCGAAGCCGCCGAAGAATGGCTGACCGGCCTGCGCGCCTTCGGCAAGACCTACAGCAACAACATGGTTGCCCTCAAGGCGGTGGAAAACGGCGAAGTCGCCACCGTGCTGGTGAACAACTATTACTGGTTCGCCCTGCAACGGGAAAAAGGCCAGCTTGATTCGAAACTGCATTACTTCACCGGCGGCGACGTTGGCGGCCTGATCACCGTTTCCAGCGCAGCCGTGCTGAAATCCAGCAAACACCCAAAAGAAGCCCAGCAATTTCTCGCCTACATGGCCAGCGAAGAAGGCCAGCGCGTGATCACCCAGACCACCGCCGAATACCCGCTGCACAAAGGCATGGAATCGGATCGCGGCCTCAAGCCGTTCAGCGAACTGGAAGCGCCGGACGTCACGCCGGCCGATCTGGGCAACGCCGAAGAAGCGCTGGAGCTGGAACGTGAAGTTGGCCTGAACTGATGACCGCATCGTTATCCGCCCCCGCTACACGCGGGGGCTACGTGCCAAGGCGCAAGCGGCCGTCGATCTGGCTGGTGCTGCCGGTGTTGTTGCTGGTGGTCATGAGCCTGTTGCCGCTGGCCTACGTCGGGCTCAAGGCCTGGCAGGCGGGCTGGACCGAAGCGCTGCACTTGCTGTGGCGCCCCTATGTGTTCGGCCTGCTGCGCAACACGCTGGCGCTGATGGTTGGCGTGACCGTGACCTGTGGCGTGATCGGTCTGTCGCTGGCGTGGCTGCTGGAGCGCAGCAATCTGCCGGGCCGACGGCTGTGGGGCGTGATTCTTTGCCTGCCGTTCGCGGTGCCGGCGTTTGTCAGCAGCTTCACCTGGGTGTCGTTGAGCGCACAGTTTGAAGGCCTTGGCGGGGCGATCCTGGTGATGAGCCTGTCGAAATACCCGCTGATCTTCCTACCGGTAGCCGCCACGCTGCGCAATCTTGATCCTTCTCTTGAGGAGTCCGCTCGCACCCTGGGACAGAATCGCTGGGGCGTGTTTTTCCGCGTCACCCTGCCGCTGCTCTGGCCTTCGCTGCTGGCCGGTTCGCTGCTGATTGCGCTGCACATGCTGGTGGAATTCGGCGCACTGTCGATCATTGGCCTGCAAACCTTCACCACTGCGATCTATCAGCAATTCGAACTGGAATTCAGCAATGCCAACGCGGCGATGCTGTCGGCAGTGTTGCTGGCGCTGTGCCTGATGCTGTTGTGGCTGGAGTTGCGGGTGCGCGGCAAGGGACGACATGTACGTACCGGCCAGGGTGCGGCGCGTCGAGCTGAACAAGTGCGACTGGGCCCTTGGGCGATTGCCGGTCAGCTGTATTGCCTGATGCTGGCGATTGTCGGCAGCGGGATTCCGCTGGGCATGCTGGCCTACTGGCTCGCCGTGGGATCGTCAGCGGCATTCCCGGTTGCGGCGATCACTGAAGCCTTGCTGTCTTCATTGGCGCTATCGCTGGGTGGCGCTGGATTGTGTCTGGCGCTGGCAGTGCCGGTCGGATTGCTGGTGGTGCGCTACAAGGGCCAACTGGCGATCTGGGCCGAACGCCTGCCCTATCTGCTGCACGCCCTGCCGGGATTGGTAATCGCGTTGACGCTGGTGTATTTCGCCCTGCATTACGTGCCGGCGCTGTACCAGACTTCCGCGCTATTGCTGATTGCGTATGCACTGCTGTTTCTGCCGCTGGCTCAGGCGCCGATCCGCACGGCGTTGAACAAGGCTGCCCCGCAACTCGAAGAAGCCGCCCGCACCCTCGGCGCCTCTTCGTTCACGGCGTTCTGCCGGGTGACCCTGCCGATCATCTTCCCGGCACTGGGCGCAGCGTTTGCGCTGGTGTTTCTGGATGCCATGAAAGAACTGACGGCTACATTGCTGCTGAGTCCGACCGGGCTCAACACATTGGCGACTGAAGTCTGGGCGCATACCGCAAATGTCGAGTTCGCAGCGGCGGCGCCTTATGCGGCGTTGTTGATTGTGGTGTCGGGATTACCCGTCTACCTGCTGACAACCAGGATGTATTTGAGCCGATAAAAAAAATCGCAGCCGAAGCTGCGATTTTTTTGCCCGCTACATCAAGCTCGGAACTGCCCCAGACTGGCCTTGAGTTGCGCCGCCAGACCATCCAGCACCTTGCCGCTGGCCGTGGTCTCGACGACCGCTTGTGCGGCTTTCTCGGCCTGGGCATGAATCGTTTCGACGCGCCCCCGCACAGCCTGCGCGCCTTGCGCCTGATGCGCCGCTGCCTGAGTCGCCAGGCCAATCGCCGCATGCACCTGCTCGACCGACGCCTGCACCGATTGCTGCAACCGCGCACTGTCACGCAGCACCAGCAAACCTTCGCTGGCCTGACGCCCGGCCTGACCGATCGCCTCGACCGCTTCACGGGCGCCCTGCTGCAGGGCCACGATGTGCGCTTGAATGTCTCCGGTGGAGCTTTGGGTCTTGCTCGCCAACGCCCGGACTTCATCCGCCACCACCGCAAACCCGCGGCCGGTCTCGCCAGCACGGGCCGCCTCAATAGCGGCGTTGAGCGCCAGCAGGTTGGTTTGCTCGGCGATGCCGTGAATCACGGTCAGCACCACTTCGATCTGTTCGCTCTGCTGCGCCAGCCGCTCGATGACTTTCGCCCCGGTGTCGACCTGCCCCGCCAGCGCCTCGATCAGGCTGCCGACCTTGGCCGAGGTGCGAGTGTTCTCGTCAGTGGCCTGACGAATATCGACCACCTGCTTCAACGCCGCCTGCATTGCATGACTTTCCGACTGCGCCTCGTCGGCCATTTGCGACAGTGCCCGCAGACTTTCGGCCACTTCATCACGCTGCATTCCGGCCGCTGCATCGGCACCGGCATTGCGCAGGGTCATGGCGCCGATTTCCACACCGGTACGCTGAGCCACATCCCCGGCCTCGCGCACGATCGGCTGCAACTTGTCCACAAAGCGATTGACCGCCGAAGCCATGTCGCCGATTTCGTCCTTGCTGTTGATCTGCACGCGCTTGGTCAGATCACCCTCGCCTGCGGCCAGGTCATCCATGGCGGCGTTGAGCATTTTCAGGCGATTGACGACCCGATGACCGAGCACCACCGCCAGCAGCAACAGCACCCCGGCACCGACCAGCGCCAGGCCCATACCGATACGCCAGCGCAGAGTTGCTGCTGCGTCCTGTACGGTACTGGTGGTGTTGGCCTTCATTTCGGCAGCCGTGGATTGCGCCGATTGCAGGCGCGCACGCATGGCGGTGGCACTGTCGGCAGCGGCGCCTTTGAGGCTGTCGCCAACCAGTTGATCGCTGCTGGCAATCAACGCCGTGAAGCGCTGATCGAGCGCCGCCAGATCGGTTTCAACCGAGGCGGTCGAGACGCCCATCAGCACTTTGCCGATTTCCACGCCATTGGGATTGATCGAAGCTTCAAGGTAGTAGACCGACGGATCGTTCTTCGCCGCATCCAGCACTTTATCCAGCGCCCGCTCGCCCTGACCCTTTTCCAAAAGGGCCTTGTTGATCGGGTTTTCGCGGTTGAGGTAGCGAGTCAGATGCTGGCCGGTGGCGTCGTCATACACCACGAACAGCACGTTGGGATTACGCTGGGCCCGGCGGGCGAATTCGGAAAGGGTCGGTACATCGCTGTCCCACATGGCACGGGGCGCCACGGAGGCCAGCAACTGAGCCATGTCATTGGCCGAATCCTTCAGGTCTTTTTCCAACGTCGCACGCAGCTGCGACTGCTCCTCCTTCAGACGCGAGGAAAGACCGGCGGTAAGACGCTGACGGGTACTCGAGGAGAGGTTGTCGAGACTCGACGTGACTTCGCGCCCGGCCTGCTCCAGCTCTACGGACAACTTCTGGCTATCGGCGCCCAGGCGAGTGCCGAGATCGGCTTCCAGCGCGGTCACGGTGCTCCGCGTCAGGGCGACGGCCACCAGCACTTGCACCAAAAGAGCGATACCAAGGGTAACGAACACGGGCCGCAACAGACGGCTTTGTAACAGTGAGAGAACGGCTGACACTTTGAATCCCTCTACGTCTGACGCCATTAATTTGATGGCACTCTTGTAGACAGAATCACAGCAAAGGTCATGCCGTCCAACAGGCATAAACGACAAAGGCCCCGATGAAGGGGCCTTTGTTTTTTACATCAACGACTTATCAAGCGAACGGATGACGCAGAACGATGGTTTCGTTGCGGTCCGGCCCCGTCGAAATAATGTCGATCGGCGCGCCGATCAACTCTTCAACGCGTTTGATGTAGGCACGAGCGTTAGCCGGCAGCTCTTCCAGGGTCTTGGCACCCACGGTCGACTCGCTCCAGCCTGGCACTTCTTCGTACACAGGCTGCAGGCCCACGTAGCTGTCAGCGTCAGTCGGAGCAACGGCGTTGCCTTGTGCATCCTTGTAGCCGGTGCAGATGTTGATGGTTTCCAGACCGTCGAGTACGTCCAGCTTGGTCAGGCAGATGCCCGAGATGCTGTTCACATCGATAGCGCGACGCAGGATAACGGCGTCGAACCAGCCGCAACGACGGGCACGGCCGGTGGTAGCGCCGAACTCGTGACCTTGTTTGGCCAGGTGCGCACCGACTTCGTCGAACAGCTCAGTCGGGAATGGGCCCGAACCTACGCGAGTGGTGTAAGCCTTGGTGATGCCCAGGATGTAGTCCAGGAACATCGGACCAACGCCCGAACCGGTCGCCACGCCACCCGCGGTGGTGTTGGAGCTGGTCACGTACGGGTAGGTGCCGTGGTCGATGTCGAGCAACGAACCCTGGGCGCCTTCGAACATGATGTCTTTGCCGGCGCGACGCAGGTCGTGCAGCTCGGCAGTCACGTCCAGCATCAGCGGCTTGAGCAGCTCGGCGTATTCCTTGCACTCGGCCAGAGTCTTTTCGTACTCGATGGCAGCCTCTTTGTAGTAACCGACCAGCATGAAGTTGTGGTAGTCCACCAGCTCACGCAGCTTGTCTTCAAAGCGCGGCATGTTGAGCAGGTCGCCGACACGCAGACCGCGACGTGCAACCTTGTCTTCGTAAGCCGGGCCGATGCCGCGACCGGTCGTACCGATCTTCAGCTCGCCGCGGGCCTTTTCACGGGCCTGGTCCAGCGCCACGTGGAAGGACAGGATCAGCGGGCAGGAAGGGCTGATGCGCAGGCGCTCGCGCACCGGTACGCCTTTCTCTTCCAGCTTGGTGATCTCGCGCAGCAGGGCGTCAGGTGCAACCACCACGCCGTTGCCGATCAGGCACTGCACGCCTTCGCGCAGCACGCCCGACGGGATCAGGTGCAAGACGGTTTTTTCACCGTCGATCACCAGAGTGTGACCGGCGTTGTGGCCACCCTGGTAGCGCACTACGGCGGCAGCATGTTCGGTCAGCAGATCAACGATCTTGCCTTTGCCCTCATCACCCCATTGGGTGCCCAGGACTACGACATTCTTACCCATAACACTTGTCCTCATTCGCGCAAACTTGGTGCCGGCGTCAGCCGGCAGGAAAACTCAAGAAGCCAGTGGCGATACTTGCCAAAGCCCGTTCTGCTGGATCAATTGCCGGTCGCAGTCCGCATCACGGGCGGCGGCCAAAGGTTGTCCAGGCAACGCCTGAACGACACGCTGACCCTCACTGCGCAACTGGCAAACCTGCTGCCAGAGTGCCGCATCCGTACTGTCAGGCATCCAGATACCGCCAGACGGTAGCTCGATCTCAGCACGCCCCAGGGTCACCAGGGTTTTCAAATCGGTGGAGAAGCCCGTAGCCGGACGGGCGCGACCGAAGTCGGCGCCGATGTCGTCGTAGCGACCGCCCTGGGCGATGGACTGGCCAACACCTGGCACGAACACCGCGAACACCACACCGGTGTGGTAGTGATAACCGCGAAGCTCGCCGAGGTCGAAGTACAGCGGCAGCTCCGGGAAGCGCACCGACAGACGCTCGGCGATCGCCAGCAAATCTTCCAGCGCCGCCAGTACCGGTGCCGGCGCATTGGCCAGACGCTCGCGGGCAGCGCTCAGCACCTCACGGCCGCCGCACAGGTCGACCAGCGCACGCAGCATGCCGGACAGATCGGCCGGCAGGCCTTCGGTCAGGGTAATGACCTCGTCGATGGCCTTGCGTTGCAACGCATCGAACAACTGCTGCTCGACTTCACCCGACAGACCGGCCGCCTGGGCCAGACCTCGGTAGATGCCGACATGCCCGAGGTCCATGTGCACGTCCGGCACATCGGCCAGTTGCAGCATGGCCAGCATCAGGCTGATGACTTCGACGTCGCTGCTCGGGCTGGCATCGCCGTACAACTCGGCGCCCAACTGGATCGGGCTGCGCGAGGACGACAAGGCACGCGGCTGGGCATGCAGCACGCTGCCGGCGTAGCACAGACGGCTCGGGCCTTCGCGACGCAGGGTGTGCGCATCGATGCGCGCCACTTGCGGCGTGATGTCGGCACGGAACCCCATCTGCCGGCCCGATTGCGGGTCGATGACCTTGAAGGTACGCAGATCCAGGTCCTGGCCCGCGCCGGTCAGCAGGGATTCCAGGTACTCGATATGGGGAGTCACGACAAACTCGTAACCCCAGCTCTGGAACAGATCCAACACCTGACGACGCGCGACTTCAATGCGCGCCGCTTCCGGTGGCAGTACTTCTTCGATGCCATCTGGCAGCAGCCAGCGGTCTACCGTTGCCATTACGCCATTCCCCTTAGATCCGGGCGGCCAGCCCGAGGGCGAGCCTTGAGTGAAGCAGAAAATGACCGGTACGTTCAAAACGCACGCGCATGGACGACGCGGCGAAAGGCCTGTTACCGGCTTCGCCCATCACTTTCCTCGAAAAACTGTCGGGCCATTCAACCCGATCCTCTGCAACAAAAACAGCAATCAAACGTGCAGACGCAAAAAAGCCGGGAATTTCCCGGCTGCCGCATCATACACACGTTTTCCCAAAGGATCACCCCGCCCGAGGTTTTAGCCGCCGGGCGGAATGATTCAGGTCAACGTCGTATCAAGGCTTGGACTTTTCCAGGTAACGGAAGAAGTCGCTGCTTGGGTCGAGGACCAGGACGTCGGATTTGTTCGCGAAGCTTTCACGGTAGGCACGCAGGCTACGGTAGAAACCGTAGAATTCCTGATCCTGGCCGTAGGCCTTGGAGTAGATCGCAGCGGCCTGGGCATCACCGTCACCGCGAATCTCTTCGGATTCACGATAGGCTTCAGCCAGCAACACACGGCGTTGACGATCGGCGTCGGCACGGATGCCTTCGGCCAGCTCGTTACCCTTGGCGCGGTGCTCGCGAGCTTCACGCTCACGCTCGGTGCTCATACGTTCGAACACGCTGCGGTTCACTTCTTTCGGCAGATCGATGGCCTTGACCCGGACATCAACCACTTCGATACCCAGCTCCTTTTCCGCCATCTTGTTCAGCGATGCGGTGATGTCAGCCATGAGTGCATCGCGCTCACCCGAGACCACTTCGTGCAGGGTGCGCTTGCCGAACTGGTCACGCAGACCCGATTCCAGACGACGGGACAGACGCTCGTCGGCGATCTGCTTGAGGCCGGAGGTTGCGGTGTAGAAGCGCTCGGCATCTTTCACGCGCCACTTGGCGTAGGCATCGACCATCACGGCTTTCTTTTCCAGCGTCAGAAAACGCTGTGTCGGTGCATCCAGCGTCATCAGACGTGCGTCGAATTTACGCACCTGGTTAACGTAAGGAACCTTCACATGCAGACCTGGCTGAACATCAGCCTGAACCACGCGACCGAATTGCAGCAACACCGCGCGCTCGGTCTGAGCGACGATGTAGAAGCAGTTCCAGCCAACCAATACCACAACAACGCCAACGATCAGGGCGATCAGCGATTTATTGCTCATCAGCGGGTCTCCCTTGTACGCGACTGCGGCACGTCAGTGACATGCGGCGTGACGTCCGTGTTGTTACTGGCGGCAGCCGAACCGGTGACCGGTGCATTGCTGCCCGAGCTGTTCTGAATCATCTTGTCCAGCGGCAGGTAAAGCAGGTTGCTCTGGCCGTTCTTGTTGCCGGTCACGAGCACCTTGCTGGTGCTGCTGAAGACTTCCTGCATGGTGTCCAGGTACAGACGCTGGCGAGTGACCTCGGGCGCCTTGCGATACTCGGCAACCAGTTTGGTGAAACGATCTGCCTCACCCTTGGCGCGCGAGACCGTTTCGTCACGGTAACCGTTGGCATCTTCAAGGATACGCTGGGCCTGGCCACGGGCTTCCGGCACCACGCCGTTGGCGTAGGTTTCAGCCTGGTTGCGCGAACGCTGCTCGTCTTCACGGGCGCGGATCACGTCATCGAAGGCTTCCTGCACTTCACGCGGTGCCGCTGCGCTCTGTACGTTGACCTGGGTGACGGTGATACCGGTGCGATAGGTATCGAGGAAACGTTGCAGACGCTCCTTGATCTCGCTGGCCATCAGCTCACGACCTTCGGTCAGCACCTGGTCCATCGCGGTGGAACCCACCACATGGCGCAGCGCACTGTCGGTCGCATGTTGCAGGCTGATTTCCGGCTGGTCGACGTTCAGCACGAAGTCCTGCAGGTTGCTGATCTTGTACTGCACGGTCAGCGGCACTTCGACGATGTTCTCGTCTTCGGTCAGCATCTGGCCCTGCTTGGTGTAGGCACGCTCACGCGTGACGTTCTCCATGTACTTCTTGTCGATCGGCGGGAAGTAGATGTTCAGGCCGGGACCGACAGTCTCGTAGTACTTGCCGAAGCGCAGCACCACGGCCTGCTCCTGCTCGTCCACGACGTACACCGCGCTGTACAGCCAGACGGCCGCCAGCACGACCAGGCCGATGCCGAGCAGGCCGCCGAAGCCACCGCTCTTGCCCGAGCCACCACCGTCATCACCGCGTTTTTTTCCACCACCGAACAACCCGTTCAGGCTTTCCTGCAGCTTTCGGAAGGCCTCGTCGAGATCCGGCGGTCCCTTGCGGTCGCCGTTGTTGCGACGCTTGCCACCCCAAGGATCCTGATTGTTCGAGTTGCCACCCGGCTCATTCCAAGCCATAGCGCTCTCCATCTGATAAAGCAAAGACGCACCCACGGCGCGCCGACCAATGCTACAGAATGCCTGCCGTTGCGGCACAACCGCTTTGTCAGGCTTTTATTGCAAAGTGTGTTGCTCGATGAACTCCGTCGGCACAACGCCTTCACGACTGACCAGTCGATTGAGCTCCGAGCGTGGCAATCGAACGGCCAGCAAGCTGACACCTTCTTCGTCGTATTCTTCTTTCTGTACCGCGCCCAACTCGAAAAACTGTGCACGCAGACGCGCAAACCGCTGAGGCAAACGCAAGGTACCCACGAACAAATCGCTGCCGAGCAATTCGGCAATGGCTTGCTCAAGCAATTCCAGACCGGTGCCATCACGGGCTGACAACCAGACCCGCTGGGGCTTGCCGTTTTCATCGCGCTGGATTTGTGGCTCAACGCCTTCAAGCAAATCGAGTTTGTTATAGACCTCGAGGATCGGCAAGTCCTGGGCACCGATCTCGCCCAGTACCACCATCACCTGCTCGATCTGCAACATGCGATCCGGTTCGGCCGCATCGATCACGTGCAACAGCAGGTCGGAGTTGCTCGACTCTTCGAGCGTAGACCGAAATGCCTCGACCAGTTTGTGCGGCAAGTGGCGAATGAAACCCACGGTGTCGGCCAGGACAATCGGCCCCAGGTCGTCCAGATCCAGACGGCGCAGGGTCGGGTCGAGCGTGGCGAACAGCTGGTCAGCAGCGTACACGTCGGACTTGGTCACGTTATTGAACAGCGTGGATTTACCGGCGTTGGTATATCCCACCAGAGACACGGTAGGGATATCCGCACGCGAGCGGCCGCGACGCGACTGTTCGCGCTGGCTGCGCACTTTTTCCAGTCGGCCCTTGATCTGGCGCAGGCGTACCCGCAGCAGTCGCCGGTCGGTTTCGAGCTGGGTTTCACCCGGGCCGCGCATGCCGATACCGCCACCCTGACGCTCAAGGTGAGTCCAACCGCGGACCAGCCGGGTGCTCATGTGGTCAAGCTGGGCCAGCTCTACCTGGAGCTTGCCCTCATGGGTACGGGCGCGTTGGGCGAAAATATCGAGAATCAGACCGGTACGGTCGATCACGCGACACTCGAAAACACGTTCGAGGTTACGTTCCTGACTGGGCGTGAGGACGTGATTGAAGATCACCAGATCGGCTTCTTCGGCGTGAACCAGGTCGCGCAGTTCCTCGACCTTGCCGCTGCCAATCAGGTATTTGGCGGTTGGCCGATGACGCGGCACGTTAAAAAACGCAACGGTCTCGGCGCCAGCCGAATTTGCCAGTTCCTGAAACTCCTGCGGATCTTCGCGCGCCTCAGGGTCCTGTCCATCCAAGTGAACGAGGATGACTCGTTCACCACCACCGTGGCGCTCAAAGAACAAAGGAGACTCCTATCAGGCGTTACCTGGCTCAGCGTCACCTGCTTCGGATTCGGTTGCGCTTGGCAGACGAATTGGACGAACCGGCACGACTGTAGAGATAGCGTGTTTGTAAACCATCTGGCTGACGGTGTTCTTCAGCAGGATAACGAACTGGTCGAACGACTCGATCGTGCCTTGCAGTTTGATCCCGTTCACCAGGTAGATGGAAACCCCCACTTTCTCTTTACGTAAAGTATTCAAGTAAGGGTCTTGTAGCGAATGCCCTTTTGACATGTGCCGCACTCCTTTAAGGATTCAATATAAAAAATAGGTAAACAGATGGCTTTTGCCGCCACACCCCCAAGGATAGACGGCAATTGCAAGGACTCAGCTCAATATGGAGATCGTCCCAAGGTATTTCAAGGCGCGTGGCAGATTGTCGCAATCCAGACTGTCGAGCCAGTGTAAATCTTTCCAGCTGCGCAGCCAGGTGAACTGGCGTTTGGCCAATTGGCGCGTGGCGATGATGCCCCGCTCCTGCATCTCGGCCGACGTCAGCTTGCCATCCAGGAAGTCCCAGACCTGGCGGTAGCCTACCGCACGTATAGACGGCAACCCGGCATGCAGGTCACTTCTATTACGCAGGGCTACGACCTCGTCGATGAATCCCTGTTCCAGCATACTTGTGAATCTTTGTTTAATGCGCTCGTGCAGTACCTGGCGATTAGTTGGTGCAATCGCCAGGTTCGCGACAGTATAGGGCAATTGTTGCAGTCCCGATGCGGCCGCTTCAGCACTTTGCGCAGATTGTTGCAGGCGCAGCGAAGTCATGCTCTGACCGCTGACCCGGTAAACTTCCAGCGCACGACTCAGTCGTTGTGGATCGTTCGGATGGATGCGTGCCGCCGACTCGGGATCGATGACCGCCAGTTGCTCGTGCAGGGCTTGCCAGCCAAGGCGTGCAGCCTCTTCTTCAATCTGCGCGCGAACCTCGGGATCGGCCGCCGGCATGTCCGCCAGACCTTCGATCAAAGCCTTGTAATAGAGCATCGTGCCGCCCACCAGCAGCGGAATTTTTCCACGTGCGGTGATCTCGGCCATGGCCTCCAGCGCATCACGACGGAAATCCGCTGCCGAATAGGCTTCGGCCGGATCGAGAATGTCGATCAGTCGATGAGGGAATTCGGCCAGCAGTTCTTTGGAAGGCTTGGCGGTGCCGATGTCCATGCCGCGATAGACCAGCGCCGAATCGACGCTGATCAGCTCGCACGGCAGCACCTTGGTCAGCTCGATGGCCAGGTCGGTCTTGCCCGCAGCGGTCGGGCCCATCAGGAAAATCGCTGGAGGAAGCTGGCTCATCAACGACCGCGCAGGAACAGTTTGTCCAGATCGTCCAGGCCCAACTGGGTCCAGGTCGGTCGGCCATGGTTGCACTGACCGCTGCGCTCGGTATTTTCCATGTCGCGCAGCAGGCCGTTCATTTCCGGCAAGGCCAGGCGGCGGTTGGCGCGGATCGCGCCGTGGCAGGCCATGGTGCCGAGCAGTTCATTCAGATGCGCCTGAATCCGGTCGCTGGTGCCGTATTCCATCAAGTCCGACAGCACATCGCCCACCAGTCGGTTGGCTTCGGCCTGTTTGAGCAGGGCCGGGATCTGCCGGATGGCCAGGGTTTCCGGGCCAAGGCGCTGCAATTCAAAACCGAGGCGCTGGAACCATGCCGCATGTTCTTCGGCGCAATCGGCCTCGCGCTGACTGACCGCCAGCGATTCCGGCACCAGCAGCGGCTGGCCGCTCAGGCCTTCGCTGGCCATGGCGATCTTCAGACGCTCGTACATGATCCGCTCGTGAGCGGCGTGCATGTCCACCAAAACCAGGCCCTGGGCGTTCTCGGAAAGAATATAGATGCCCTTGAGCTGCGCCAGCGCATAACCCAGCGGCGGGATGTCTTCCTGACCGGCCGGCAGCGCGTTGGCATTCGCTTCAGGCAGCGGCGCAAAAAACTCGCGGTACGCGGCCTGGGCCTCGGCAACCGGCACGGTCGATTGCGGACGCGGCGTGTATTGATACTGATAAGCGCCGCCCGCACTGGCGCCCGACGAGGTATTGAACGCCGGCTGCGCTTGCGGCTGCTCCAGCAACGCATTGGCCGCCAGACGCATTTCGCCCTGCGGTCCGAATTCACCGGCTTCGAGGCCAGTTGGCCGGACGATCGCGGTGGTCACCGAACCAGCAAGCTGATCTTCCGGGCGCACATCACCGAGGGCCCGGTGCAAGGTGCCATACAGGAAGTCATGCACCATGCGCCCGTCACGGAAGCGCACCTCGTGCTTGGTCGGGTGCACGTTGACGTCGACCGCTGCCGGATCGACCTCGAAAAACAGTGCGAACGTCGGATGCCGGCCATTGAACAGCACATCGCGATAAGCCTGACGCACCGCGTGGGCCACCAGTTTGTCGCGCACCGCACGGCCGTTGACGAAGAAATACTGCAAGTCCGCCTGACTGCGGTTGAAGGTCGGCAGACCGACCCAGCCCCACAAATGCAGGCCATTGCGTTCGATCTCGATCGGCAGCGCCTGCTCGAGGAAGCCCGAACCGCAGATCGCCGCCACACGCCGGGCGCGGGCCGCATCATCGTGGGCTTCGTGCAGGCTGAGGATGGTCTTGCCGTTGTGGCGCAGGTGGAAGGCCACGTCGAAACGCGCCAGCGCCAGACGCTTGATCACTTCCTGCAGGTGATCGAATTCGGTTTTTTCAGTCTTGAGGAATTTGCGGCGTGCCGGAGTGTTGAAGAACAGGTCACGGACTTCCACCGAAGTGCCGACCGGGTGCGCCGCTGGCTGCACGCGAGGCGCCATGTCGCGGCCTTCAGTCTCGACCTGCCAGGCCTGATCGGCGTCGCGGGTACGCGAGGTCAGGGTCAGACGCGCCACGGAGCTGATCGAAGCCAAAGCCTCGCCCCGGAAACCCAGGCTCATCACCTGTTCGAGGTCTTCCAGGTTACGGATCTTGCTGGTGGCGTGACGGGCCAGGGCCAGCGGCAGGTCATCAGCGGAAATGCCGCTGCCGTCGTCACGCACTCGCAGCAGTTTGACGCCGCCCTGCTCGACATCGACGTCGATACGCTTGGCGCCGGAGTCGAGGCTGTTTTCCAGCAGCTCCTTGATCACCGAGGCCGGGCGTTCGACTACCTCACCGGCGGCGATCTGGTTCGCCAGCCGCGGGCTGAGCAGTTCAATGCGGGCAGCGTTCAGGACCTGGTTCATTCTTTGGACGCCAGTTCGGTGCCGGGAATGGTCAGGTGCTGACCGACTTTCAGATCATCGCTTTTCAGATTGTTGGCACTACGCAGTGTGGCCGGCGAAATCTGATAACGCACGGCAATCATCGCCACGGTCTCACCCGGACCTACCCGGTGATCACGCGGTCCCTGAGCGATCTTGCCCGAATCACGCAGCCAGGCGATGTAAGTGCCCGGTGGCGGATTCTGCTGGAAGAACTGGCGCACGCCGCTGCTGATCGAGCGCGCCAGCGCCTGCTGGTGGCTCGCTGCCGAGAGTTTGCTCGCTTCGTTGGCGTTGGAGATGAAGCCGGTTTCCACCAGGATCGACGGGATGTCCGGCGATTTCAGCACCATGAATCCGGCCTGTTCCACGCGCTGCTTGTGCAGCGGGGTGACCCGGCCAATGTTGGTCAGGACCTTCTGGCCGACGTTGAGGCTGGAGGTCAGCGAGGCGGTCATCGACAGGTCGAGCAGAACGCCGGCCAGCATCCGGTCCTTGTCGTCGAGGCTGACGTTGCCGGCACCACCGATCAGGTCGGAACGGTTTTCGCTGTCGGCCAGCCAACGGGCGGTTTCCGAGGTGGCTCCACGATCAGACAGGGCAAACACCGACGCACCGAACGCCGCCGCAGACGGCGCAGCGTCGGCGTGGATCGAGACGAACAGGTCGGCGCCCTTCTTGCGGGCAATCTCGGTACGACCGCGCAACGGGATGAAGTAGTCACCGGTACGGGTGAGTTCGGCGCGGAAGCCTTTCATGCCGTTGACCTGACGCTGCAGCTCACGGGCGATCTGCAACACCACGTCCTTTTCACGCTGGCCGCGCGAACCCGACGCTCCAGGGTCTTCGCCACCGTGACCGGCATCGATCACCACAATGATGTCGCGCTTGCCGGCCGGGGCCGGTGGCAGCTTGATCGCAGGTTCCGCCGGCGTGACAGGCACTGCAGGAACGGTCGCGACCGACGGCGCAGGTGCAGGCGGCGGTGCGGCGTCAGCCGGGTTGTCGAACAGGTCGACCACCAGACGGTTGCCATACTGGGCGTTCGGCGCCAGCGAGAAGCTTTTCGGAGTGACCGCTTTTTTCAGGTCGATGACCACCCGCAGGTCGGTCGGCGTGCGCTGGGCCGAACGCATCGCAGTGATCGGCGTGTTGGCGGTCTGCACATTCAGCGGCGCGCCGAGGGTGGCGCCGTTGATGTCGATCACCAGACGATCCGGCGCGGTCAGCGTGAAGACGCTGTGCTGCACCGGGCCTGTCAGGTCGAACACCAGTCGCGTGTTGTCCGGCGCCCGCCACAGGCGCACGCTGTTGACCTTCGTCTCGGCCACAGCGTTGACGGTTACTGCCATCAACATCAGTCCAACGGCAGCCACCAACGCGCGAAAGCGCATACCTAACCCCATCATTCAATTGGTTTCCAATGCCAAAGCGGCACACCAGGCCTCGCCGCGCGAGCCCTGGGATAAAATGGTCAGCGAACGTCCGCTGTCTTGCGGGCTAATGGTAATGGTCAGGTCAGGCTTTGGCAAAAAGCCTGCACCTTTATCGGGCCATTCGATCAGGCACAGGGCGTCGTCTTCGAAATAGTCGCGGATGCCGAGAAACTCCAGTTCCTCGGGATCGACCAGACGATACAGGTCGAAGTGAAACGCGCGAACGTCACCGATCTCGTAGGGCTCGACCAGCGTGAAGGTCGGACTTTTCACCGCTCCCACATGCCCCAGACCGCGAATGATGCCCCGCGACAGCGTGGTTTTGCCCATCCCGAGGTTGCCTTGGAGAAAGATCAGGCCATGGCCCTGGGTGATACGGGCGATGCGTGCGCCAAAGTCGCTCATGGCCTGTTCATCGGCCAGGTACAGGGTTACTTCAGACACGGTGCATGCTCCTCCAACAACTGACGAATGGCTGGAATCAGATCACTGGCCGCCAGCCCACGGCCGAATTTACCTTGTTGCAGACCGGCGTTGGCGTGCAGCCAGACTGCCAGACTCGCGGCGTCAAAACCGTCCATGCCCTGGGCCAGCAGTGCGCCGATCAGGCCCGCCAGCACATCGCCGAGCCCGGCAGTGGCCATCGCCGGATGGCCTTGATGACACAGCGCCAGACGACCATCGGGATGAGCGATCAGACTGCCTGCGCCTTTGAGCACCACCACCGCTGTATATTTTTTGCTCAACGCCAGCGTGGCCGCCGGACGATCAGCCTGCACTTCGGCGGTACTGATCCCCAATAAACGCGCCGCTTCCCCCGGATGCGGCGTGATCACGCAATCCCTGGGCAAACTGACAAAACCCGAGGCCAGCAGGTTCAGCGCATCCGCGTCCCATACTTGAGGCAGCGCTGCATTGGCAGCGGCCGACAACAGCGCTCGCCCCCAACTGGCCTGCCCAAGCCCCGGCCCGACCACCAGCACGGACACCTTGTCCAGCAGCCCCATCAGTTGATTGGCCGAAGAAGTGCCCAGCGCCATGGCTTCCGGTACCCGGCTCAGCGCCGCCGGCACATGTTCCGGGCGAGTCGCGACCGAGACCATCCCGGCACCACTGCGCAACGCGCTTTCGGTGCTCAGCAGGATCGCCCCGCCAAAGCCGTGATCGCCGCCGATCAGCAGCACATGGCCGAAACGCCCCTTGTGGGCAGCCGGCGCACGGGCAGCCGGACGCGGCAGGTTAATCGCGTTGAGCCGTTGAGCGATGGCAGAAATGTCACTGAAATTTTCGGCCGTGGCCTGCAGGTCGTTAAACAGCAGTTCGCCGACATGATCCACCGCCTCGCCCGTGAACAGCCCGAGTTTCAGCCCGATAAAAGTCACGGTGAGGTCGGCGTGCACCGCTTCACCCAGCGCATGGCCGGTGTCGGCGCATAATCCGGAAGGGATATCGACCGCCACCACTGGCAGCCCGCTGGCATTGATCGACGCAATCGCAGCGGCATAAGGCTCACGCACCTCGCCGCTCAGGCCGGTGCCGAGCAACGCGTCAACGACGATGCCGCGCAACTCACAGGACAGATCCCATGGGGCAATCGATACACCCTCGGCCACGGCTTCGGCGTGCGCCACAGCGGCATCGCCCTTCAAACGCTGCGGCTCACCGACAGCCAGCACCTGAACCTGCCAACCCGCCCGATGGGCCAGCGCCGCCACCAGATAACCATCGCCGGCGTTGTTGCCGTGTCCGGCCAGCACCGTCATTTCATTCGCGGCCGGCCATTGGCGCACCAGCGCGCGCCACGTGGCATGGGCGGCACGCTGCATCAATTCGAAGCCCGGCGTGCCGGCGGCGATCAGCCGTGCATCGAGTTCGCGCACTTGCGCGGCACGGTACAGCACGTCGGGTAATTGATCTTTAGTGTGCGGCATGCGTCTTCGGGCTCCGATGTCTGGCAGAATTATACGCACCTCAGCTCCGGTTTCTCTCGCCTCATGTCCGCCATCACCACCGATCTTCCCGCCCTCGCCCAATCCATCAAGGACTGGGGCCGCGAGTTGGGCTTCCAGCAAGTCGGCATCAGCGGTCTGGACCTGGCCGAGCATGAGCAGCACCTGCAACGCTGGCTCGAGGCCGGCTACCACGGCGAAATGGAGTACATGGGCGCCCACGGCAGCAAACGCTCGCACCCTGAAGAACTGGTGCCGGGCACCCTGCGTGTGGTGTCGCTGCGCATGGACTACCTGCCGGGCGACACACAAATGGCGCAATTGCTGGGCAAACCGGAAAAAGCCTACATCTCGCGTTACGCCTTGGGCCGCGATTATCACAAGTTGATCCGTAAACGCGTTCAACAACTGGCGGACAGGATTCAGTCCGAAATCGGCCCGTTCGGTTTCCGAGCCTTCGTCGACAGCGCCCCGGTGCTGGAAAAAGCCATCGCCGAGCAGGCCGGGCTGGGCTGGATCGGCAAAAACACTCTGGTGCTCAATCGCAAGGCCGGCAGTTATTTCTTTCTCGCTGAACTGTTCGTCGATCTGCCGTTGCCGGTGGATGAACCGCATAGCACCGAACATTGCGGCCGATGCACCGCATGCCTCGACATCTGCCCGACCAACGCTTTCGTAGGCCCGTACGTGCTGGACGCGCGACGCTGCATTTCCTACCTGACCATCGAACTGAAGAACGCCATCCCCGAAGATCTGCGACCGCTGATCGGTAACCGTGTGTTCGGCTGCGACGATTGCCAGATCTGCTGCCCGTGGAACCGCTTCGCCCGCCCGTCCGGCGAAAGCGATTTCAAGCCACGGCACAATCTGGACAACGCAGAACTGGCCGAACTGTTTATGTGGGATGAAGACAAATTCCTCAGCAGCACCGAGGGTTCGCCGCTACGTCGGGCCGGTTACGAGCGCTGGCTGCGAAATCTGGCGGTGGGACTGGGAAATGCACCGTCAAGCATTCCAGTGCTGGAAGCACTCAAGGCGCGGCGCGAATACCCGTCAGAGCTGGTGCGAGAACATGTGGAATGGGCTTTGAAACAGCACGCCGACCGTCAAGGCGCGTCGTTATAGACGAACTTCGGCATTTCCCAATGGAAGCGAATCGCCAACAGCCGCAATAGAAAGCCACCGAACAACGTGATCAGAATCGCCTGCTCGCTCGGCACATTGAGGAACAGACAGAGCATGTAGCACCACGCCGCAGCGAACGAGACACTGGCGTAGAGTTCGCGGCGGAAGATCAGCGGGATGTCGTTGCAGAAGATATCGCGCAGGATGCCGCCGAACACACCCGTGATCACGCCGCTGACCGAAGCCACCAGCATGCCGTGGCCCATTTCCAGGGCGGTCATGCAGCCGATCAGGGTGAATGCCACCAGACCGACCGCGTCGAGCACGAGAAACAGCGAGCGCAGGTGACGCATCCAGCGTGCGGTAAACACGGTGATCATCGCCGCAATCGTCGTCAGTACCAGATATTCCGGATGTTTGACCCAGGTCAGCGGGTAATGCCCGAGCAGCACGTCGCGCACCGAACCGCCGCCCAATGCGGTGACGCAGGCGATCAGCACCACGCCGAACCAGTCCATGCCGCGACGGCCCGCAGACAGGGCGCCGGTCATGGCTTCGGCAGTAATGGCGACGAGGTAGAGCATCAGCAACATGGTGGCGATCCTGGCAGGAAGGCGCGCAGTCTACTCACTTCACCGAGGCACCAAAAGAGGGCACCCCGGCGTAGGTGCCGATCTCAGAACTTGATGAAATGCTTACGGTAATGCTGCAGCTCGGCAATGGATTCGCGGATGTCGTCCAGCGCCAGGTGAGTGCTGCCCTTCTTGAAACTGTCACGCACGTCCGGCGCCCAGCGCGCGGCCAGTTCCTTGAGCGTGGAGACGTCGAGGTTGCGGTAGTGGAAGTAGCTTTCCAGCGACTTCATGTGGGTATAAAGGAAGCGCCGATCCTGGCAGATGCTGTTGCCACAGATCGGCGACTTGCCCTTCGGCACCCACTTTTCCAGGAAGGCAATGGTCTCGGCCTCGGCCTCGGCCATGCTCACGCGGCTTTCACGTACGCGCTGGGTCAGGCCGGAGTTGCCGTGGGTGCGGGTGTTCCACTCGTCCATGCGGGCGAGGACTTCGTCGCTGTGGTGGATGGCGATCACCGGGCCTTCGGCCAGGGTGTTCAGGTCACTGTCGGTGACGATGGTGGCCATTTCGATGATGACGTCGTTTTCCGGATCGAGACCGGTCATTTCCAGGTCGATCCAGATCAGATTCTGCGGGTTTTGCATTTTTCGGCTCCTGAGCAATGCTGCGCAGTTTAGCCTAGGCAGCCTGCCGGGCGTGCTAAACTCGCGGCCGTTTTACCTAATCGCTGCATTCTTCAGACGGAACACCCATGGCCAAACGCCAACTCAATCGTCGTCAAAACTGGCGCATCGAAAAGATTCAGGGCGAGCGCGCCGCCCGCGCCGCCAAACGCGAGTCCTCGGCTGTCGAGGCGCTCGAAGGCGGCGACCTCGGCCCGGAACAGCACGGCCTGGTGATCGCCCACTTCGGTGTGCAGGTCGAGGTCGAGGCCGTTGACGGTGAGCTGGCCGGCCAGGTCTTCCGCTGCCATCTGCGGGCCAACCTGCCGGCGCTGGTCACCGGCGACCGGGTAGTATGGCGCGCCGGCAACCAGGGCATCGGCGTGATCGTCGCGCAACTGCCGCGCACCACCGAGCTGTGCCGTCCGGACAGCCGTGGCCAGCTCAAGCCGGTGGCCGCCAACGTCGACATGATCGTCATCGTCTTCGCCCCGCTGCCCGAACCTCATGCCAACCTGATCGACCGTTATCTGGTCGCCGCCGAACACGCCGGCATCCGCCCGTTGCTGCTGCTGAACAAATTCGACCTGATCGACGAGCAGAACGCCCCGGCGCTGAATGCGCTGCTGGCGGTCTACCGCACACTGGGTTATCCGGTGCTGGAAGTCTCGGCGCACCACGGCAACGGTATGGAGCAATTGCAGAAGCAGCTCGACGGGCGCATCAGCGTGTTCGTCGGTCAATCCGGTGTCGGCAAGTCATCCTTGGTCAACAGTCTGCTGCCGGAAGTCGAAACCCGCGTCGGCCCGCTGTCCGAGCTGTCGGGTCAGGGCACCCACACCACGACCACCGCACGCCTGTTCCACTTCCCCGGCGGCGGTGAACTGATCGACTCCCCGGGCATCCGTGAATTCGGCCTCGGCCACGTCAGCCGCGCCGACGTCGAAGCCGGCTTCATCGAGTTCAACGATCTGCTCGGCACCTGCCGCTTCCGCGACTGCAAGCACGATCGCGAACCCGGTTGTGCACTCCTCAAGGCCTTGGAAGACGGCCGCGTGCAGCAGCAGCGAATGAACAGCTACCGCTCGATCATCGCCAGCCTGCCGGAAAACGGTTACTAGACTTTCAAGTACCCAGACACAAAAAAGCCGCGATCATCTCGCGGCTTTTTTGTGGGTCACTGTTTCGGCGCGGGGGCCGGTGCAGGCGCCGGGGCTGGCGCCGCGCTGCCCGGTTCGGTCGGTTTCGGCAGCGGGTCGTCGAACAGGTTCAGCCGTTCGCGCAACTCGTGGGCCGGTACCGGTTGCTGATCCGCCGGCAAGGCGTTCGGGTCGACCGGGGTAGCCGGCGCGGCGCCGTTCTGGCCTTGATCTGCCGGTTTCGACGGGTCGGCGCCTTGCGCACCTTCGATGGCCGCCTGGGCCTTCTTGGTCAGCACCACGATGTCGATGCGGCGGTTGACCGGGTTGAACGGGTTCTCCTTGTCGAACAGCGCCGACGAGGCGTAGCCCACCACACGCGCCACTTGCGAGTCCGGATAACTGCCCGCCACCAGCGCACGCCGGGCGGCGTTGGCACGGTTGGCCGAAAGCTCCCAGTTGCCGAAGTCGCCATTGCCTACATAAGGCTTGGCATCGGTGTGGCCGCTGATACTGATCTTGTTCGGCACCGCTTTGATCGTGTCGGCCATGGCCAGCAGGATGTCTTCGAAGTACGGCTTCAGCCGTGCGGAACCCGAGTCGAACATCGGCCGGTTCTCGGCGTCCATGATCTGGATGCGCAAGCCGTTCGGCGTGATCTCGAAGAGGATCTGGTCCTTGAACTTCTGCAGTTGCGGGTTCTCGTCGACCTTGTTCTGCAGTTCTTGCAGCAGCAGTTCCAGGCGTTCCTTCTCGACCTGTTCGGCCATGCCTTCAACCTGTTCGGTGTCGACCGTGACCTTGTCCGGTTGCGGTTGCGACTTCACTTCAGGGTTGAGGGTGTTTTCCGGCGCCAGGGTCGGCGTACCGCCCAGGTCGATGATGTACGGCGTGCCGCTCTCGGAGAAACCGACCGGGTCCTTGAAGTAACCGGCGATGGCGATCTTCTGTTCCGGGGTCGCGGTGGACAGCAGCCACAACACCAGGAAGAACGCCATCATCGCCGTCGCGAAGTCGGCGAAGGCGATCTTCCACGCCCCGCCGTGATGCCCGCCGGCGATGCGCTTGACGCGCTTGATGATTATCGGCTGGTTATTTTCCATGACTTAGCGACCGCGAACGGCTTGTTCCAGCTCGGCAAAGCTTGGACGGTGAGCCGGGTACAGAACCTTGCGACCGAACTCGACAGCCAGCGATGGCGGCATGCCGGAAGCCGAAGCCACCAGCGAGGCCTTGATGGCTTCGTAAACGTTCAGCTCTTCCTTGGCATCGTGGGCCAGGGAGTGCGCCAGCGGGCCGAAGAAACCGTACGCCGCGAGAATACCGAAGAAGGTACCCACGAGTGCCGCACCTACGTGCAGACCGATGGATTTCTGATCGCCTTCACCCAGGGAGGCCATGGTCACCACGATACCCAGTACCGCCGCAACGATACCGAAACCCGGCATGGCGTCGGCAATGCCGTTCACCGCGTGGGACGGATGCTCGAGGTCTTCCTTCAGGCTGTACAGTTCCATGTCGAACAGGCCTTCCAGCTCGTGGGGAGCCATGTTGCCGGACGACATGATGCGCAGGTAGTCGCAGATGAACGCGGTCATGCGCTCGTCTTTCAGTACCGCCGGGTACTTGGCGAAGATCGGGCTCGCGGCGGCATCTTCGATGTCGCCCTCGATGGCCATCATGCCTTCGCGGCGGCTCTTGTTGAGGATCTCGTAGATCAGGCCCAGCACTTCCAGATAGAACGTGTGGCTGAAACGCGAACTGAACATGCTCAGGGATTTCTTGAGCACGTGCATCGTCATGTAGCCGGGGTTGGCCTGGAGGAATGCTCCGAGTGCCGCACCGCCGATGATCATCACCTCGAAGGGCTGGATCAGGGCGGCAATCTTGCCGTGGGAGAGCACGTATCCGCCGAGCACGCTCGCGAATACGACGATGATGCCGATAATTTTAGCCATAGGTAGAAAGGTACTTGTTTAAGTCGGGTTCAAGGTCATATTCGGAAGTTAAAAAATCTCTTCTTCTACTTATCGGCAAAACTGCGCCAGACTATAGCCAGTTCAGGCGAAAAGCCAATTTAGCCCATGCCGGGCGCGTCTACAGTCAGTGAAGATCTCGTCCAGACATGGCTAATGAAACGAACGTCCCACACGTGAAACCGACCACACTCGATGGCTGGGTGAAGCTGCTCGACAGCGTTCGCCTGCCGGTGCCGCAAGATGCCCATGACCGGGTCTGCCGGGCGATTCGCGATGACCGCAGCTCGCTGCGCGACATTGCCGACCTGATGCAGGACAGCCCGGCGCTGGCCCTGAGCATCATCCGCGAAGCCAACCGCCACACCCAAGGCAACATGAGCGCGCCGGCGGAAAACCTCGAAGTGGCGATCAATCGCCTCGGCCTTGGCCGTACCGAAGAACTGCTGGCTCGCCTGCCCGCCGAACCTGCCGCGCAGATCCCCCAGCCCCTGCGCCAGTTGCAGATGATCAGCCAGCACGCCACGCAACAGGCCAACGGTTTTTTCGCCAGTCGCCTGGCGCGACTTTGGCAGGACATTCATTGGGGCAGCCTGTTGTTTCTGTCGCCGCTGTGGCCGTTGGCGCTGACCTTTCCCAAACTGCTTGAAGAGTGGGAAGTACGGGTTATCCACAAGGGCGAATCAGCGCGAGTCGTGGAAAAGCAGCTGTTCGGTGTGCGCCTGCTGAAAATCGGCGAAGCGCTGGTCGAAGCTTGGCGTCTGCCGGTCTGGGTGCAGCAAGGTTATCGGCTGCTGCTGACCGAGCAGCGCGAACTGGTCAAAGTCCTGCGCATTGCCCGCGACGTCGATCATCCGCTGCGCCAGCAAAATCGCCTCGACGACGACCCGACCCTGCGTCGCTGGCTCAATCAACCGGCCAATACCGTACTGCTGGCCAACGGTCTGGCACTCTCGGCGCAACAGGCCTGGGACAGTCCGCACAGTGAGCGCTGGCAGTACCTGACCAGCCTCTACCTGCAAATCTCGATGGACGAGGTACAACAACAGTTGCACCAGCAGGCCGCCGTCAGCGCTCGTCATCATTTCATGCCCGACCTCTGGCACCCGGCGGTTTCGCTGCTGTGGCCGTGGGGCACCCGTCGCCTGCCCGCCGGAATGCTGCCGGCTGCGGCGCCGTCCGCTGACGACCTGAGCCAGTGGCGCCGGCAATGCGCCGAGCTGCTGGCCGTGCCAAGCCGCTTCACCAACGCCATGAGCCTGACCGTCGCCGCCCGCGATGCGCTGGTCGCCAGTGGCATGCGCCGGGTGATGATCCTGATGGCCGACCGCAGCCACGCCAATCTGCGCGTCCATCAAACCTCGGGGTTGCCGAAGGAAGCCGCTGCGCTGAATTTCGTCGTCAGCCAGAGTTCGGTGCTGCAACGCTTGCTCACGCAGCAGGCGCAAGTGCGGATCACCCCGGACAACAACGCCCAGTTTTCCGCCCTGCTGCCGCCCTCGCTGCGCGCGCTGTTTCGTGGCGAACACCTGTTCCTGCGCTCGCTGGTGAACAACGGCCGGGTGATCATGATCGTGGTCGCCGACCAGGGTGGCGGGCCGTTCGCCGACATCACTGTGCAGGCTTTCGGCAAAACCGCGCAGTGCATCGAGAAAGCCCTGCACAGTTTTAGCCAGCGCGGCCAATGACAGCTACAATCCTTCCCCTTTGTGCTCTGGAGACCTCACATGTCTGATTTCTCTGGCCTGGCCCTGGTGATCGAGCCGAGCGACCTGCTGCCGCGCCTCGAATCCCGCGATCTGATTCTGGTGGATCTGACCAGTGCCGCCCGCTACGCCGAGGGACACATTCCCGGCGCACGTTTTGTTGATCCGAAACGCACCCAGCTGGGTCAGGCGCCGGCTCCGGGCCTGTTGCCGAGCAAAGAAAAACTCGAAGAACTGTTCGGTGAGCTGGGTCATCGCAAAGATGCGGTCTACGTGGTCTATGACGACGAAGGCGGCGGCTGGGCCGGGCGCTTCATCTGGCTGCTCGACGTGATCGGCCACGACAAGTATCACTACCTCGACGGCGGACTGCCGGCGTGGCTGGCGGAAGGTTCGCCGATGTCGATCCAGATTCCTCCGGCGGCGGGTGGCCCGGTTGCCCTGACCCTGCACGAGGAACCGACCGCCACCCGCGAATACCTGCAAAGCCGTCTCGGCGCCGCCGACCTGGCAATCTGGGACGCTCGCGGGCCGCTGGAGTATTCCGGCGAGAAGGTCCTGGCAGCCAAGGGCGGGCACATCCCCGGCGCGGTCAATTTCGAATGGACGGCGGGCATGGATCAGGCGCGCCAGTTGCGCATCCGCACCGACATGCCGCAGATCCTGGAAAGCCTCGGGATCACCAAAGACAAAGAAATCATTACCCACTGCCAGACCCATCACCGGTCCGGTTTCACTTATCTGGTGGCCAAGGCCCTCGGTTATCCGCGGGTCAAGGGCTACGCCGGTTCCTGGGGCGAATGGGGCAACCACCCCGACACCCCCGTCGAGCTTTAAGGATTTTTAAGGACAGTCATGAAAGAGCGTTTGTTTATCATCAGCCAGTACCTGCTGCCTCATCACCTGCTGTCGCGCCTGGCCGGCTGCGTCGCAGAGTGCCGCGTGCGCTGGTTCAAGAATGCCTTCACCACCTGGTTCGCCAAGCGTTATCAAGTGGACATGTCGCAGGCACTGGTTGAAGACGTGACCGCTTACGAGCATTTCAACGCCTTCTTCACCCGCGCGCTGAAAGACGGCGCACGTCCACTGGACCAGACTCCGGGCGCGATCCTCAGCCCGGCCGACGGTGCGATCAGCCAGCTCGGCCCGATCGAACACGGCCGCATCTTCCAGGCCAAGGGCCACAGCTTCAGCGTGCTGGAACTGCTGGGCGGCGATGCGGCGAATGCGGCGCCGTTCATGGGCGGTGAATTCGCGACTGTTTACCTGTCGCCGAAGGACTACCACCGCGTGCACATGCCGCTGGCCGGCACCCTGCGCGAAATGGTCTACATTCCGGGCCGGATCTTCTCGGTCAACCAGACCACCGCGGAAAACGTTCCGGAACTGTTCGCCCGTAACGAGCGCGTAGCGTGCATCTTCGACACCGAGCGCGGGCCAATGGCCGTGGTGCTGGTGGGCGCGATGATCGTGGCATCGATCGAAACCGTGTGGGCCGGTCTGGTCACGCCGCCGAAGCGCGAACTGAAAACCTTCCGTTACGACGAAGCCGCCCGTGCGCCGATCCATCTGGAAAAAGGTGCGGAACTGGGGCGCTTCAAACTGGGTTCGACCGCGATCGTGCTGTTCGGGCCGGATCAGGTGAAGTGGGTTGAAGAACTGAAGGCCGGCTCGCCGGTACAGATGGGCCAGGCCTTGGCACTGTCGAACGCATGAACCGGTTGATCCGCCCTTTCGCACGTCTGCGAAGGGGCGGACACGACCTGGGTGGCGCCGTTACTCTATCTGCCCACGGAAGCCGATCGGCCCTTCGTTGGCGTAGGTATTGGTGCCACTGAGGTTTTTCCCGCCGTCACTCGACGTGACGCTCAACGCGATAACGTTCTGGTTATCCCGCCCGCCGATCACCCACTTGCCACCTGGATGCCAGGGGGCATCGTTGCCACCCCACTGATTCTCGACGTTGTACTGGTTCTGGCCAGTGCGCTGAGCCTTGAAGCCAATAGGGCCTTCACCGGCGTAGGTCATGGTGCCGGTAAAGGTTTTGCCACCGTCGCCGGACTTGATCTCGATCGCGACGACGTTCTGGTTGTCCCGCGCGCCCAGCACCCAGGTTCCACCCGGATGCCAAGGTGCCGAACTACCGCCCCATTGATTTGCCACTGCGTATTTAGACATGAACCTCATCTCCTTGAAGTTTCGGGAGACCTGCCCCGACGTTGACGGCAGGCCGTGCAACCGTGCGTTTCCGATCGCACGTCTGAGAGACTAGTAGCGCCTGCGGGAATGGCACCAGGCCAGTAGACCAACGGTAAAAAACCCTGACAAACACCTGCGAAACAGACCACAACTGCTAGAGTTTTGGGCATTGCCCTATTCGCCGCCGGAGCTTGTCACGGCATGAGTGAGCCACGATCCCGACCACCACTGAGCGCCCCGACGCCCACGCAGTTGCGCCTGTCCTTCTGTGAAGCCACCCCGCGCGACCTCAAACGCTGGATCGCCGACCTGCCCAAGGCCAACATCGGCGAAACCGCGCGCCTGCTGTATCAAGGCCTCAACGAACTCAATCAACTGCTGACCCCCAGCGACAACCGCTTGCATTTGCTTGAGCTGTTGCGGCCTGAGGTGTATTTCGTCTGCCAGCACCTGGAACGGCATTTTCTGCATCAGGCGATCATGCTTGATGAGCGTTCACGCAAGATCAGCAACCTGAGCCAGGCCCTGCAAAGTCAGCTGGCCATCGGTTACAAACAGATCATTCTGCGGATCGCGCCCAAGTTCTCCCGGGATCGTGCAGCCCTGGTGAGCGAAGCGCTGCAGCGGGCGGCCCACGCGCTGAAAGGGCAACTGGTTCGCGCCACGCAGTTGTACAGCCCGGCGCCGGAACAGCTGTGGTTCGAACTGCATCAATTGTTTCGCTGCGCCTGCGAGCTGCAACTGCAGCATCGCCGGGTACGCGACGACCTCGCCAGTCTGACCGTAGATCTGAGTGTCGAGCAGACCTACCTCGCGGCCCTGTTGCTGGGCAGCGCTCGCTGCAATCAGTTGCGACAGAACCAGATCGCGCGCCTGGCCCAGGTGGTGGAACCCTGGAGCGCGTGGCTGAAGCTGCAGCCCGCCCATCCGGGCGCGGGCTTGTTCGCGGTCTCGGCAGACATCGACGCCGGCCCGCGTTACCGCTCGCAGTTTCGCAGCGAGCAACAGGCAGGGTTGCTCGGTTTTGATCCGCAACCGCTGGTGAATGCCATCGAGGCGCACCTTCAGCATCAGGACACAACGACGCCGCTGCCCGTGCCGGCCGGCCTGACCCTCGACACCCTGCAACACCTGCACGCGACCTGGGGCGAAACCGCCGAGCGCAGCTTTCAGCGCACCGTCGGCCAGGGCAACCTGACCGTGTGCGTCGGCATGAGCGCCCTGCACTTCTACCTCGGCGGCGAACGCACTTTCAGCGAATTGCTCAAGCACCCCGGCGCCCGTGCGGCGAATTTCAGCCGCGCGGTGGTTCAGGGGGAAAAGGACAGCTGGAGCCAGGCGTTCGATGCCGCGCCACAGGGTACGTCCGACGAATTGCTGCCCTACGAGGAAATCCGCTACGAACCGCTGGCCGACGACGAAAGCGGCACCGACAGCCCGCCGCATTATCCGACTTATGCCTTGCCCGTCATCAACCACAGCCCCGGCGGTTACTGCCTGGCCTGGCCAAAGGAAGTACCTGCCGAATTGCAGGCCGGGGAAATGGTCGGGATTCAGGACAGCCTCAATCAGGGCTGGAGCATTGCCGTGGTGCGCTGGATCCGCCAGGTGCGCGGCGCCGGTACGCAAATGGGCATCGAACTGGTGGCGCCCCACGCTCAGCCCTGCGGCTTGCAGCTGGTGCGCACCCGGGATGATCACAGCCATTACCTGCGAGGGTTGTTATTGCCGGAAATCAGTGCGATCGACTTGCCGGCGACGTTACTGGCGCCACGGCTGCCGTTTCAGGAAGGCAATAAAGTGCTGATCAACACCCAGGGTGAAGAGCACCGCGCCGGGCTGGATCGGCGGGTGGCAAGCACTCACAGTTTCAATCAGTTTGCCTATCGCTCGCTGGAGGCCGCGCAGAATGGCGGAAGCGAGGAAGATTTCGACTCGTTGTGGAAATCCCTTTGAGCCAGGACCGCAGCCGAGGGCTGCGATCCTGCGCCGACGTCAGAGCTGTCCGTCGCGATCGCGGAAGCCCAGCAGGTACAGCACGCCATCCAGCCCCAGGGTCGAGATCGCCTGCTTCGCCGACTGCTTGACCAGCGGCTTGGCGCGGAACGCCACGCCCAGACCGGCAATCGCCAGCATCGGCAGGTCGTTGGCGCCGTCGCCCACGGCGATGGTCTGCTCCAGACGCAAACCTTCTTTTTCAGCCAGCTGCTTCAGCAGATCGGCCTTGCGCTGGGCATCGACGATCGGCTCGATTGCCACGCCGGTGCACTTGCCGTCGACCACTTCCAGTTCGTTGGCGAACACGTAGTCGATACCGAGTTTGGCCTGCAATTGCTTGGCGAAGTAGGTGAAGCCGCCCGACAGAATCGCGGTCTTGTAGCCCAGGCGCTTGAGTTCGGCAAACAGGGTTTCGGCGCCCTCGGTCAGGCGCAGCGAGGCGCCGATCGAATCGAGCACACTGACATCCAGGCCCTTGAGCAGTGCCAGACGCTCTTTGAAGCTGGCGCGAAAATCCAGCTCGCCGGCCATTGCCCGCTCGGTGATTTGCGAAACCTGGTCGCCGACGCCGGCGGCTTTGGCCAGTTCGTCGATGACTTCGGCTTCGATCAGGGTCGAGTCCATGTCGAACACCGCCAGACGACGGTTGCGACGGAACAGCGAATCTTCCTGGAAGGCGATGTCGACGTTCAGCTCCTGAGCCACGCTGAGGAACTCGGCGCGCAGGGCCTGCGGATCGGCCGCTTCGCCTCGTACGGAGAACTCTATGCAGCCCTTGCCCTTGTCAGCCGGGGTGTCCAGCGGCATGCGACCCGACAGACGGTCGATATGGTCGATGTTCAGGCCGTATTTGGCGGTGATCGAGCTCACAGCCTGCAACTGGCCGGCGGTGACCTTGCGGGTCAGCAGGGTAACGATGTGGCGCTTCTTGCCCTGATTGCCCACCCATTGCTGGTAATCCTCTTCGGACACCGGGGTGAAACGCACCTGCTGGTCAAGCTCATAGCCCTTGAACAGGATGTCCTTGAGCACCGACTTGCCTTGCTCGGAGTCGGGAATTTCCACGAGGATGCCGAACGACAGCATGTCGTGGATCACCGCCTGACCGATGTCGAGGATATTCACACCACCCTGGGCCAGAACACCGGTAATGGCCGCCGTCAGACCCGGACGGTCGACTCCCGTGATGTTAATCAGGACGATTTCGCGCAACGCGCACCCCCGCAACTGGAAAAAAACCGCATTCTACCCACTTTCAGTGACCATCGGGCACCGCCAGCGCTTTGCCGGTCTAGGGCCTGTCGCTATACTGCGCGTCAACTTCACGGACAAAAGAGCCGAGCTCAGTGAACCGGCCCACGCCAGTTAAAACCGATAACTTCTTTCTGCTGATCTTCCGTGCACTGCGCCACCGCCGTGTACCGATTGCATTGCGCATTGCCAGCCATAACGTGATCCTGGTCGCCCTGGCCCTGGTGATCTATGCCTGCGTGATGGGCCTGCAGTTCAAGCAGGCCATGCACGAGCAGGCCGATGCGCTGGGCGAAAGCCTGACTACGCAGACCGCCACCTCTGCCACCGAACTGCTGGTGTCCAACGACATCCTCAGCCTCAACGTGCTGCTCAACAACCTGACCAAGAACAAACTGGTGGCCCACGCCGCCATCTACAGTGTGGACAACCGCATCCTCGCCGAGTCCGGTCAGCGGCCCAAGCACGGCCTGCTGGGCGAAGCCGAGGGCATGTACGAGAGCAAGATCACCTTCCAGGACGTGACCGCCGGACAACTGCGCATCAGCCTGGACATGGATCAGTTCCAGCAGCCGATGACCATCAGCCTGCAAAGCATGGGCATCCTGAGTGCAATCCTGCTGGCACTGTCCCTGGCCCTGAGCCTGCGTCTGGGCCGGCACATCTCCACGCCGCTGCTGCAATTGCGCGTGTGGCTGCGCCGGATCGACGAATACACGCCGGGTATCGAGCGTCAGGACGAGATCGGCGATCTTGCCCGCCAGTTGCACGCCAACTACGCCCCGGAGCCGGCCGAACCGGAGCCGGAACCGGAACCCGAGTTCGAGGACGACGAGCCGGAATTCGAAGTGCGCAACCTGCGTGATCCGAGTTTCGACGAAAGCCGCCCGATGGCTGCGCAGAAGCCTGCGCCACGCCATGTGGTCAGCACCGTTGAAGACGACGATGACGAAGACCCGTTCGCCGATCTGCGTGACGAATCGCTGAGCGATACCGCGCAACCGGCCGTGCGCCGACCGACCCCGAGCGTGCCGCAACACACGGCGGTGCTGGCGGTGCAATTGGGCTCGCAGGAACAACTGCGCCGTTTGCCGCGCGCACGTCTGGAAGAGTTGCAGGATCGCTATCGCGACTGTCTGGAGCAGGCTGCTTCGTTGTACCAGGGCGAAATCGAAACCCTGAACGACGGCAGCACCCTGATGCTGTTCCACACTGAAGACAGCGGCGACGATTACCTGACCAACGCCATCTGCTGCGGCGAGCTGCTGCGGGCGCTGGGCCACCAGTTGCAGATCGAAGTCGCCGACAGCGGCATCACCCTGCAATTGCAGTTGGGCCTGACCCTCGGCGACGAGCTGTTCGGCCTGAGCCAGATCGACCTGTTGCTGACCGACTCCGCCCAGGACGCCCTGGCTCTGTCGCAACACAGCCGCAACCTGCTGCTGGTGGAGCGCAAGATCGGTGACGACGCGCTGATTCGCCAGCGCGCACGAATCCGGCCGATTGCCAGCCCTGAGGGGGCTTGCTGCGTGGAGCGGTTGATGGAGCCTTATCCGTCGATGCTTGAGCGGCAACTGGCGCGGATGCATGAGCGTCGGGCCTGAGGCCTTGCCCTTGATGTGAAGAAGCCCGCAGATGAGTGATTGTCTGCGGGCTTTTTTGTGCGTGGCGTTTTCGTGATTGCGCCAGGCTTTGGAGCCCCCTCACCCTAGCCCTCTCCCAGAGGTAGAGGGGACTGATAGGAGAATATTGGGTATCTACACCGACCTGAACGTGCCGTGCCGAATCCACAATCGTAAGACCGCACTGCGCCAAATCCATAATCGCCAAGATCTTTCAGGTCGATGGATAACGCCAGACACCTCGGTCGGCTCCCTCTCCCTCCGGGAGAGGGCGGGGGTGAGGGGCTTTTGACTTTTCACAGCTCTAGACACAACAAAGCCCGCACAAGGCGGGCTCTGTTCTGACTCGTTCCAGCCTTAGAAGCGAAACACTTCCATATCCGTACGAATCGGCGAAGCCATCGGTATCTTCGGCTGCTTTTCGGCTTCCGCCGCCGGCGCTGCCGGTTTCGGTGCCGACTTGCGTGGCGCCTCGGCGACCGGTGGCTGATTGGCCAACGGTTTGAGCGCTACCGACAGTTGCTCGGCCAGACGCTGCAACAACACGCCCTGCGCCTGCACCTGTGCGGCGGTGGTACCGGCATGTTGCTCCTGCAGATGGACGATGCGGTTGTCACGCACCTGGCCACGGCGGTCGATCAGGCGCCATTGCGCGTCCAGAATCGCCGGTTGCTTGGCACCGGAATCCAGACGAGTGATGGTCAACAGCACCTGCACATCCGGGGTGAAGCCCAGGGTCGCTGGCGCCAGCACCACGCGCTGACTGTCCAGATGCCCGGCAACCTGACGCAACAGCAACTGATCGATGTCCGATGAAAGGCTACCGGCCCAGCGACCATCGGTCGAGGCCTGCAGGCTGCCGTCCGGCTGACGCTGCAACAGGGTTTCCCGTTGCAGGTAATCGGCAACGATCACAGGGCCCAGCAAAACTGCCATGCCCGCGCTTTGCGCAGGCTGGGCCGGACTTCCGCTGTCCAGCTGATACAGCGACACCGGCTGGTGAACGCTGCAACCCGCCAGACCAAGAACGCCGGCGAGCAGGAAAATAAGGGGGCGCAGAGAAGTCATCATCCCGTCCAGGTGGCCGCCACAAGGCTGACCACAGTGAAAATACTCAATAAATATGAATAACGCTCGGCCACGCCGGCGCTTGGAAAGGCCATATCATCCGTGAATATGCGTTCCGACTCCAGCGCCAAAGCGCCGATCTACGGGTTAAATCGTAGATCGGAGCGTCTAGGACGCCTAATTGAGGTTTTCGACGAGCAGCGCATCCACTCGCTGGAAGCCACGTGGCAGTTTGTTACCACGGCGACCACGTTCACCTTTGTAGTGTTCGAGGTCGTCGGCCTTCAGCGACAAGGTGCGTTTTCCGGCCTGCAGCACCAAGGTGGCGCCTTCCGGAAGAACGGCGATGTCCGTGACATATTCTTCGCGACTGGCCACACGCTCACCGGAAATACCGATGATCTTGTTGCCTTTGCCCTTCCCTAATTGTGGCAGATCGCTGATCTTGAAGATCAGCAGGCGACCCTCGGTCGTCACCGAGGCCAGCCAGTTGTGTTCGCGATCGGCAACCGGACGCGGCGCGATCACCTTGGCGTTGTTCGGCAGGCTCAACAGGGCCTTGCCGGCCTTGTTCTTGGCCTGCAGGTCTTCACCTTTCACCACAAAACCGTAACCGGCGTCGGAGGCGATCACGTACAGCGAGTCCTCCTCAGGCATCAGCACACACTCGAACGTTGCGCCCGGCGGCGGCGTCAGACGGCCGGTCAACGGCTCACCCTGGCCCCGTGCCGATGGCAGGGTGTGGGTGGCCAGCGAGTAACTGCGGCCCGTGGAGTCGATGACCACGGCCGACTGGTTCGAACGCCCCGCCGCCGAAGTCTTGAAGCCGTCGCCGGCCTTGTACGACAGGCCGGTGGCGTCGATATCGTGGCCCTTCGCCGAACGGATCCAGCCTTTTTCCGACAGCACAACGGTGACTTTCTCGTTCGGCAGCAGATCGTGTTCGGTCAGCGCCTTGGCTTCGGCGCGCTCGACGATTGGCGACCGACGGTCGTCGCCGTAGGTTTCGGCATCTTTCAGCAGTTCGCTGCGAACCAGTTTTTTCAGCTTGGCTTCGCTGCTCAGCAGGGCTTGCAGCTTGGCCTGTTCCTTGAGCAGTTCGTCCTGCTCGTCGCGCAGCTTCATCTCTTCCAGTCGCGCCAACTGACGCAGACGGGTGTCGAGGATGTAGTCGGCCTGGATTTCGCTGAGGGCAAAACGCTCGATCAGTTTGGCTTTCGGATGCTCCTCGGTACGGATGATGTGGATCACTTCATCCAGGTTGAGGTAGGCAATCAGCAAACCGTCCAACAGGTGCAGGCGACGCTCGACCTTGTCGAGGCGAAATTGCAAGCGGCGACGCACGGTCAGCACGCGGAATTCCAGCCACTCCACCAGCAACGCACGGAGGTTTTTCAGCTGCGGCTTGCCGTCCAGACCGATGATGTTGACGTTGACCCGGTAGGTCGACTCCAGCTCGGTGCTGGCGAACAGGTGCTGCATCAGCGCTTCGTGATCGACACGGCTGTTGACCGGGATGATCACGATGCGGCACGGGTTTTCGTGGTCGGATTCATCACGCAGGTCGGCGATCTGCGGGGCTTTCGATGGTTTGGCCTGCATCAGCGCGGCGATCTGTTCCAGCACCTTGGCCCCGGAGACCTGGTGCGGCAGCGCGGTGACGATGATGTCGCCGTCCTCGACGTGGTACACGGCGCGCATGCGCACCGAGCCCTTGCCGGTTTCGTACATTTTCAGCAGGTCGGCGCGCGGGGTGATGATTTCCGCTTCGGTCGGGTAGTCCGGGCCCTGAATGTGTTCGCAGAGCTGTTCGACCGTGGCTTTCGGCTCATCGAGCAGGCGCACGCAGGCGGTGGCGACTTCGCGCAGGTTGTGCGGCGGCACGTCGGTGGCCATGCCCACGGCGATCCCGGTGGTGCCGTTGAGCAGGATGTTCGGCAAACGTGCCGGCAACACCAGCGGTTCCTGCAGGGTGCCGTCGAAGTTCGGGCCCCAGTCTGCGGTGCCCTGGCCCAATTCGCTGAGCAGCACTTCGGAGTAACGCGACAGCCGCGCTTCGGTGTAACGCATGGCGGCGAAGGACTTCGGATCGTCCGGCGCACCCCAGTTGCCCTGGCCGTCCACCAGCGTGTAGCGATAGCTGAACGGCTGGGCCATCAGCACCATCGCTTCGTAGCACGCCGAGTCGCCGTGCGGGTGGAATTTGCCGAGCACGTCGCCGACGGTACGCGCCGACTTCTTGTGCTTGGAATCGGCATCCAGCCCCAGCTCGCTCATGGCGTAGACGATACGCCGCTGTACCGGTTTCAGGCCGTCGCCGATATGCGGCAGGGCGCGGTCCATGATCACGTACATGGAGTAGTTGAGGTAGGCATTTTCGGTGAAGTCAGCCAGCGAGCGGCGTTCTACACCGTCCAGGCTGAGATCAAGGGAGTCGCTCATGCGGGCCTCATCGGTTCGTTGTCTGGCGCAGCAGCATGGTGCCACCGCGCTGGGTAAATTCAAGTTTGTTCAGGGCGCTCATGCCGAGCAGCACCTGATCGCCATGCAGGCCGGGCGCCACCAGTGCGCGGACATCCCGCAACACGATATCGCCCAGTTGCAGGCGGTCGATACGGGTGCGATAGCCCTGGCTCAGGCCATTGGCCGTGCTCAGGGTCACACCGAAACCTTCTTCCAGCCTGAGGTCTTTCGCCACCTCGGCCGGGATTGCCACATCGGTCGCGCCGGTGTCGAGCATGAACTCTACCGGCCGACCGTTGATCAGGCCGCTGGCGACAAAATGTCCCTGGGCGTTGCCGATCAATTTCACTTCGATAAAGCCGTTGCCCTGCTGCGAAGCCACTTCCACATTGGGATTACGCTGGCGTTCTTCCCACTGGCTGAAAAACCGCGTGGCCAGAAACAGCGCCGCGCACCACGCCAGAATCATCAGCACCCGACCGGCGCGCTTGCCCGGCGGTTGCTGGCTCACGGCTTGGCGCTCCAGCCACCCTCAGGCGCGGCGAAACGCCAGATGATCGGGCGAACCTCGCCGTCGGCGCGAGGGCCGAAATTGTTGTCGACGCCGATCCAGGCGCCTTGAGCATCGACCACCAGCGCTTCTTCCAGGCCGAAGTTCTGTGAATAACGCCGATTGGCCTGCAACAGCTCGGCCGCATACGACCAGCAGAGCTCGACCCTGGCCGTCTGCGCATCGCGACGACAGATCTGGTACGCGTTGCGCTCAAGGGTAAACAGCTTGCCGTTGAACAGGGAGATATCGGAAAAATCCCGATTGACCGGACGGGCTTTCGGGAACTGCGGCGGTTGCATTTCCATGCCGCCTTCACTGAGCAGCACGCAGCGACCGTCACAATCCCACACCGTCTGCTGGCGTTTGATCAGCAACAAACCGCGACTTTGCCGCTCGGCAGCCAGCCACATCTGATCGCCCGCCGGGTTGATCGCCAGCCCTTCGAATAACGCGTTGAATTGCAGCAGCATGCCGCTGGCCCGCGCCTCGCGAACCATCATCGGCGAGATTTTCAGCCACGACGACGGCCCCTGCGGCGGCACTTGCAGCACGGCCGCGTGGGCTTCGCTGACGATGTAGCGGTTGCCTGCGCTGTCACAGCTGATGCCTTCGAAATCCAGATCCCCGCCCCGAATGAACGACGCCGCCCAGGTGCGCGAACTGATGCCCCACGGCAAGCCGCTGTCCGGCACTTTCGGCGGATCGATGCGCACGGCCGTGGCCTGCCAGACCCGGTCGCGGATATCGAGACGGTAGATCTGATCATCGTCGCGGTCCGAAACGGTCCACAGGTCATTGCCGCACAAGGCCAGCCCCGACAGGTTGCCGCCGCGCATGCCTTCGACCGGGTGTTCGGCGAGCACGCGCAGCTCTTGCACAGGCTCCGCCGACACCGTCATCGAACCCAGCAGCAATGCACCCGCCAAGGCCCAGCCAAACCGCATCAGGCCAGAACCTCGGCGAGGTTACCCTTGGATTCGAGCCAGGTCTTGCGGTCGCCAGCGCGTTTTTTCGCCAGCAACATGTCCATCATTTCCGAGGTCTGGGCGAAGTCGTCCCCGAGGGTCAACTGCACCAGGCGCCGGGTGTTCGGGTCCATGGTGGTTTCGCGCAGTTGCGGCGGGTTCATTTCACCCAGGCCTTTGAATCGGGTGACCTGCGGCTTGCCGCGCTTCTTCTCAGCCACCAGACGGTCGAGGATCCCGTCGCGCTCGGCTTCGTCGAGGGCGTAGTAGATTTCTTTACCCAGATCGATGCGGTACAGCGGCGGCATTGCCACGTAGACATGACCGGCATCCACCAGTGGGCGGAAATGCTGGACGAACAAGGCGCAGAGCAAGGTTGCGATGTGCAGACCGTCGGAGTCGGCGTCGGCGAGGATGCAGATCTTGCCGTAGCGCAGCTGGCTCATGTCCTCGGCGCCCGGATCGACACCGATGGCCACGGCGATGTTGTGCACTTCCTGGCTGGCCAGCACTTCGCTGCCGTCGACTTCCCAGGTGTTGAGGATCTTGCCGCGCAACGGCAGGATCGCCTGGAATTCCTTGTCTCGCGCCTGCTTGGCCGAACCGCCGGCGGAATCACCTTCCACCAGGAACAGCTCGGAACGCATCGGGTCCTGCCCGGCGCAATCGGCCAGTTTGCCCGGCAATGCCGGGCCCTGGGTGATGCGCTTGCGTTCGACTTTCTTGCTGGCTTTCAGGCGCCGGCCAGCGTTGCTGATCGCCAGTTCCGCCAGGGCCAGACCGGTTTCCGGGTTGGCGTTGAGCCACAGGCTGAACGCATCCTTGACCACGCCGGAGACAAACGCCGCCGCTTCACGGGACGACAGACGTTCCTTGGTCTGACCGGAGAATTGCGGTTCCTGCATCTTCATCGACAGAACGAAAGCGATGCGCTCCCAAACGTCTTCCGGTGCCAGCTTCACGCCGCGCGGCAGCAGGCTGCGGAATTCGCAGAACTCGCGCATCGCGTCGAGCAGACCCTGACGCAGACCGTTGACGTGGGTACCGCCCTGCTCCGTCGGGATCAGGTTGACGTAGCTTTCGGTGACCGAAGTGCCGCCTTCCGGCAGCCAAAGCAGGGCCCACTCGACCGCTTCCTTGGTGCCGGCCAGGTTGCCGCAGAACGGCGCATCCGGCAGACGCTCGAATTCGCTGACCGCATCCACCAGATAGGAGCGCAAGCCATCCTCGTAATGCCACTCGACCTTTTCGCCGGTGCCTTTGTCTTCGAAACTGATCAGCAGCCCTGGGCACAGAACGGCCTTGGCCTTGAGCACATGCTTGAGGCGGCTGATGGAGAATTTCGGCGAGTCGAAGTATTTCGGGTCCGGCGCGAAGTACACGCTGGTCCCGGTATTGCGCTTGCCGACGGTGCCGATCACTTGCAGATCGGTGGCCTTGAAGCCGTCGGCAAAGGTCATTTCATATTCGTTGCCGTCACGCTTGACCCGCACCCGCACCTGGGTCGACAAGGCGTTTACCACGGAAATACCCACCCCGTGCAGACCGCCGGAGAACTGGTAGTTCTTGTTGGAAAACTTGCCGCCCGCATGGAGCTTGGTGAGGATCAGTTCAACGCCCGAAACACCCTCTTCCGGGTGGATGTCAACCGGCATGCCACGGCCATCGTCGCAGACTTCCAGCGAGTGGTCGGCGTGGAGGATGACCTGGATCGATTTGGCGTGGCCGGCCAGGGCTTCGTCGACACTGTTGTCGATGACTTCCTGGGCAAGGTGGTTCGGCCGACTGGTGTCGGTGTACATGCCGGGGCGTTTGCGCACCGGGTCGAGGCCCGAGAGGACTTCGATGGCGTCGGCGTTATAGGAGCTAGCGCTGGGAGTGGCCATAGGGTCTCGTCGTCAGTGATTCAATGAAAATGGGGCAAGACTTCACAGTGCGGTGAAATCGATTGCCTGATAGGTATCGGCGCCAATCCCGGCAAAGCCGAGCAATGCCGGCAATTGTGTAACAAATCCCTGGAAACTGTGGTCGCCGCCGGCCTGAATGCGCAAGGCACAGGCCCGGTAATACTGCTGGGCAAGGCGATAATCCAGCGTTTCATCCCCGGTCTGCAACCATACCTGATATCGCTGCGGATCCTGCGGCGCCGGCACTTCCAGCTCGGCCAGGGCCGTCACGTGGTCGTGGGTCAGCTCCCAGGTTTCGTCGGTGTACAGGTTTTTCTGGGTGCCCAGGTGTCCGTCGAACATCCGGTGCGGGCTGACGGCCGGGTTGACCAGCAGGGCTTTCAGGCCATGGCGCTCGGCCAGGTGAGTCGCATAGTAGCCGCCGAGCGAGCTTCCCACCAGCAATGGCCGGCCGAGTTCGGCGATTGCCTGTTCCAGCTGACCGATGGCTTCGCGTGGGTGGTGATGCAGCGCCGGCACACGCAGTTGGTCGCTCAAACCCAGCCGCTCCATCACCTCGACCAGCTGACAGGCCTTTTTCGAGGCCGGCGCGCTGTTGAAACCATGGATATAGAGAATCGAACCGGACATTTGAGCTCCCTGGGCGTCGGCTGAAGAAAGCGGAGTTTACAGGGAGTCAGGGGATGTTGGGCCAGCACCCGAGGAAATCAGCGCTGCATCCGTCAATCAGTAACCGTTGGAGCCGTAATCCACCTGAAAATCAAAACCGGTGACACGCTCCACGCCGGTCTCCAGCCGCCCATCCGGCAACAAGCGCAACCAGCGATACCCCGGTGCCTGCTCGCCGACCTTGAAATCTTCACTGCCTGGCTCGAACTGAATGCAGGTCGACGGCGAGGCAATCAGCCTTACGCCGTTGCGTTCGCGGTCGATTTCCTGATGGACATGTCCCCACAGTACGGCGCGGGCCTGCGGGAAACGGTCGAGCACGTCGAAAAACGCTTCCGGATTGCGCAAGCCGATCGGCTCCATCCAGGCGCAACCGATCGACACAGGATGATGGTGAAAGCACACCAGATGATGGCGATCCGGCGCTTCACTCAGGGAGCGGGCGAGCAATTGCAGTTGGTCATCCTGCAAATACCCCGGCACCGATCCGGGCACCGCCGAATCGAGCAGGGTCACACGCCAGTTGCCGACATCCACCACAGACTCCAGCAATGCACTCTTCACCGTCGCCTGCGCCATGATTTGCGGTTCGTCGTGGTTGCCGGGGATCCAGCGGGCGGGGGCATCGATCTGTGCCGTCATTTGGCGAAACAGCTGATAGGACTCCAGCGTACCGTCCTGGGACAGGTCGCCGCTGGCCACGATCAGGTCGATCCGCGGTTGCTGCTCGAGCACCAGCTCGATGACTTTTTGCAGACTCTCACGGGTGTTCATGCCCAGCAGCGCTCCTTCCGCCTCGGCGAACAGATGGCTGTCAGAGAGTTGCACCAGCAGCGCCGTGTCGGCGGTGGTCAAAGTCGATACGCTCGGCAAGGCGTTCTCCCCCGGGATCGCGGGACTGGATAGGTGCGGCAATTATGCGGGGGGACACCACAAAGAGAAACCGGCGAACCGGACGCAGTTCACAACTTGCGCTGGTTATCGGACTGCCGCGTATTCGTGTCCGCACGCCAGACAATGACTCAGCCATTCACCCAGGAACAGATTGAGCTGGGCTTTTTCGTCCGGCTGGTGCATGGCCGCATTCGGGTAAGGATAGACGCCGCGAAAGCGTCGCGCATGCTCGGCACTGATCACCTCGGCCATACGCGCGTCGTGATAGACCTGCACCTCCAGTTGCGGCACCGGCAGCCATGGCAGGCTGTGTTCCTGACGCACCTGCAGAGTCGTGGTGTACGGACAGGCCTGCAGCACTTCCAGAGTCAGCACGCCGAGCATCTGGTCGCCCTGGGTTACCGCGATGCGCCGCGCTTCGGGGTCGCTGCGCATGTCCGGCAAGAGTCGCATCAGGCGCGCGTAGTTCGCCTCGCAGGCGGCTTGCAGCCCTGCGAGGTCGACGCGGTAGCGATCGCGCAACTTGTTTACGACCATAGCCCCCTCACTTCGGCGCGATTGAGCGCCAGCCACTGCAAGGCGATGATGCTCGCCGCATTGGCAATCCGTCCGTCACGTACGGCCTGCAAGGCATCTTCAAAGGCCCAGACCGTGACGCGAATATCTTCAGCTTCTTCCTCCAGCCCATGCAGGCCGCCCGCGCCTTCGGTGCTGCAACGCCCCAGATACAAATGTACGAACTCGTTGCTGCCACCCGGCGATGGAAAGTATTTGGTCATCGGCCACAGGGCTTTGATGTCCAGCCCAGCTTCCTCCTGCGCCTCGCGGTGAGCAACTTCTTCCGGCTGTTCGTCCTTGTCGATCAGACCGGCGACCAGTTCCACCAGCCACGGGTTGTCCGCCTTGCCCAGAGCCCCGACGCGAAACTGCTCGATCAGCACCACTTCATCGCGCTGCGGATCGTAGGGCAGCATGCACACCGCATCGTGGCGCACGAACACTTCACGATTGATTTCGCGGCTCATGCCACCGGCGAACAGTTCGTGGCGCAAGTGCAGACGGTCGAGCTTGTAGAAGCCCTTGTAGCACTGCTCGCGTCGCACGATATCGACGGCGGTCGGAATGGCTTTGGCAAAATCGGTCATGAGCATCCTCTTTACTGCAAATCCAATACGAGGCGCCTTACCTGCGACCTCGACTTCGCGCCATCCTAACGCGCCGGTGACGTTTGATGCAGCCCCTTTGCTGTCAGCGGGATGGACGGTGGAGGCGAAACCCACTCTAATTAGCTTAGTGGCGAACTGACCGCTTCGTTGAGAGTCGAAGCGGTAACTTTTTGCCTTCCCCTGCTTCAGAAAGGACGCCCATGTCGCTTTTCAAAATTGCCTCCGTGGCCGCCATCGCCCTGACCCTGGGCGCCTGCGCCAGCCTGTTCCAGCCCAACCTGCGCACGCCGCTGGAAACCACCCGCGACGCCTCGGAAACGCTGAAACCCGGTTGTTCCAACCAGGACTGTCCGTTGGTAAACATCGATACGTTGCGCTTCCCGGCAGAACCGGCGCTGGACGGCATCATCGAAAAACGCCTGCTGCAAATGACCCGCACCGCACCGAACGCCCCGGTGGCGCCGACGCTGGCAGCGTATCGCGAGCAGTTCCTGGCCAACGCCGGCCCGCGCAACAGCAGCTATTTGCAGGCGAAAGTACGCGAGCAGCATGACGGTCTGGTGATCATCGAAACCTCGAGCTATTTGGACACCGGCGGTGCCCACGGTACGCCGGGACGCGGTTTCATCAACTATTCGCGTCAGCAACACAAGGTGCTGACCTTGGCGGACATGCTGCTGCCGGGTCAGGAAGAGGCATTTTGGAAAGCGGCGCAAGTGGCGCACAACAGCTGGCTGATCAGCACCAAGCTCGATCAGGAACCGGAATTCGTGAAGAGCTGGCCGTTCGTCAAAACCCCGAACGTGGCGCTGACCTACGGCGGCGTGATCCTCAAGTACGACGTGACCACCATCGCGCCTTATGCGCTGGGCCACGTCGAACTGAAGATCCCTTACCCGCGCCTGAACGGCATTCTCAAGCCCGAGCTGTTTCCCGGCCGTAACTGAAAGCCCGGCCGAGCACCAGTTGCAGCAGCCCTGCCAGCACCAGCGCCGGCAGGGTCGCGCCGACATCCGGATACAGATTGGCCAACAAGTGATAGGTGCTGATGCCACCCAGCCAGGCCAATAGCGCCGGCCAGCGCAACGCGGCCGATGCCACCTGAGCACTGCGCTTGCGCAGGATGAAGTGATCCACCAGCACCACGCCGAACAGCGGTGCGAACACCGAGCCGATCAGCAACAGGAAGTTCTGGTACTGCGCCAACGGCGCGAGCAAGGCGATCAGGGTGCAGATCACCCCGATGGCCAGCGCCAGATGCTCGACTTTCAGACGCAACAGAATCCCACTGGAAACCGCTGCCGAGTGAATGTCGGCGAAAGCGTTCTCCGACTCGTCCAGCAGAATCAGCAACAGCGGAATCCCCAGACCGGTGCCGGCCAGTGCCAGCAGCAGCGCGTTGACTTCACCGCTCGGCGCGAATGCCAGCGTGTAGGCCACGCCGAGGCTCATCAGCCAGAAGTTGCCGATGAAGAAACCGATCGCCGTACCACCGAACACGTTCTTCGCCTTCTTGCCGAAACGCGAGTAGTCGGCAATCAGCGGCAGCCACGACAGCGGCATCGCGATGGCGATGTCGAAGCCCACGGCGAGCGGCATCGAGCCATCCCCGGCCTGTGCCCACAAGGCGGCGAGATCGGCCTTGGCGAACAGATTCCAGGTCAGCCAGATGCACGCGGCCAGAATCAGCCAGATGCCCCACTTGCGCAGAATCTTGCGCACGAACGTCAACGGCCCGCTGACCGCGAGCAATGTCGCCAATGCGCCGAAGCACAGCGTCCACAGCATCGGACTGGCCCACAGCGAACCTTCGCTGAACGCACGGGTGCCGAGCAGGCTGGCCGCATCGCGCATGACGATGATTTCGAACGAACCCCAACCGATCAGTTGCAGCAGGTTGAGCAGCGCCGGCAGGCTCGCGCCTTTGCTGCCGAGGCTGAGTTTCAGCGCGGCCATCGACGACAGGCCGGTGTCACTGCCGATCACGCCAACGGCGGCCAGCAACAGAACGCCGACCAGGGTGCCGAGAAAGATCGCCAGCAGCGATCCCGAAAGGCCCAGCCCCGGCGCCAGCAACGCACCGGTCTGCAACACCATCAGGCCGATGCCGAGGGAAAACCACAGGGAAAACAGATCGCGACCGCCGAACACACGCTGGTTGGCGGGCACGGCGAGGTCGGGGGAATAAGTACCGGGTTGAATGCTCAAGGACGTTTCTCACAGAGAAGCAGAAAAAAAGCTGCAAGCTGCAAGCTACAAGTCAGAAGCGATATGCGGACTGCTTCTCCTCTTGTAGCTTGTAGCTTGCCGCTCGTGGCTAGACTTTCTTGTACAGCTGACTGCCTTCCTTCCTGAACCGCTCGGCCTGTTCCGCCAGGCCCTGGGCGACATCCACGTCGACCGCGTCGATCCGCTGGTTGGCCGCGTATTCGCGGACTTCCTGAGTGATCTTCATCGAGCAGAATTTCGGCCCGCACATCGAACAGAAATGCGCGACCTTCGCCGAATCCTTCGGCAGGGTTTCATCGTGATACGAACGGGCGGTGTCCGGGTCCAGACCGAGGTTGAACTGGTCTTCCCAGCGGAATTCGAAACGCGCCTTGCTCAAGGCGTTGTCGCGGATCTGCGCGCCCGGGTGCCCCTTGGCCAAATCCGCCGCATGGGCCGCGATCTTGTAGGTGATGATCCCGGTCTTCACGTCATCCTTGTTTGGCAGGCCCAAGTGTTCCTTCGGCGTCACGTAGCAGAGCATCGCGCAACCGAACCAGCCGATCATCGCCGCACCGATGCCGGAGGTGATGTGGTCGTAACCTGGTGCGATGTCGGTGGTCAGCGGGCCGAGAGTGTAGAACGGCGCCTCGTCGCAGCACTCCAGCTGCTTGTCCATGTTCTCCTTGATCAACTGCATCGGCACGTGGCCGGGGCCTTCGATCATGCATTGCACGTCGTGCTTCCAGGCGATCTTGGTCAGCTCGCCGAGGGTCTCCAGTTCGCCGAATTGCGCTTCGTCGTTGGCGTCGGCAATCGAGCCCGGACGCAGACCGTCGCCCAGCGAGAAGCTGACGTCGTAGGCCTTCATGATTTCGCAGATTTCGTCGAAGTGGGTGTAGAGGAAGTTCTCTTTGTGGTGCGCCAGGCACCACTTGGCCATGATCGAACCGCCACGGGACACAATGCCGGTCACACGTTTGGCGGTCAGCGGCACGTAGCGCAGCAACACGCCGGCGTGGATGGTGAAGTAGTCGACTCCCTGCTCCGCCTGCTCGATCAGCGTGTCGCGGAACAGCTCCCAGGTCAGGTCTTCGGCGACGCCATTCACTTTTTCCAGCGCCTGATAAATCGGCACGGTGCCGATCGGAACCGGCGAGTTACGGATGATCCACTCGCGGGTTTCGTGGATGTGCTTGCCGGTGGACAAGTCCATCACCGTGTCCGAACCCCAGCGAATACCCCAGGTCAGTTTCGCCACTTCTTCTTCGATGGACGAACCCAGCGCGCTGTTGCCGATATTGCCGTTGATCTTCACCAGGAAGTTGCGGCCGATGATCATCGGTTCCAGCTCGACGTGGTTGATGTTGGCCGGAATGATCGCGCGACCACGGGCGATTTCTTCGCGCACGAATTCAGGGGTGATTTCATTCGGGATGCTCGCGCCGAAGCTGTGGCCGGCGTGCTGCTGCTTCAACAGGCCGGCAGCGCGGGCCTCTTGCAGCTTCATGTTTTCGCGGATGGCGACGTATTCCATCTCGGCGGTGATGATGCCTTTGCGCGCGTAGTGCATCTGGCTGACGTTGGCCCCGGCCTTGGCGCGGCGCGGGTTGTTGACGTGAGCGAAACGCAGTTTGGTCAGCTCAGGATCGGCCAGACGCTCCTGACCGAAATTCGAGCTCAGGCCTGGCAGGCGCTCGGTGTCGCCACGGTCGTCGATCCACGCCGAACGTACGTCGCCCAGGCCTTTGCGCACGTCGATCACCACATTCGGATCGGTGTAAGGGCCGGAGGTGTCGTAGACGGTGACCGGCGCGTTGATTTCGCCGCCGAAGTCGGTCGGGGTCACATCGAGGGTGATTTCGCGCATCGGCACGCGGATGTCCGGGCGGGAGCCCTGAACGTAGACTTTTTGCGAACGGGTGAACGGTTGAACCGACTGCTCGTCGACCTTGGCCGAGTCACTCAGGTTGATCGCATTTTTAGATTTTGTAGTCATCACGGGCTCTCCAGACAGCATCCAGGCAGTGGATTGTCGGAGCAGAACCTGAAAGGCACGGACGCACCAGGACTGGTGCTGTGCATCGTCGTCGAGCGTTCGATTGTCGAACAATATCCCGGACGAAGCACAAGAGGACTCGCCGGGTGACGAGAAATCTTGTTCCCTACGCAGGCGCTAACCTGATCAGGTTCAACGGGATCCGAAATTATTCGATCTCAGCCTCATAGCAAGGCACCCCGACAAGAACCCGGCCAGTCTAGACACAACCGGCAAAGAACGCCAACACCGTGGCAAACACCATGATGAATGGCGCAATTGGCAGATTGTTGCCTGCCGCCGGCGCTACTACACTCGCTACGCCATGCTGCGCCTTGACGCTGCATGGGCCGCGCCTTACCTTTGGCGCCCGGATTATTTCCATAATATTCATGCTAGGGATCGCCTCATGCTGCGCAAACTCTCACTGGCTGTCGCCGTGTCTTGTGCGTCCACCGCAACGGCCTGGGCAGCAGAAGCGCCTTTATCGACCAGGACCGATCTGGTCAGCGTTTATCAGGAAGCCGTCGACAACAACGCCGACCTGGCCGCCGCCCGCGCCCAGTACGGTGCGCAGAAAGAAGTGGTGCCCCAGGCCCGCGCCGGGCTGCTGCCGAACCTGTCGGGCGGCGCTGAAGTCGCCAATGTGCGCACCTCGATCGACCAGCCCTCGGCCATCGCCAATCGCAGCGCGCACTCCTATCAGGCGACGCTGGCGCAACCGCTGTTCCGCGCCGATCGCTGGTTCCAGTACCAGGCCGCCAAGGACGTCAATGAGCAGGCCGCGCTGCAACTCTCGGCCACCGAGCAGAACCTGATCCTGCAAACCGCCGAAAGCTACTTCAACGTGCTGCGCAGCCAGGACAACCTGGCCTCGACCAAGGCCGAGGAAGCCGCGTTCAAGCGCCAGCTCGACCAGTCCAACGAGCGCTTCGATGTGGGTCTGTCGGACAAGACCGACGTGCTGCAATCGCAAGCCAGCTACGACACCGCGCGGGCCAACCGGATCGTCGCCCAGCGTCAGGTCGATGATGCGTTCCAAGCGCTGATCACCCTGACCAACCGCCAGTACAACTCGATCCAGGGCATCGTCCACACGTTGCCGATCCTGCCGCCGGCGCCGAACGACGCCAAGGCCTGGGTCGATACCGCCGCGAAACAGAACCTCAATCTGCTGGCCAGCAACTACGCGGTCAGCTCCGCCGAACAGACCCTGAAACAGCGCAAGGCAGGCCACCTGCCGACCCTCGACGCGGTGGCCAAATACGAAAAAGGCGACAACGACGCCCTCGGCTTCTCCAACCCGAACGCGTTCGGTACGCCGTACAGTGGCAACGTCGAGCAGAGCACCGTGGGCCTGCAACTGAACATCCCGATCTACAGTGGCGGATTGACCAGCTCCCAGGTGCGCGAGTCCTACTCGCGGCTGGACCAGACCGAGCAGCAGCGTGAAGGCCTGCGCCGGCAAGTGGTGGAGAACACCCGCAACCTGCACCGCGCGGTGAACACCGACGTCGAGCAGGTGCAGGCGCGCCGCCAGTCGATCATCTCCAACCAGAGCGCGGTGGAAGCCACGGAAATCGGTTACCAGGTGGGGACGCGCAACATCGTCGATGTGCTCGACGCCCAGCGTCAGCTCTACACCTCGGTGCGCAACTACAACAACACCCGCTACGACTACATCCTCGACAACCTGCGTCTGAAGCAGGCAGCGGGGACATTGAACCCAGGCGACCTGCAGGATCTGACGCGTTATCTGAAGGCCGACTACAACCCGGACAAGGATTTCCTGCCGCCGGATCTGGCCAAGGCTGCGGAAGCCCAGCTCAAGGCCCGGCCTTAAACAAAAAACGCAGCCCCGAGGCTGCGTTTTTTTATGCGCGGTCGATCAACCTTCCCAGGCCATCGAGCAAGCGCTGCAACGCGCCCTGATTGCGGCGCATCACGCTCAGCCCGGCATCGGCCATGCGCTGTGCGTCGCGCGGCAGTTCGAACAGACGCTGCACTTCTATCGCCAGACCTTCGGCATCATCCACCTCGGCCAAGGCTCCGGCGCTGCGCAGTTGCGCGGCGATGTCGAGGAAGTTGAACAGATGCGGTCCGCTGATCACCGGTTTCGCCAGCGCCGCCGGCTCCAGCAGATTGTGCCCGCCGTTGGCTACCAGACTGCCGCCGACGAACGCGCTGTCGGCCAAGGCATAGAGAAACAGCAATTCGCCCATGGTGTCGCCGAGCAGCACCGAAGTCTGTGCATCGACGCTCGCGCCGGTCGAACGACGCACCGTGGCGAAACCTTCGCGTTGGCACAACTCGAACACCGAATTGAAACGCTCGGGGTGACGCGGCACCAGAATCAGCAGTGCATCGGGATGGTTGGCCAGCAAACGGCGATGGGCATTCAGCACCACTTCGTCTTCGCCTTCATGGGTGCTGGCGGCGATCCACACCGGGCGCTCCAGCGCCTGCCATTGGCCGCGCAGTTCAGCGGCGCGTTGCAGCAGTTGCGGGTCGATGGTCAGGTCGAACTTGATCGAGCCGGTGACTTCAACTGTCTCCGCACGCGCACCGAGATCACGGAAGCGCTGGGCTTCGGCCTCGGTCTGCACGGCGAACAGGCTCATCTCGGCGAGCATCGGCGCGGTCAGTTTGCTGAAGCGGCCATAGCCTTTGGCCGAACGCTCGGACAGGCGTCCGTTGGCCAGCGCCACCGGAATCCCGCGTTTGGCGCATTGGTGAATGTGGTTGGGCCAAAGCTCGGTTTCCATGATCACTGCCAGTTTCGGCTGCACGCGATCCAGAAAACGCGCCGCCGCGCAGGGCAAGTCGTAAGGCAGGTAGCAATGCTGGATGCGCGGCTCGTTGGCGAACATTGCGTGAATGCGTTCCGACCCGGTCGGCGTCATGCAGGTCACGGTGATCGGCAGTTGTGGATAACGTTGCAGCAGCGCACGGATCATCGGCGCAGCCGCGATGCTCTCGCCCACCGAGACGGCGTGAACCCAGATACCTCCGGGCTGCAGAGTCGGCATGCCGTAGGAGAAACGTTCGCCAATCCGCTTGGCATACGCCGGCGCCTTGCGCGAGCGCAGCCACAGCCGAATCGCCACCAATGGCAGCCCCAGGTAAAACAGCGCGGTGTAGAGAGTTCTATTCATGGCGGCGGAGTTTATCGGCTTTTGCCGCCGATCGCCCGCAGGTGTATGGCAAATCGCTCCGCCAGCCAGCGCGCCGCCGGTCCAAGCGGTTCATCACGGCGCCAGACCAGTTCCACCACCAGCGCCGGCGGCGTCCATTCGCTGTCCAGTTCCACCATCAGGCCCTGATACGCCGAGTACTGCACCACGTGGCGCGGCAGCCAGGCCCAGCCGAGGTCACGCACCAGCCATTCGGCCATCACGTAGAAACTGTCAGCGCGCCAGACCTGCGGACTGGCCGGTTCGTTGCCGGGATAAATGCTGGTCTGGGTCGACATCAACAACTGCCGATGCTGCGCCAGTTGCTGGCAGGTGACGTAAGCCTGCGCTGCCAAGGGATGGTTGACGCCGCAGACCGTGACCATTTCCACACTGCCCAGCACCCGGCGCTCCAGCGCTTCAGGGATTTCATCGTGATAGAACAGCAGCCCGAGATCGGCCCGGCGCTCCACCAGTTTGCGTGAAACCTCACCTTGGGCGGCGCTGGTCAGTTGGACTTCCAGACTGGGAAACTGCTCGGCCAGGGCGGCGAAGCTTTCCACCAGCGCCTGATAGGGCATCGCCTCATCCTGGGCCACCCGCAGCTGCGCTTCCTGCCCGCGCATCATGGCCACGGCCCGGCCGTTCAGGCGCTCGCACTGGCGTAACACTTCACGCGCCTCCTCCAGCAACGCCTCCCCCGCTTCGGTAAGACTCGGCTGACGGCCGCTGCTACGCTCGAACAGACTGACACCGAGGTCGTCCTCGAGCATGGCAATCGCGCTGCTGATCGCCGACTGTGCCTTACGCTGCTGACGTGCCACGGCGGAAAACGAGCGCTGCTCGGCAACGCCGACAAACACCCGCAACTGCTCCAGATTCCATTGCATGCTCATCAGGCCAACCCATCTCTTAAACAGATAGGTAATGACTTTACCCCATCTGGGGAGTCACTAGAATGCCGCCTCAGAAAGCAATGCTACACACGAGGATTTGAACATGAACGCTTACGTCTACCTGGCCATCGCCATCTGTGCCGAAGTGATCGCGACCGTTTCGATGAAAGCCGTCAAAGGCTTCAGCACGCCATTGCCACTGGTGCTGGTCATCGTCGGCTACGCCATTGCGTTCTGGATGCTGACCCTGGTGGTACGCAGCGTGCCGGTGGGCGTGGCCTACGCGGTGTGGGCCGGCATGGGCATCGTGATGGTCAGTGTCGCGGCGCTGTTCATCTACGGGCAGAAGCTAGATATCCCGGCGATGCTCGGAATGGCGCTGATCGTGCTCGGCGTGGTGGTGATTCAACTGTTCTCGAAAACCGCCGGCCATTAACAGCAGCGACAGGCTTCAAGCCACAAGCTGCAAGCCAAGCCAAGCCAAGCCGATTTTTCCCCTTCGGGTTGCAGCTTGCAGCTTGAAGCTTGAAACTTGCGGCTTATTTGAGCCTTGAGGTCGTTGCATGCCATCTCCAATTTCCACCGACGTGCTGATTGTCGGCGCGGGTGTCGCCGGTCTCTGGCTGAACGCGCGCCTGCGTCGCCAGGGTTTCTCGACCGTGCTGGTGGAAAGTGCCAGCCTCGGCGGCGGGCAGAGTGTGAAGTCCCAGGGCATCATCCACGGCGGCGCCAAGTACGCGCTGCACGGTGCGCTGACCGGTGCCTCGGAAGCCATCGCCGACATGCCGCGCCGCTGGCGTGAAGCCCTGGCCGGCAACGGCGAACTGGACCTGACCGGCGTGCGCCTGTTGTCCGAAGCCCATTACCTGTGGTCGCCGGGCACACTGGCCGGCAATCTGACCAGTTTCTTCGCCAGCAAAGCGGTGCGTGGCCGGGTCGATCAGGTCAAGGGCGATCAACTGCCGCCGGCCCTGCAAGACAAACGCTTCAAGGGCAAGGTCTACCGTCTCGCCGAGCTGGTGATCGACGTGCCAAGCCTGATCCAGCGTCTGGCGGATTTGTCGGGTGACGGTCTGCTCGCCGGCCACGACATCGAGCCGTTACTGGAAAGCGGTGTGCTGGTCGGTCTGAAAGTCGATGGCCGTGAGATTCGTGCCCAGCGCATCGTCCTCAGCGCCGGTGCCGGTACCGCCGACCTGCTGACTGCTTTGGGCCTGACTCATCCGGCCATGCAACGCCGGCCGCTGCACATGATCATCGCCAAGGGCCCGGGCCTGAAGCCGCTGTACGCGCACTGCCTCGGTGGCGGCACCAAACCGCGCATCACCGTGACCACCCACCCTGCCGCTGACGGTCAGTGGGTCTGGTATCTGGGCGGCGACATTGCCGAATCCGAAGGCGTGGCCCGTGAGCCGGCCGAACAGATCGCCACCGCCCAGAAAGAACTTGGCCAGTTGTTGCCATGGATCGACCTGAGCACCGTGCAATGGGCGACCCTGCGCGTCGATCGCGCCGAACCGCTGCAAACCGGTCTTACCCGCCCGGACAACGCGTTCCTCGCCGAAGAAGGTCGCCTGCTGGTCGGCTGGCCAACCAAGCTCGCATTGGCCCCGGACTTCGCTGACCGGGTGATTGCCTCCCTGGAACGCGACGGCATCCAGCCAAGCCACGCAGCTCCGTTGCCCGAGCTGCCAAAACCACCGATGGGCGTTCCCGCCTGGGAGCAACTGCTGCCATGAGCCTGCCGACCCTGCACGATTTGCATCGCCCGCTGGGCAGCACCGGGCTGCTGGTCTCGCCGCTGGGCCTGGGCACCGTCAAACTCGGCCGCGACCAGGGTGTGAAATATCCCAACGGTTTCCAGATCCCCGACGACGACGCTGCGCGCATGCTGCTCAAGCAGGCGCGGGAGCTGGGCATCAACCTGATCGACACCGCCCCGGCCTATGGCCGCAGCGAAGAACGCCTCGGCCCACTGCTGCGCGGTCAGCGTCAGGACTGGGTGATCGTCAGCAAGGTCGGCGAAGAATTCGTCGACGGCCAGTCGAGTCACGACTTCAGCGCCGCTCACACGCGGATGTCGGTGGAGCGCAGCCTGCAACGTCTTGAAACCGATTTTATCGACCTGGTGCTGGTGCACTCCGATGGCAACGATCTGGCGATCCTCAACGACAGCGAAGTCTACGCAACCCTCGCGGCGCTGAAGGCCGAGGGCAAGATTCGCGGCTTCGGTTTTTCCGGCAAAACCGTCGACGGTGGCCTCAAAGCACTGGAGCAAGGCGACTGCGCGATGGTCACCTACAATCTGAACGAACAAAACGAGAAGGCGGTCATTGACTATGCTGCTGCCCACGGCAAAGCCATTCTGGTGAAGAAGGCCCTGGCCAGCGGTCATGTGTGCCTGAGTCCCGGCGTGGATCCGGTGCGCGCCAGCTTCGAGTTGCTGTTCGCCCAGCCCGGCGTGGCCAGTGCCATTGTCGGGACGATCAATCCGCTGCACCTCGCCCACAACGTTGCGACCGTTGCCCAGGTCCTTCGTGGTCACTGACGCCGCCTCGCGGCCTTAAGCAGGAGCCGACATGCCGCGTACGCTCATCAGAAAGAACCCGAGCAACTTCAAGACGCTGCCGCTGTTCGTCGAAGCCACGCCGGAAGGCCTGACCTACCAGAGCGTGGGCATGCCGTTGAATTTCGCCCAGACCCTGCAGCGGCGCAAGCCGGTCAGCGTGGCCGATGCCGAGCGCTTTGCGCTGGAGCTGGCCAACCTCGGCGTCTCGGTGCGCCTGACCCTGCACTGGCAGAATCGCGATTATTGGGTGCTGGTACGCCAGCGGCGGCAGGATCGCGGTGATGTGGTGCTCAAACTGATCTCCGGCTACGTACCGGCGCATGAACTGAATATCCCGCTGCACACGGCCATCCAGGAGATTGCCGAAGAATGCCTGCTGGAAACACCGGAAGGCTGGCTCGGCGGGCGTTTCAACGACACCTGGCTGCCGGCGCCGTACTCATCGGCGCTGCATTATCGCGAGGCCCTGCCCTTTCGCCTGACGCCGCTGTCCGGCTCGGCGCGGCCGGTGCGCTGCGCCAATCTGCAATTGCTCGAACGGCCGAGGGCTTACGTGCACTTGCCGACCGCGTCCCTGCAATTGATCTACGACCTGCGGCTGGACGTGCCCAAGGAAGCCAAGAACCTCAGCCTGTTCCATGTCGATGAACGACTGGAAGGCGATCAACTGGTCGCCCGGCTCGACCGCAAGCGCCCCGATCTGTACTTGATGCCGTTGCAGGACGGCGAACCGCTGCCTGAGTTGTATACGCTGAAGAAAGGTCAGTTGTACCCGGCGGGCACTCGCGGTCTTTATCTGGCGGAAAGTTTCGCCCGGCAGGACGGCTGGCTGGTGCGCGATGAGCGGATTCGCTGGAAAGACTGGCTGCGCCAGCAGGGTTTGACGCCGCCACCCAAGGACACGGGGCTGGCGCGCTTGCGCGGCAAGGCCAGGCAATTGCTGAAGAAGATCGTGCCGCGCAAGAAAGTGAATTCCTGAACGGCAAAAGACCGCGCCTGCGAGTAACTCCGGAGAGTCGTCGCAGGCGCGGTCTATATGTTTGCATCACTCGGACTTGCGGATTTTTTCCACAATCGCCGTGGTCGAGCTGTTTTCCACCAGCCCCAGCACTTTAACGGTGCCGCCGTAGGCTTTGACGATATCGGCGCCGACAACCTGGTCGATGCCATAGTCGCCGCCCTTCACCAACACGTCCGGCTTGACCTCGCGCAGCAGGTTTTCCGGGGTGCCTTCAGCGAAGCTGATGACCCAGTCCACCGCGCCGAGACCGGCGAGAACCGCCATGCGCCGGTCTACGCTGTTGATCGGCCGGCCCGGCCCTTTCAGGCGGCTGACCGAAGCATCGTCGTTGATCGCGACGATCAGCCGATCGCCCTGCGCTCGCGCCTGCTCGAGGTAGGTCACGTGGCCGGCATGCAGGATGTCGAAGCAGCCATTGGTGAACACGATCCGCTCGTTGTGCGCCCGGGCATCGGCAACTGCCAGCAGCAGTTGCTCCAGCCCCAGCACGCCACGCTCGGAACCTTCTTCACGCTGAATGGCGCGACGCAGTTCCGGGGCGCTGATCGCCGCCGTACCCAGCTTGCCGACCACGATGCCCGCTGCCAGGTTGGCCAGCGCTACCGCGTGCGGCAGTTCTTCACCGGCAGCAATCGCGGCTGCCAAGGTAGAAATCACCGTGTCGCCGGCACCGGTCACGTCGAACACTTCACGGGCCCGCGCAGGCAAATGCAGGGCCGGATGATCCGGACGCAGCAGGGTCATGCCGTGTTCGCCACGGGTGACCAGCAGCGCGCCGAGATCCAGGTCATGCATCAGCGTCGCGCCCTTGGCCACCAGCTCGTGCTCATCGGCGCAACCGCCGACGATGGCTTCGAATTCGCTGAGGTTCGGGGTGATCAGGCTCGCGCCACGGTAGATCGAGAAATCCTTGCCCTTCGGGTCGGCCAGCACCGGAATGCCTTTGGCACGAGCGGCCCGGATCAGCGCCTGATGGTTTTTCAGGGCACCTTTGCCGTAGTCGGACAGCACCAGCACCTTGATGCCTTCGAGCAGATCATCGACCTGCGCGCCGAGGGCCAGGGCGTCGGTGGCGAACGGTTCTTCGAAGTCGATACGCAGCAATTGCTGGTGCCGGCTCATGACCCGCAGCTTGACGATGGTCGGCTGGTGCGCGATGCGTTGAAACAAGGCTCGCACGCCCGCACCCTTGAGGCTGTTGCTCAGGCTGTCGGCGGCTTCGTCGTCACCGGTCACACCGACCAGCGACGCCGGCGCACCCAGCGCGGCAATGTTCAAGGCAACGTTGGCGGCACCGCCCGGACGGTCTTCGATTTGCTCGACTTTAACGACAGGAACCGGCGCCTCAGGGGAAATCCGTGAGGTACCACCATGCCAGTAACGGTCGAGCATGACATCGCCGACCACCAAGACAGGGGCTTGATCGAATCGCGGCATGGACAACTTCATGGAGCAACCCACATACAAAATGAACAGGGGCGCGATATTAACACAGGGTTGGCGAAGGCTTGTGCGGTGGCTGCAACAGGATGAAACAGCTGGCTTTTTTGCTCATTTTTTAAGCAGAAAAGTTGCCAACCGCTCGCAGGCTTCGCTCAACTCGAGGGCTTGCGTGTCGATCCGGCACTCCGCCGCCAACGGCGCCTCGTAAGGGCTGTCGATACCAGTGAAATGCTGGATACGGCCCTGACGTACGGCCTGATACAAGCCTTTAGGATCACGACGCTCACACTCTTTGAGCGAAGTGCTCACATGCACTTCGATGAAGTCGCCCTCGGCAAACAGTTGCCGCGCAGCGTCTCGCTCGGCACGAAATGGCGAGATCGCTGCGACGATGACAATCAGGCCGGCATCGACCATCAGCCGGGCGACTTCCGCCATGCGCCGGATGTTTTCCCGGCGGCCGGCATCGTCCATGCCCAGATCACGACACAATCCGTTGCGTACGTTGTCGCCATCGAGCAGAAATGTGTGCAGCCCGAACTGATGCAAGTGCAGGTCCAGCGAATTGGCCAGGGTTGACTTGCCGGCGCCGGACAGTCCGGTCAGCCACAGGCAACGCGGCCGCTGCCCCTTGAGCGCGGCTCGCGCCTGGCGAGACAGCGCAAGGCTATAGGGGCTGATGACAGGCAGTGTCGCCAGACTGCGCAGAGCCTCATTCATAACCGAGCAACTCGTAGTCACGCTGATAGGCCCGACGCACCAGCCGACGGGTTCGCGCCGAGCAGAACTCCCGCGCCTTCCGCGGTTGGCGCTGCCGGGAGCTGTTGACGTGCGGCAACTGACACACCATCCCCAAGCGCTCGCAGACCTGTTTGAAATCCTGCTCGAGATGCTCCTGGTAACCGATGAAGTCCAGGGCCAGATGCCCCAGTGAATCGGTGAGAAAGTCGGTTTGCGCAGCAAAGTGCAGCTGCCGCGAAATCGTCTCCGGGTGCAGCCAGCGTGCGACAAAGTCATCAAAATCCCGATACTGCCGAACCATCTGCTGAGCGGCATGATCGCGCCCGCTCAAGGTGTTGCCATGCAAAAAGGCGTAAGCCGAATAGGCGCGCTCCAGCGGGTCGCGCACAAAGGCGAACTTGTAGGCGGCGGCATATTGCTCGGGAAATTGCTCTTCGTACCAGTACAACGGCAAGTGTCCCGGACGCCAGCCGTCGAACATCGCCGCACACAAGCTGCTGCCGGCGCATTTGGGCACGTGGATAAACAGACAGTCGCGCTGCTCGAAGGCAGCGGGAAACGCCAGACTGGCCGACATCGACTTGTTCACCACTTGCCGGTCGACCACCGACAGGCGCCCCAGCAGAAAGGCCCGCTGCGGCTTGGGCAGCAATTTCCACAGATAACGTTGCAGCATGCCAGCACCCGCGCGAAGAGGATGGCCCCTTCGATTGAAGTCAGAGTTCGTTCAGGAACCTTAACAAGCGCGACGGCCGGTTTTATGCCGGTTTGGTCAAGAAGGGTAAAGGACTGGATACAAATGAATGTGCGAGCGAGCCTGCTCGCGATGACGCATGCACCTTCAACATTGATGTTGACTGTTGCACCGCTGTCGCGAGCAGGCCCGCTCTCACAGGGTTTTCCGGGGGATCAGGCGATGTCTTCGGCCGGGGCGTCGAGACCCATGGCATTGAGACGGGCGTAGTAGCCGTTCTGTGCCAGCAGGTCGTCGTGGGTGCCGCGCTCGACGATCCGGCCCTGATCCATGACCAGAATCAGGTCGGCTTTCTCGATGGTCGACAGACGGTGAGCGATCACCAGCGTGGTACGGCCCTTCATCACTTGATCCAGGGCGGCTTGAATGTGTCGCTCGGATTCGGTGTCGAGGGCCGAGGTGGCCTCGTCGAGAATCAGCAGCGGCGCGTTCTTGAGCAAGGCCCGGGCAATCGCCAGACGCTGGCGCTGGCCGCCGGAAAGCAGCACGCCGTTCTCGCCGACCTGAGTGTCCAGGCCTTCGGGCAGTTGCGAAATGAAGTCCATCGCGTAGGCATCACGCGCTGCTTTTTCGATGTCTTCGCGCGGTGCCCCTGCCAGATCGCCATAGGCGATATTGTTGGCCACGGTGTCGCTGAACAGCGTGACGTGCTGGGTGACCTGGGCAATGTGGCGACGCAGATTGAGCAGCTTGTATTGCTCGACTTCCACACCGTCGATCAGGATCTCGCCCTTGTCGTGGTGATAGAAGCGCGGGATCAGGTTGGCCAGGGTCGACTTGCCGCTGCCCGAACGCCCCACCAGCGCCACCATCTGCCCCGGCTCGACCGAGAAACTGATGTCATCGAGCACCTGACGCTCGGTGCCCGGATAGGTGAAGCTCAGGTTGCGTACATCGAGGCGACCGCTGACCGAGTCGCGCTCGACCGTGCCGGTATCGACTTCCGGCTCGACGTCCAGTTGCTCGAAAATGCTTTCGGCCCCGGCCACGCCTTTCTGGATGGTCGAACTGACTTCGGACAACTGACGGATCGGTTTGGGCAGCAGGCCCGCGAGCGTGATGTAGGCGACCATGTCACCGGCCGAGGCGTCGCCGCGAAGGTACAGCACGAGGAACATCAGGATCGCCATGGCGCTGTAGATCACCAGTTGCAGCAACGGCGTGTAGATAGCCCCGGTGCGGGTCATGCGCAGCTGCTTGTCGGTATTGCCCTGGCTGGCATCGAGGAAGCGCTTTTCCTCGTAGGCTTCGCCGCCAAAGCTGCGTACCACGCGATAGCCCTGAATGGTTTCCGACGCCACGTGGGTCACGTCGCCCATGGCCAGCTGGATTTTCTTGCTCTGCTTGCGGAATTTCTTGCTGGCGGTGCGCACCATCACGGCGATCAGCGGCAGGATCGCAACCATCACCAGCGTCAGCTTCCAGTTCATGAACAGCAGGGAGGCGAACAGGAAGATCACCGTCATGCCTTCACGGATTACGACCTTGATCGCATCTGTTGCCGCCCCCGTGACCATTGTCACGTTGAAGGTGATGCGCGAAATCAGGTGACCGGAGTTATGCTTGTCGAAATAACGGTTGGGCAGGACCAGCAGGTTGTTGAAGAGCTGTACCCGCAGGTCATGCACCAGGCCCAGGGAAACCTTGGCCAGGAAATAGTTGCCCAGATAAGATCCCAGCCCCTGCCAGGCGGCGATCAGGATGATCAGCAGCGGTACGGCCTGCAGCAGTTGCAGGTCGCGCAGGTAAGGCACGGTGGGAAACAGTACTGCCTCGGGATTGGACAGACCGTCGACAAAGTACTTGAGGATGTAGCCGAGCATCGGCTGGGTCGAGGCAAAAATCAGAAAACCGACGATGCTGATCAGGAACAGACTGATGTACGGCCGGACATAGCCGAGCAGGCGGAAGTAGATTTTCAAGCTCGAAGGGCTTGCGGCGGGACTGGAGTCGGTCATATCACGCGAAAGTCGATAAAAAGGACGCTGACTTTAGCACAGCTTCTTCAGGGTTCTGGCAATCGGCCAAAGGCTGTTATTGTTATGCGTCTTTTTCAGCGTCAAATAGCCATCATCGAAATGGCCGATCAACTTCAGGATTGAATCTCTCAGCATGCAACTTCGCGGCTTCAGCAGTACGTCCAATCGAATTTTCGATTTCATCAGCCTGTGGATACTTCCCGTCGGCTACTTCCTGCTCTTGTGCGCGCTGTTTTTCCTGCCGGGTCGCAGTATTCATCACAAGCTGTTTTACGGTTTGTTCAGCATTCCGACGCTGATTGCACTGTGCCTGCGCCCCAGGGAACTCAAGGAAATGCTGCGTGAGCCAGTATTCATTGCGTTGCTGCTGTTTGCCGCCTGGGCACTGCTGAGCCTTTGCTGGGGGCCGCAGGGGGAGCCGATAGGCGGCATGTTCAAACCCCCGCTGCATACCCTGATGCTGTTCGCCGGGTGTTTCCTGCTGGTTCGTTACCGCAGCGACATTCTTTCGCCATTACTGTTCGGCGCCGCGCTGGTGGCCCTGGTCGCAACGATCATTTTCCTGATTCCATTCGTGCTCCACTCTGCACCCGGCGAGCGCCTGATCGGCGGCGGCGCGTTTGACAACCCGTTGCTCAGCTCCCATCTGTTCGGATTTTTCTGCGCCTACTGGCTCAGCCTGAGCATGACCTGCAAGAATCGCCGGCTGTACTGGCTCAGCATCCCCGCGATGCTGATCATGTTCATGGCCGTGATCGGGACCGGCTCGCGCACCCCGCTGGTGGCGCTGACCATGGCGGCATTGTGGCTGAGCCTGATTTGCTGGAACCGACGCTCGCTGGTGCTGCTGGGGACATTGGCGGTCGCTGGTGCAGCCGTGTCGGTGCTGTTCTCGAAGATGATCATCGAACGCGGTGACTCCTACCGTTTCGAAATCTGGCAGCAAGCCCTGGAAAAAATCGCCGAACACCCATGGATCGGCCACGGCTACAACGCAGCACTGGCGATTGACCCGGGTGTCGGTTACAACTTTCAGGAACCGCACAGTTTTGCGCTGGGCGTGCTTTATTACGTCGGCATCCTCGGCATGCTGCCCTGGCTGTTTTTTCAGGCCTGGGGGTTGCTGAGCAGTTGGCGCCAGCGCGTGCAGCCGCTGCTGATCATCGCCTCGACCTGGCTGGTCTTCGGCATCGGTGCCGGACTGACCGAGGGTGGCGGGATCATCTCGAGACCCAAGGAGCACTGGTTCCTGCTGTGGATTCCGCTGGCACTGATTGCAGCCCTGAGCATCAATCAGCGTGCCCGACGCCTTTTGACAATGCCGGTCCGGAGGCTTTCGGCATCCGCGCTGCAACAGCTGAGTACTGACGCTCAGGTGATTGAAGAGGACGGCCTGGGGCCGAAGGTGCTGCGCCTGTCCGATGGCAGCTTTCTCAAGCTGTTTCGCCGCCGCCGCTGGTATACCTCGGGCAGTTTCAACCCGTATTCCGAGCGGTTTGCCGTCAACAGCGAGCAGTTGCGCCGGATGGGCATTCCCACGCCCCAGGTGCTGAACCTGTATCGCCTCGACGACGGCAGCAGTGCCGTACATTACACGCCGCTGCCAGGCCATACCCTGCGCCAGGTCTTGCAGGGAATCACCGCGCCGGCCGTGCGACAGGCGCTGGTGGAGCGTTTTGGCAAATTCATGGCCGGCCTGCATGAGCAGGGTGTGTATTTCCGCTCGCTGCATCTGGGCAATGTGCTGGTGCTGGAGGATGGCGAGTTCGGGCTGATCGATCTGGCCGACCTGCGGATCTACCCTTCACCCCTCAGCCTGTCACTGCGCCAGCGTAATCTGCGCCACATGCAACGCTACACCGTCGACAAACGCTGGCTGTTCGAGGATCACCTCGAAGCGCTGCTCCAGGGGTACGCCGTAACGGCGTCGAAATCCGCCGTAGACAATCTGCACAGGCAAGTGCTGGCCGGCAACACGCCGGCTCGGGTTCATTGATGATTCAGACCAGTCCGTTCATTGCGCCGGCCGCCTATCTGCTGGCCACCGTCACCGCCGCGTTGCTGCTGCGGGCCGTGCCGAAAATCGCACGCCATCTGCAGCATTCGGGTGAAAGCCGCTATGCCAGCATCGATGGCCTGCGCGGCTATCTGGCATTCGGTGTATTCGTGCATCACTCGATCATTACCTGGATCTTTCTGCGCACGGGCGTGTTCGAGTTTCCGCCGAGCAATTTCTACTCGATGCTGGGCCAGGGCAGCGTGGCCCTGTTCTTCATGATTACCGGTTTTCTGTTCTGGAGTCGTCTGTTGGCCCAGGGCCGTCAGCACGACTGGCTGGCCTTCGGTATTTCGCGAGTGTTCCGGTTGTATCCGCTGTATCTGCCATTGATGCTGGCGGTGTTCGTCACCGTGTTCTACCTGCAGGACTGGCAACTGAAGGAGCCGGTGTCACAGCTGTTCAAACAGGGCCTGCTGTGGCTGACGTTCGATCGCCCCGACGTCAACCAGTATCCGCAAACCGGCATGCTGATCTCCAACGTCACCTGGACGCTGGCCTATGAAGTGTTTTTCTATCTGGCGCTGCCACTGGCGGCCCTGGTATTCGTCTATCGCGGCAACTGGCTGCAAGTAGTGCTGTGCCTGATCGGGATTTACGCGCTGTACCAGTTGGTCGGCTGGGAGCATTCGCTCAAGAAGCATTTCCTGGCCAGTTTTCTCGGCGGAATTGCCGCCGCCTATTGGGTCCGGCGCCCGCAGCTGGTGGCCTGGAGCCGCACGACGCTGGCCAGCGTAATTGCCCTGGTGGCGCTGGCATTGGCGTTCACCGTGTTCAACCGGGCGTTCAAAACCGCTCCGCTGTTTCTGCTGTCGCTGTTTTTTGTGATCGTGGCTTCGGGCAACACCCTGTTCGGCGCCTTGAAACCGCGCAGCATCCGCTGGCTGGGGGAGATCAGCTACAGCACTTACCTGCTCCATGGTTTCGTGCTCTGGCTGATGGTTCAGCGCCTGCCGCTGGCGCTGGACCTCGATGCCCGTGAGACCTGGGTTTACCTGCCGTTGATGGCTGCCTGCACGTGCCTGTTGATTCTGATCAGCAGCGCGACATTCCTTTACATCGAGCAACCCGGCATGAATGCGGGCAGGAACGTGGTGCAATGGATTCGCCAGCGTCAGAAAGGCAGCAAGAAACTGTCGGAAAAAGTCGCTCGCTGACCGCGAGCGACAACGACCTCAGTCCTTTTCCAGCGGCGAGAACAGCAACCGGCCCAAACCGCGCCAGGTCTTCTTGTTCCAGGCCTTGAAAGGAATCTGCGCCAGCAGCTCCCGCGCCAGTTTGCGATCGCGGTTGGCGGTTTTCAGGAACATCGAGTTGAGCGACTTGTAGCGCACTTCGTCGTACAGCGGATGATCGCTGAACAGCGCATAGGTGCGCAGAATGTTTTCGATCATGAAACGGTGGTTCTTGTAGGAATTGGTGGCGTGCTTGCGATAGCGCGCCATCACCACGTTCAGGCCATCGATGAAGTACCCGGCGCGGGTCACTTTCAGCTCGATGTACAGATCTTCAAGACGAATCGTCGGGTCGAACCCGCCCACCTTGTCCAGCGCCTCACGGCGGATCATCAGGGTCGGCGCCGGCGGATACGGTTTGCGCTCCAGGAACATGTCATCAAAATCCAGGCGCCGGAACGGCACGTCCCGGCGCTGACGCTTTTCCGGATAGAGATTGCCGTCGGCGTCCATCAGCTCGATGTTGCCGGCGCAGATGCCCACTTCCGGTTTGCCGTCCATATAGGCGACCTGGGTGGCGATCCGGTCCGGGTACATGATGTCGTCGGAGCCGAACGGTACGATCAGGCTGCCTTTGGCCCGCGCGATGGCGCCGTTGAGCGTATTGGTCAGGCCCTGGTTCTGCTGCACCCGGAAATCGAAGCCGTGCTTTTCCTGCAAGGCCTTGATGCGCTCGACGCTGTCGTCCTTCGAACCGTCGTCGATCACCAGCAGCTCGATGTTCCGGTAGGTCTGATTGATGACACTGAGGATGCTTTCCTCGATGTACGGCCCGTGGTTGTAGGACGCGATGATGACGGTGACCAGGGGCTGGGCACCGCTCAGGGCACTTGTATCGCTCATGGCTGTTCCTTGCGGGCCTGCTCCAGGCCGGAGTCGATCAGGTTCAGGTATTCCTGGCGGAAAACCTCGATGTCGTGCTGTTCCTGCAAATAGCGGTAGGCCTGCTCGCCCTTGGCCTTGAGCTCGTCATCCGACAGCGCGAGGTAGGTGTCCAGCGCCGCCACCAGGCTCGGTACGTCCTTGGGGGTGATAGACAGGCCACCGGCACCTTCGATCAGCGGCAGCATGGCCGGCACGTTCGAGGCGATCACCGGCAGGTGCCCGCTCATGCCTTCCAGCAAGGCCAGGCCCAGACCTTCGGCCAGCGACGGCATGGTCCAGATATCGAACGCGCGCACGTATTGCAGGGCGTTTTCCTTGAAGCCCAGCAGGTGCGCCCGGCCGCTCAGTCCCAACTGTTCGATCTCGGCGGCCAGAGGCGCCTGCAGGCGTCCGGCACCGATGATGGCCAGCTGGGTGTTCGGGTATTTTTCCTTGAGTTGGGCGAAGGCCTGCAACAGGTAAGTGTGGCCCTTGACCGACACCAGCCGCCCCAGCGCACCGATCAGGCGCACCTTCGGATCGATCCCCAGCAATTCGCGCGCACGTTCGCGGCTGTGCTGCAAACCCTCGGCCTGCTCGATGTCGATGGCATTGGTGATCGCGTACGTGTTCTGGTCAGTGAAACCGCAATCGCAGTCCAGCAGGTACTGTTTGACCGCCGGCGAAACGCCGACGAAACGCCAGTGGCGGTCGATCAGGCGCTGAGTCTGGCGACGACGGTAGAAGCGGTCGTACTCGCCGAAGCCGTGAGAAATACCGATGCACAACGGCACCTTCAACCAGCGGTTGAGCGTCAGCATCATGTTCACCGGTTTGAAGCGGTTGCAGATCACCACGTCGAACTTTTCCCGGCGGCAGAACTTGTACAGCTGCCACATCGCCCGCAGGCGCATGCCTTTGAGGGACTTGTCGGAAAACTCGAAATACACCGAACGGTCGGCACGGCTGACCGCCTCGCCCGGTCCGGGTTTACCGCGCAGGAAGGCGGCGGTCACTTCGTAACGATCGGTCGGCAGCGCCTTGACGATTTGCTCGGCAAGGTCGGCGAAATCATGGGATTTGACGTTGTAATCGGGCTGCAGCTGCAGCACCTTTGCGCGTTGACTCATACCTCTCCCCGGTGCGATCCCGTCGCGCCTGTTTCGCTCTGCTTCAGTACCCAGAACAACTCCTGGCGTCTGACCGCTTTGCGGAAAAATTCGTTCTCGCCGTAGACCGATGGACGCCGACCAGCCAGCAGTCGCTGAAACAGCCGGCGCAGGCGACGCTTGAACGGCGCCGGTGGCTGCAGGTCATGCATCATGCCCAGCGCCATGGCCTTGTCCCGCTGCAGTTCGATCGACAGCGGCAGGCACAGCGGCTGCATCGCGAGGGTCGCATCGAACGTCGGCGGCAGGGCAATGCCCTGCCCGCTGTCGCCCATCGGCCAACGGTCGTTGTCATGCAAATGGTTGGCGTAACCGAGCAGCGTCGGTTGGTAATCGAGACCGCGCAAGGCTTCCAGCACCGCCTCTTGGGCGCAGATATGGTCGGGATGCGGATCGAGCGTTGGGTGCGGCAGCACGATCACATCCGGGCGCGCACGCAACAGCACATCACGCAGGTCGGCCAGCAGATTGTTCCAGGTCGGCGCGCCGTCGGCATCGCCGGGCAAGGCAAACGGATTCAGCTGACGGAACAGGCGTGTGTCGCTCAGATCGGCTTCCCGCGAGCCAACTGTTTGATTCGGCGCAGCCTGCATCGCCGCCAGTTGCAGGCAGAAGTAACCGAGCTGCACGCAATGCTCCTGCGGTACCCCGGCCCAGCGCGGTACGGCAAGACTGTCCCAGGCACGCAAGCGGCCCTTGAGACGCGCCGCGTCGACCTTGTTCAGTCCCATCTGTTGATAGTGTTCGGCTTCGATCTCGCCGGCGGTCAGGGTCACGATCCAGGCTTCTTTGGCCTGGCTGTACAGTCCGTAGGCGGCCAGTTCGGCATCGTCGGCGTGAGGGGCGATGACCATCACCCGCTGCTGACGGTAGTCCGGTTGCTCCAGCGCCCACAGCATCGGCTCGCCGGAGACCCGGCAAAAGCGCCCGCGCAGACGCAACTGGCCCTGCGACAAGGCCTGCGCCTGCCCGCTGAGGTTCAGATAACGCAGACCGTTGACGCCGCGCTCGAACGTCTGCACATCGGGATTTGTGCCACCGGCCAGCTCGACCCGAGGGTCGAAGAAGCGTCCCAGGAAGCTGCTTTTGACCTTCACGGCGAGGATCAGCGTGGCGTCGTCCACCAGCATCACGCCCTCGTCGAGGCGCAATTGCTCACCGTTCAAATGCACTTTTGGCTGCGGAGTGAACGGCGGAAAGCTGTATTGGTAATCGTCTTTCGGCGAATAGAACAGGTGATCGGCGAACCACGCTTCGTGGGCAATCCAGCCGACCACCGCCAGCACCAGCGGCAACCACCAGGCCACCAGCACGCCGAGGATGATCAACACGATCAGTGCGATCAGCAGGCCGATGCGCTTATTGCGCCGGTGACGTTTGAGCAGTTGCTGTTTGCGGCTCATGGGCTGACTCATACGGTGAAGACCGGCACAGGATTGCACCAGCGATCCTTGTATTCACGGTCGGCGCGACCGAAGGAAAAGCGCAGCGGCTTGTTCAGTGCCCGCGCCTGCTCCCAGGCACTTTGCGTATTGAGAAAACTCAGGACGCTGCCGGGGCTGAATTCACGGGTTTCGGGGTCGACGCCGCCGTTGATGTACTCGACGCTGATCCACTCCGGGGCTTCGACGCGGTACACCAGTTGGATGGCGATCGGTGCGTCGTTGAGGAAGATCACCGAGCCGATCAACAGCTCGCGCAACAGTTCGATGACTTCGGCCATGCGTGCCGCGCCAGTGGCCGGGAAACCCCAGCGACGCTGGAACAGGTCGCAGTAGATCGCCGCCAACTCCGCACTGGAGAAGTCGCTGACCGGCCGCACCACGCCGCCCGCCTCTTCCAGCAGGCGCAGTTCACGGCGCTGGTTGTAGCGAAACTTCTTCGACAGTTCTTCGGGGGTACGGGCCATGGCCAGTTGTTCGGTCTGCAACTTGAGGCCGCTGAAGCGGTTTTCGTTGAGCGCCGACAGGTAGCGTCCGCGATGGCGCAGCGGGGCCTGGGCATCAACGGCGGCCGGCAGGATCAGCTCGGCGTTGCCCAGGTCGAACAAGCCTTTCTTGCCGTTGCGCTTGAGCACGTCCTTGGACAAGGCCAGGTCGCGGCCCCAGGTCGGGATCGCGGCTTTGACTTCGCCCTGCTGCTCCCAGGCCAGATAGCGCACCGGGATGCCGGCCAGATCCGCCAGACGCTCGACGACCATGGGATGAGTCGCGACGCTGCCGCCAAAACGCTGCCAGGCCTGTGCATAAGTTGAGGCGTCAACGGGCGACCAGCCACGTTCGCGCCAGCCTTGAAATCGGTTGAGCATCAGCCCCTCGGTGCCAGATCGGTAACTTGCGGCAAATGCCAGAAGGTGTCGCGTACGGCGCGGTCGGAGAAACGCTCGCGCAGGCGGTCGAACATCATCTCGGCGCACTGACGACGCTGCTGCTCGTCCATACCGGCCAGATGTTTCAGGCCCTGGGCCAGATGCTCGGCGTCACCCAGCGGAAACAGGATTCCGACGCCTTCGACCACTTCCTTCGCCCCGCCGCACGCCGTGGCCAGCAACGGCACGCCGGCGGCCATGGCCTCCAGCAGCACCATGCCGAACGGTTCGTGGTCGGAACTCAGGGCAAACACATCGAACGCCCGGAAGTAATTGCGTGCGTCCGGCACCTGGCCGAGGAACAACACGCGATCACCGATGCCCAGTTCACGGGCCAGTTCCTTGAGGTCTTGTTCCAGACGCCCTTTGCCGAGAATCACCAGTTGGCTGTTGGCCGGCAGACCGGACAATGCCGCAGCAAAACCGTGCAGCAGCGTGGCCTGATCCTTGTCCGGGTGCAGACGACCGACGTTGCCGACAATGAACGCATCCGCTGACAGACCGAGGGTCTCGCGGGCTTCACGGGCCGACACCTGACTCATCTGCAACGCCGAGACATCGATGCGGTTGTAGAGGGTCTGGATGCGCGCCGCCGGCCATTTCGGCAGGCAACGGCGCATGTCGTCGCGCACTGCATCGGACACGCCGAGCAGGCTCAAACGCTTGCGGAAAATCTGCGCAAAGAGTTTGCGCGAGCCGCGTTTGTAATCGCCAAACGCGTGATGCACGCCAATCACCGGCAGCGAAGTGCCGAGCAAGGCGATGTAGATCGGCTTGAAGCGATGGGCGATGCAGAAACTGAAATTGCGTGAAGCGGCGATCTTGCGCAGATCGCCGATGGCGCCCAGCTTCAAGCCACGAATGGCCTTGGAGCTGTATTCCATGAACAACACTTCATCGGAGGCGCAGGCTGCGGCCACCTCGCTATCGGCAGCCCCGGTCAAAAAGACCGTGGTGACCCGATAACCGGTGCCCGCGAACAGGCTGGCGTACTGCCGCGCGCAGTCGAGGAACGGCCCGTCATAGCCGTGACAGAACTGCAGCACATGGCGTTCAGCCGAGCGTGTCATAAGCGTTTGCGCCTTCTTTGACCACCAGGATGTCTTCCATGATCAGGTACTGCAGATCCGAGCCGAAGAACATGTTCAGGGCATCGGTCGGCGAGCAGATCATCGGTTCACCGCGGCGGTTGAGCGAGGTGTTCAGGGACACGCCGTTGCCGGTCAGCACTTCCAGCGCCTTCATCATGTCGTAGTAGCGCGGGTTGTATTCGCGCTTGAGCACCTGGGCCCGGGACGTACCGTCTTCGTGGACGACTTCCGGCACGCGGGTCTTCCACTCTTCCGCCACTTCGAAGGTGAAGGTCATGAACGGTGCCGGGTGATCGATCTTGATCATCTGCGGCGCAACGGTGTCGAGCATCGACGGGCAGAAAGGCCTCCAGCGCTCGCGGAACTTGATCTGGTGGTTGATGCGGTCAGCCACGCCAGCCACGCTCGGGCAGCCGATGATCGAACGACCGCCCAGTGCACGCGGACCGAACTCCATGCGGCCCTGGAACCAGGCCACCGGGTTGCCATCGACCATGATTTTGGCGATCTGCTCCGGCATGTTGTCGAGCTTGCGCCAGGTCGGCTTGTTCTCGTGACGGGCGCACGCGGCGATCACGTCTTCGTTGCTGTACGACGGGCCGAGGTAGACGTGTTCCATCTTCTCGACCGGCACGCCACGGGCGTTGGACACGTAAGCTGCTGCGCCGACTGCGGTGCCAGCATCGCCGGAGGCAGGCTGTACGAACAGTTCCTTGACGTCATCACGGGCGATGATTTTCTGGTTGAGCTTGACGTTCAACGCACAGCCACCGGCATAGGCCAGTTTGCCGGTTTCCTTGAGCACGTCGCCCAGGTAGTAGTCGATCATCTGCAGCGCGATTTTTTCGAACAGCGCCTGAATGCTGGCGGCGTAATGGATGTACGGCTCGTCGGCAATATCGCCTTCGCGCTTCGGACCCAGCCACTCGATCAGCTTCGGCGAGAAGTAGTAACCCTTGCCCTTCTCTTTATAGCGACGCAGGCCGATCACGTTGGCGTAGTCGGTGTTGATCACCAGCTCGCCGTTCTCGAACGAAGCCAGGCGCGAGAAATCATATTTGCTGGCGTCACCGTACGGCGCCATGCCCATGACCTTGAACTCGCCGTCGAGCATGTCGAAACCGAGGAACTCGGTGATCGCACCGTACAGGCCGCCGAGGGAGTCCGGATCGAAGAATTCCTTGATCTTGTGGATCTTGCCGTTCTCGCCATAACCGAAGAAGGTCGTGGCGTACTCGCCCTTGCCGTCGATGCCGAGGATCGCGGTTTTCTCTTTGAAACCCGAGCAGTGGTAGGCGCTGGAAGCGTGGGCCAAGTGGTGTTCAACCGGCTCGATCTTGATTTTCTTCGGATCGAAGCCCAGTTGCTCCAGACACCAGACGATCTTGTTGCGATAGCGCTTGTAGCGACGGTTGCCCATCAGGATCGCGTCGAGTGCACGGTCCGGGGCGTACCAGTAACGCTTGGCGTACTGCCAGCGGGCCTTGCCGAAAATGCTGATCGGAGCGAACGGAATCGCGACCACGTCTACGTCGGACGGTTTGATGCCTGCCTGCTCCAGGCAGAACTTCGCCGATTCGTAGGGCATGCGGTTCTTTGCATGTTTATCGCGCACGAAGCGCTCTTCCTCAGCCGCCGCGACCAGCTTGCCGTCGATGTACAAGGCTGCTGAAGGATCATGGCTAAGGGCGCCGGACAGGCCAAGAATCGTCAATGCCACAGGGGTCTAGCCTCTTTAGTCTGCATTCAGGCGCGATGCGCCTTGAAAAATGATGTGCCCTCGCACCGGGCGAGAGACAGCTAAAGGGCGGGATTATAGCGTAAACGTGGCGGGAATGACCCTGCGCGAATTGCCCCATGTCGTTCAACCCACAGAACCCTTGTCCATGGGACTATCCACGGCTTGGTCGCCAATAAACACTGATATTCCCGTCCACCGCCTGGCGATAGATCGTGTACGGCAGAAAAGCCGTATCGAACACACCGGACAGGGTCAGGTCGAGCAGGACGACCGGTACCAGAATGCCGGTAGGATCGGGCGGCGCGTGCAGCAGGCAGAAATCATGGGCAAGCCCGCTGTAGATGCGCGGAATCGACTGACAGTAGGTCTTCTGTTTGCGCAGGCCGCGCGTGGCGCCGTCGTCGTCCTGCAACACCGTGACGGCGGTGCCGCAGCCGGACAGTGCCAGGGATAATGCGCCGATCGTGATAGCGTTTTTGATGGTCAAGATTTGCCCTCCGGGAACGTCGGGGCAAACTAGCATCGGGGTTTTGCGAGGGGCAGTTCATGGCTTCCGGAAAGGCCGTAGGACAAATCACAAGGATTTGTCGCCACATGCCTTACCCGAATTCAACTGCAGAAACGTCTTACGCGCTGGCGAAAATAATCACGCAGCGCCCGCTACATCCCTGGGCAAGCGCTGATCAATTACCTGATACAGCGCACTGCTCTCAGGCCAGTTGCGCATGAACCGCGCACGATCCCGGGCATAGGCCGGAGCGAAGCTGCTCACCGAGCCGTGCTGGCACATCGAGTCCAGATCGATCAGCGCCCAGCGGTCTTCCTGCCAGAACAGGTTATGACCCTTGAAGTCGCCATGGCTGATGCGTTCGGCGATCAACCGTGCAAACAGCTGATCCAGCGCCTGCAACTCGGCTTCCGGCGCCGCACCGTTTTCAACATACGGCGCAAAACGCTCGATGATGTCCGGTCCGGCCAGGTACTCGGTGATCAGATAAGCCTTGCTGCGCAGCCAGAGAAAGCGGGTTTCCAGCACTGCCAGCGGTTTTGGTGTGGCAATGCCGAGAAACGCCAGGCGATTGCCTTCGCGCCAGGAATGCCAGGCGCGGCTTGGACGCCAGAAGCGCTTGAGCCAATGGGCAAAATTCTTGATGTTGTAACGCTTGATCACCAGAGGACGCCCGGCAACCTCGACCTTGCCGACACTGGCCGCGCCGCCGGTCTTGTACAGATGGCCCTGATCGAGCAAGGCATCGGCCTGTTCCAGCACCGGCAGCATCGCGGGCTCCTCCTCGCGGCGAATCGACCGCAGACCGAACGCGCCGCGCTTGACGCTGAACAGCGTGCATTCACGACCGACCTTGATCAGGAAGTCCTTCAAGCGCCAGGCGCGCACCTTGTCGATCTGCTTTTGCAAGGCCTCCAGCGGCAGCGCGTGTTCACTGTTGCTCAGCAGGTAATACACCAGCAATTCTTCGGTGAACGGCTCGAGCGACTTGGGCAACTGGGCGAAAAACACCCCGAGGTTTTCCAGCACTTTCTGCCGGGACAATGGCTGGCCGGCACTTTCTGCACAGATGCCGGCGCCATCGATCAGATACAGCTGACCACCGTGGCGCAACAGGTTGTCCAGGTGCAGGTCTTCCTGCCACAAACCTTTGCCGTGTAACTGACCAATGGCACCAAGCGCTTCGGCCAGCACCGCCGATTGTTCGTCGGCCAGCACCGGCAAGGATTCGACCTTGTTCCAGGCATCGCCCAGGCTTTCGGCACCTTCGAGGAACTCGAACAGCAGCCAGCCACCCTCGCCCTCCATCAATCCATCAGCCAGCAGCAACGGCGTGGTCATGCCCTGAGCAGCGAGCAGTTTCACCCCTTCCAGCTCACGCTGAAAATGCCGCGCAGCCTTGTTGCCGACCAGTAACTTGGCCAGCACCGGACGCCCGCGCCACACACCGGCACCGACGTAACGCTGCCCCGGCAACACCCGCAACAGACTGAGCAACTGCAAATCGGCAACGCCCGCCGCATCGGCCAGCGAAACCGTGAGCGGCAGACTCGGCGTGCGCCCGGCATTTTTCAGGTCGGACAGCTGCATCAGCGGGTCTCCTTGCGACTGCGCCGCGCGGTCAGCCGCGTGACCCAGGCATCCACCAGCGAACTGCCCGTCGGCTGATCGAGATACGCCGCCAGCAACTCACGCAATTGCGCGTCACTCCACTCCGGCGCTCGGCGCAGCAGTGGTTCCAAGTCCTTGACCCGGTCACGCAGACCGAACAGCAACGGCCGGGTCTTTTCCAGGTCGATCAACTGCGCCTGATAGCCGTCGCCCTCGGCGCGCAGGAAAATGTGCTTTGGATAGAAGCAGCCGTGCACCTGACGCATGCTGTGGAGATGGCGCGCCAACAGGCCGCAAGACTTGAGAATCGCCGATTGCTGCGCGGCATCGAGGTCCGACCAGCGCTGCAACAGCGAATCGAGATCGTCCCAGCCATCCAGCGCCCGGGTCAGCAGGATCGCACGGACTTCGCCGTTGACCTTGCGCTCACCGAAGAACGCCGCCTGCAACGCCGGGATGCCGAGCTTGTTGTAACGACTGATGTTGCGAAATTCCCGGGCGAACGTCGGCTCGCCGAAGGGCGCGTGCAGGGTGCGGGTCAGGTAATTGCACTGGCGCTTGAGGTAATAGCCATGCCCCTCCAGCTCCAGACGAAACACGCTGCTCCAGCCGCCGCCATCGGTGTTGGGCTCATCCACGGCGTCGAGCTGCTTGGACCACAGCGCATCGAACGTGCCGAGACCGTGGCGTTCCAGCAGCGCACGGTCTTCAGCGGCCAGAAAATCAGTCATTCGCGTCCCTCGAAAAATCTCACCACGTGGCGAATCCGTTGCTTGTCGGCGGCATTCAGCCGGTCACGCTGGCGGTATTGCAGGTAGAAGCGCAGGCGCTGGGTGTTCGACAGGTGATACTTGGCCACCTTGTCGAGACAGGCCAGATCCTTGGTGATCCGGTACTTGAGCCAGAAACCGCGCCAGAAATCGCCGTTCGGGCAGTCGATCAGATACAACTGCGCCTGATCGTCGATCAGCAGGTTGCGCCACTTCAGATCGTTATGGGTAAAGCGGTGGTCGTGCATGACACGCGTATAACCGGCCAGTTGCCGGCTGACGCCGTCGACCCAGGCACGATCCCTGAGCTTGGGATCGTTGCGCTCGGCCAGCGCCGACAGGTCTTCGGTGCGCGGCAGTTCACGGGTGATCATCGCCCCGCGATCGTAAGCCATGCCGTTGCGCTCCAGACCCCACGCCACCACTTCGGCGGTGGGAATGCCCCACTTGGCGAAGCGCTTGAGGTTCTGCCATTCCATCTTCACCCGGGGCTTGCCCAGATAACGCCGCAGGCCCTTGCCGGCACCGCTGTAGCGCTTGACGTAATAGTTGACGCCGTTGAGCTGCACGCGAATGACTTCGGACAAGGGATCGCGGGTCAGGCGCTCGCCCTGCAGGGCAAATACCGCTTCGAGGCTACCGAAATACTGCGCAAGTTCACTGTACTCAGGCTCCAGATTCCAACCCGCCATCAGAGCGCATCCCCGTAACGTTGCTTGCGTGCGTAGAGCTTGTTGGCCTTGCCTTCGAGCCAGCTCAGCAACGGCGCTTCTTCGGCCAGGATCTGGCGCAGCGGTTGCTGGAAATAGCCTTTGAGGAAGCGCAATTTGTCGCGGCGGGTCAGGCCGATGTCCAGTGCGGAAAAGTACAGTGCCGCCAGGTCCTTGTTGCGCCAGCGCTGGGTGATCGCCGGGCGGGTCTGGGCACGGTGCAGGTCGATCACCGAGAGTTTGAAGTCTTCCGGGGTGATCGGTTTGTCGGTGTGCAGCAGAAAGTGGCAGATGTAGCAATCGCGGTGGTTGACCCCGGCGCGGTGCATCATGCCGGTCATGCGCGCGACCTCGGCGATCAGCGCCCGCTTGAGTTTCGGCTCCGGCGGTTGCTTGACCCAGTCGATGCTGAAGTCTTCAAGACTGATGGTCGGCGCCAGCTCTTCGGTGACGATGAACGAATGCTGATCCGCCGGGTTGCTGCCCTTCTCGCCGTACGCGACGGCGGTCATGGTCGGCACGCCGACTTCCTGCAAGCGCTGGATGGCTCTCCATTCCTGGCCCGCGCCGAGTACCGGCAGCTTGGCGGTCAGCAGGTTTTTGAAGATCTCTCCCCAGCCGATACCGCGGTGAATCTTGACGAAAAAGCCATTGCCGTCGACTTCCGTTCGCAACGTCCGGCGGGCTTCCAGCTCGCGGTACACCTCGCCCTGCAAGCCCTCGACCTCGGCGAACGGGTCGCGTCCGGCCCACAGGCTCTTGAACGGTTCAGCCAGCATCAACTTCATTTAAGCGTGCTCCGCCAGAATCACATCGGCCGCGTGCTGCGGCATGCTGTAGAGGTCGGCCGTCTCGGCGAAGGCCAGACCGTTGCGGCTCCAGGCCGCCCGTGCAGCGTCGTCGTTCAACATGTCAGTCAGGTATTGCGTCAGTTGCGCCTGATCGAACGGCTCGTCCAGCACTCGCCCGGCGTCGGCCTCGGCGATGTAATGGGCATAACCGCAGACCGCGCTGACCAGCACCGGCAACCCGGCGACCAGTGCTTCAAGCAGCACCGTACCGGTGTTTTCGTTGTACGCCGGGTGGATCAACAGGTCGGCGCCGAGCAGGAAACGCGGGATATCGCTGCGCCCCTTGAGGAACGTCACGTTGTCGCCCAGGCCCAGCGTCGCACTCTGCATCTGGAACAACTTGGGGTCATCCTGGCCGATTACAAACAGCCGGGTGCGTTTCTTCAGCTCGGCGGGCAATGCGGCCAGTGCTTTCAGGCTGCGATCGACGCCCTTGGTCTTGAATCCGGAGCCGATCTGCACCAGCAGCAGTTCGTCGTCCTTCAGATTGAATTCGGCGCGGAAACCGGCGCGAATCTGGTCGGCATCCGCAGGGCGTCGACGATCCTGGGCAATGCCCGGCGGCAGCAGGTGGAAGCGTTCCAGCGGTGTGTCGTAATGCTTGATGAACAGCGGCTGCTGCACTTCGGAAATCATCAGCACTTCGGTCTTCGCGTCTTTGGCAAACACTGCACGCTCGTATTCGGCGAAGTGGCGGTAGCGGCCCCAGCGGCGATACAGCGAATGGCGCAGGTTCTGCGCCTTGTCTTCGAAGCAGCCGTCGGCGGCGTAGTAGACGTCCAGCCCCGGCATCTTGTTGAAACCGATCAGACGATCCACCGGGCGCTTGGCCAGGTCCGCTTCCATCCACGCGCTGAGCTTTTCGTTGCGGCGGTGATTGAAGAACGCCTTGACCGGCGCCACCAGCACTTCGAAACCGGGCGGCACGTCGCCTTCCCAGATCAGGGTGTAGACGCGGATCTGGTGCCCGCGCTTCTGGCATTCGAGGGCGATGCGCATGAAATCGCGCTGCAAACCGCCGAACGGGAAATATTTGTACAGGACAAAAGCCAATTGCATCAGCGCAGCTCCTCAGCCATCAACAACGTGCTCAGTCGGCTGGCAACACGCTCGGGATTCAGACGCGTGAAGCACAGGGGCCACTCGCGTTTCAGGTCAAACTGACGGGCATCCTGCGCGGTCGGTTGATACGTACATTTCTTTTGCAGGCACGGCGCGCACGGGAAATCGCTGCCGAGGTGAATCTGCAGCTTGCCGTAGGCGCCGGTCAGGCCCGGATTGGTCGGGCCGAACAGGGAAATCGTCGGCACATCCAAAGCGGCGGCAAGGTGACCGAGGCCGGTGTCCACCGCGACGCAGGCCTGGGCGCCGGCCAATACCTTGCCGACCCCGGCCAGGTTCAGTTTCGGCAACACTTCGGCGTGTTTGAAACCGGCGGCGATGCGCTCGGCCCGGGCCTTCTCCAGCGGATTGCCCCACGGCAGCTTGATCCCGACGCCGAGGTAGCCGACCCGTTCGGTCAGCTCGCGCCAGTAGGCCTCCGGCCAGTGCTTGGTGTCCCAGGTGGTGCCATGCAGGAACACCACGTAGGCATTCTTGCGCGGCAGCTCGACCAGACGCTCGACGTTGAGGCCGTAATCGCCCAGGCCTTTGGGCAAGTCGTAACCCAAAGCAATCGCAAACAACTGGCGCACGCGCTCGACGGCGTGCTGCCCACGGGCCACCGCCAGTTTGCGGTCATAAAAGCGCGCGGCGATCGGTTCGCGGGCCGAGCCCTTGTCGAGACCGGCCACCGGGGCTTTGACATAGCGGGTCAGCCAGGCGCTTTTCAGCAGGCCCTGAGCGTCGATCACCAGGTCATATTTGTTAGCCCGAACGGACTGCTTGAAGCGCTTCCATTCGCCGCTGGTGATGGTTTTCCAGAGATTCTTACGCCAGCGGCGGATCGCCACCGGAATCACTTTGCCTACAGCCGGGTGCCAGGTCGGAATCTCGGCGAAGCCTTCTTCCACCACCCAGTCGAACTTGATCCCGGGAATCGCCCGGGCGGCGTCGCTCAGCGCCGGCAACGCGTGAATCACGTCGCCCAGCGATGAAGTCTTGATCAGCAATACCCGCAAGTTAATGGACCTCGACCACAGAGCCCTGCAAACGCTGCAAGGCATCGTTGACCGCGTCCGGCATCAGCTGGCGCAGGCAGTTGTAATGGCCGAAACGGCAGGTGCGATCGAAGCAAGGGCTGCAATCGAGACCCAGGCGGACGATTTCCACATGCTCGGCCAGCGGCGGGGTGAAACCCGGCGAGGTCGAACCGTAGACCGCCACCAACGGGCGATTGAGCGCAGCGGCCACGTGCATCAGACCGGAATCGTTCGAGACCACCGAGTCGGCGCAGGACATCAGGTCGATGGCCTCGGCCAGCGAAGTGCCGCCACTGAGATTCACGGACTCTTCGCGCAGGCCCGGAATCAGCCGCGCGCGAATGTCTTCGCCCACCGCGTGATCGTTCTTCGAACCGAACAGCCAGACCTGCCAGCCTTCACGGATGCGCGCCTCGGCGACCTTGGCGTAATGCTCGGACGGCCAGCGTTTGGCTTCACCGAATTCGGCGCCGGGGCACAGCACCAGCACCGGGCGGTCGAGGGTCAGGCCGAACTTGGCCAATGCGGCCTCGCGGGTCACCGGATCGATCTGCAGGCTCGGGCGCGGATAAGGTTTTGGCAGCTCGGCGTTCGGCTCGTAAGCCAGCGCCATGAAACGCTCGATCATCAGCGGATAACGCTCTTTATCCAGCGTGCGCACGTCGTTGAGCAGGCCGTAGCGGAATTCGCCGCGCCAGCCGGTGCGTTTCGGGATGCCGGCGAAGAACGGCACCAGCGCCGACTTCAACGAGTTCGGCAGCAGGATCGCCTGGTCGTACTGACCGGCCAGGGATTTGCCGATTCGCCGACGGGTCGCCAGCTCCAGCGCGCCGTGGCCGAGCGGGAAGCTCAAGGCCTTGCGCACTTCGGGCATGCGTTCGAGGATCGGCCGGCTCCACTCCGGGGCCAGCACGTCGATTTCGCACTGTGGGTGGCGCTGCTTGAGACACTGAAACAGTGTCTGCGCCATCACCATGTCACCGACCCAACTGGGCCCAACGATCAGAATATTCATGTGGTTTCCATAAACGAACCGGGGAGGCTTCACGCCTCCCCGTCTCGAGAATCAGCTTAGCCCCAGCTCACGCCAGATCCGCATCACCTGCCGCCGTTCGTCCGCGAACTGATCGCCCGGTATCACCCCGGCGTCCTTCTGCAAGGCCTGCCGGTGGGCGGCGGAACGATAGGCCTTGTAGGCCTCGCGCAACAGGCTGGCGTCTTCGGCCGGCATCAGCCCTTCGTGCTCCAACTCTTCCAGAATGCGGATATTGTCCGTCCAGCGCAGCAACGGCGGGTGGGTCTGCGACCACGCCAGGGCCGCGTATTGCACCATAAATTCAATATCGACGATACCTCCGGCGTCCTGCTTGAGGTCGAACGGCGCCGTGGACTCGAAGGCATTCGCCCCGGTGCCGGCGGCGGTGCTCTTGCTGCCGAGGTTGTCGCGCATCTTGGCGCGCATCTCGCTCACTTCCTGTTGCAGTTTCGCCAGATCCCGAGCCTTGCCCAGCACCTGGGCCCGGACGCTCTCGAAGGCCTGGCCGACATCCTGGCTGCCCACCAGCACCCGCGCCCGCACCAGGGCCTGATGTTCCCAGGTCCAGGCTTCATTTTCCTGATAGCGCGCAAACGCGCCGAGCGAACTGACCAGCAGCCCGGACGCCCCGGACGGACGCAGGCGCATGTCCACTTCGTACAGCTGGCCGGAGTTGGTCTGCGCCGTCAGCAAGTGAATGATCCGCTGGCCGAGCCGGGTGAAAAACTGCGTGCCATCGATGGGTTTCGGGCCATCGGTTTCGGCCTGCTGATCGCCATCGTGGATGAACACCAGATCCAGATCCGAACCATGCCCCAACTCGATCCCGCCGACTTTTCCATAACCGACAATGATGAAGCCGGGATCGCACAGCGTGCCATCGGTGCGCAGTGGCGTGCCGTATTTGGCCACGGTCTGGCGCCAGGCCAGGGCCAGCACTTGCTCAAGAATTGCTTCGGCCAGCCAGGTCAGGTAATCGCTGACTTTCATCAATGGCAGGCTGCCGGCGATTTCCGAGGCGGCGACGCGCAAGCGGTGCGCCAGTTTGAAATGACGCAGCGCTTCCATCTGTTGTTCGAGGTCGTCTTCCGGGATCCGCGTCAAACGCTCACGCAACTCGGCGGCCAGCTCCGGCGCCAACGGCGGCTTGAACAGCCGGCCCTCGTTGAGCAGTTCATCGAGCAGCAGCGGGAAACGGGTGATCTGCTCGGCGATCCACGGGCTGGCGGCGCACAGCGTCAGCAAACGCCGCAGCGCGCCGGGGTTTTCCGTCAGCAACACCAGATAAGCCGAACGCCGGGCCACCGCCTCGACCAGCGGCAGCACCCGCTCCAGCACCAGATCGGGATTTTCGTGCTCCACCGCCTGAGCCAGAAGGCGCGGAATAAAGGCATCGAGACGTTCGCGCCCCAGACGCTGCATCGCCCGCAACTGCGGGCTGGCACGCAGGCTCGCCAATGCCTTCAAGGCCTTGGTCGCGTCGGCGAAACCGCCCTCCTCCAACTGGCGACAGGCCGCCTCTTCGTCCTGCGCCTCTTCCCACAGCGGCAGCCATTCTCCGCCGACCACCACTTCACTCTCGGCGCCCTCGTCCTCATCGGGATCGGCGATCACTTGCGCGAAGTGCCAGGCCACCCGGCCGCGCCAGAACATCAGCTTCTCGTGGAACGCTTCCCAGTCGGCGAAACCGAGCATGAATGCGATACGCGCCTGATCCTGAGCGCTGTCCGGCAGCATCTGGGTCTGGCGGTCGGCAATCGCCTGGATCGCGTGTTCGGTGTAACGCAGGAATTCGTAGCCTTCGCGCAGCTCGCTGATGACCGCTGGCGGCAGATAGCCCTGCCCTTCGAGCGTGCTCAACACCTTTAATAGAGGGCGCTGTTGCAGACTCAGGTCGCGACCACCGTGAATCAGTTGAAAGGCCTGGGCGATGAACTCGACTTCACGGATACCGCCGGAACCCAGCTTGATGTTGTCGGCCATGCCCTTGCGCCGCACTTCCTGCTGGATCAGCTGCTTCATGGTGCGCAGCGCTTCGATCGCCGAGAAGTCCAGATAGCGCCGGTACACGAACGGCCGCAGCATTTCCTGCAACTGCTCGCCCGCCACCTGATCGCCAGCCACAACCCGCGACTTGATCATCGCGTAGCGTTCCCAGTCGCGGCCCTGATCCTGGTAATACTGCTCCAGCGCATTGAAGCTCAGCACCAGCGCGCCGGACGAGCCGTACGGGCGCAGGCGCATGTCGACGCGAAACACGAAACCGTCGACGGTAATCGGGTCGAGAGCCTTGATCAGGCGCTGGCCGAGGCGGATGAAGAATTCCTGGTTATCCAGCGGGCGTTTCACGCCGACGGTTTCGCCGCCCTCGGGATAGGCGAAGATCAGGTCGATGTCCGACGACAGGTTCAGCTCGACCGCGCCGAGCTTGCCCATGCCGAGGATGACCATTTGCTGTGGTTCGCCGCTGCGCCGGCCGGTCGGCGTGCCGAACTGCTCGCAATGGCGGCGGTACAACCATTGATAGGCCTGATCGATGCTGGCGTCGGCCATGTCCGAGAGATCGCGGCAGGTCTGCACCAGATCGGCCTGACGGTTGAGGTCGCGCCAGATGATCCGCACCTGATGCCGGGTGCGCTGACGGCGCAGGACGCGGCCCAATTCGTCTTCGGTCTGCGCGGTGGCGACCGCAGCCGCCATCTGCCCGCACAACTCACCGGGAGCGAATGCCCGGTCGAGTTCGCCGGACTGCACCAGCGACAACAACATCAAAGGGTCACGAACGCTCTGTTCAATGACGAAATCGCTGGCGGCGCTGACGCGGGCGAACTGCGCCCAGCGTTCCGGCGTCCAGGACGAGAAGCCGTGATCGTCTTCCAGTTGTGCGACGGCCGCACGGAACGACTGCTCCGATCGGCTGACCAACGGCAGGAGAATGGCGGGCAGTTCGGCAAGCGCGGGCAGGGTCATGGTCTATCCTTGATCGGCGTGTAAATGGCCGCTTGTAGTGATGAATGAAAAACCGCTACGCGAAGGACTGTCGAACAAAAGTGAGAAATAGCTGAAATTTCTTTTTCTTTGGCAGCCAGCATCAAACTTTCACCTTTTTCGGATGGCTAAAGACCAACCTTAACGATTATTCTCACAACGCAGTCGGAGGCCACAAGCCTTTCATCTGTAGTTTTACTACTCGTCTATACATTCGAAAGGCTGAAATGCCGGATGATTTGTAGTAAAACTACACGCCGCCGGAACAACCTGTCGGCAATCCAAGAATTTTAAATCGTCTGCCCACAAGGCCAGTCGCAAACTCAGGCAACCGATTCTGGAAGCCTTTCCGCCCTGGAGCAAGCCATGCAAGACCTCGATCCCGTCGAAACCCAGGAATGGCTGGACGCCCTGGAATCGGTTCTCGACAAAGAAGGCGAAGACCGTGCTCACTATCTGATGACCCGTATGGGTGAACTGGCAACCCGCAGCGGTTCGCAGCTCCCTTACGCCATCACCACGCCTTACCGCAACACGATCCCCGTTACCCACGAAGCACGCATGCCTGGCGACCTGTTCATGGAACGCCGCATTCGCTCGCTGGTACGCTGGAACGCGATGGCCATGGTAATGCGTACGAACCTGAAAGATTCTGACCTGGGTGGTCACATCTCCAGCTTCGCTTCCAGTGCGACCCTGTACGACATCGGCTTCAACTACTTCTTCCAGGCCCCGACCGACGAACACGGCGGCGACCTGATCTACTTCCAGGGCCACACCTCGCCAGGCGTCTACGCCCGCGCATTCATGGAAGGCCGCATCACCGAAGACCAGATGAACAACTTCCGCCAGGAAGTCGACGGTCAGGGCCTGTCGTCCTACCCGCACCCTTGGCTGATGCCTGACTTCTGGCAGTTCCCGACCGTATCCATGGGTCTGGGCCCGATCCAGGCGATCTACCAGGCACGCTTCATGAAGTACCTGGAACACCGCGGCTTCATCCAGCCGGGCAAACAGAAAGTCTGGTGCTTCCTGGGCGACGGCGAGTGCGACGAGCCGGAATCCCTGGGCGCGATCTCCCTGGCCGGCCGCGAGAAGCTGGACAACCTGATCTTCGTCATCAACTGCAACCTGCAGCGCCTCGACGGCCCGGTTCGCGGCAACGGCAAGATCATCCAGGAACTCGAAGGCGTGTTCCGCGGTGCTCAGTGGAACGTGACCAAAGTCATCTGGGGCCGTTTCTGGGACCCACTGCTGGCCAAAGACGTCGACGGCATCCTGCAACGTCGCATGGACGAAGTCATCGACGGCGAGTACCAGAACTACAAAGCCAAAGACGGCGCGTTCGTGCGTGAACACTTCTTCAACACGCCAGAACTCAAGGCGATGGTTGCTGATCTGTCCGACGACGAGATCTGGAAACTCAACCGTGGCGGCCACGACCCGTACAAGGTCTACGCGGCGTACCACGAAGCGGTCAACCACAAAGAACAACCGACCGTCATCCTGGCCAAGACCATCAAGGGTTACGGCACCGGTGCGGGCGAAGCGAAGAACACCGCGCACAACACCAAGAAAGTCGACGTCGACAGCCTGAAGCTGTTCCGCGACCGCTTCGACATCCCGGTGAAAGACGAAGAGCTGGAAAACCTGCCGTTCTTCAAGCCGGAGCCAAACAGCGCCGAAGCCCGTTACCTGGCCGAGCGTCGTGCCGCACTGGGCGGTTTCGTGCCTCAGCGTCGCGCCCAGAGCTTCAGCGTACCGACCCCGGACCTGGACACCCTCAAGGCGATCCTCGACGGTTCCGGCGACCGTGAAATTTCCACCACCATGGCGTTCGTGCGGATCCTCGCGCAACTGGTCAAGGACAAGGAAATCGGCCCGCGCATCGTTCCGATCATCCCGGACGAAGCCCGTACCTTCGGTATGGAAGGCATGTTCCGTCAGTTGGGCATCTACTCGTCCGTCGGCCAGCTCTACGAGCCAGTCGATAAAGACCAGGTGATGTTCTACAAGGAAGACCAGAAAGGTCAGATCCTTGAAGAAGGCATCAACGAAGCAGGCGCCATGAGCTCCTTCATCGCCGCCGGTACTTCGTACTCCAGCCACAACCAGCCAATGCTGCCGTTCTACATCTTCTACTCGATGTTCGGCTTCCAGCGTATCGGCGACCTGGCATGGGCCGCTGGCGACAGCCGTACCCGTGGCTTCCTGATCGGCGGCACCGCCGGCCGTACCACCCTGAACGGTGAAGGCCTGCAGCACGAAGACGGTCACAGCCACCTGCTGGCTGCCACCATCCCGAACTGCCGCACCTACGATCCGACCTACGGCTACGAGCTGGCGGTGATCATTCAGGACGGCATGAAGAAGATGACCGAAGAGCAACAGGACATCTTCTATTACATCACCGTGATGAACGAGTCCTACCAGCAGCCAGCCATGCCGGCCGGTGCCGAAGAAGGCATCAAGAAAGGCATGTACCTGCTCGAAGAAGACACCCGCGATGCGGCGCATCACGTACAGCTGATGGGCTCCGGCACCATCCTGCGTGAAGTCCGTGAAGCGGCGAAGATCCTGCGTGAAGAGTTCAACATCGGCGCCGATGTGTGGAGCGTCACCAGCTTCAACGAACTGCGTCGCGACGGCCTGGCCGTAGAACGCAGCAACCGTCTGAAACCTGGCCAGAAGCCTCAGCGCAGCTACGTCGAAGAATGCCTGAGCGGCCGTAAGGGTCCGGTCATCGCATCGACCGACTACATGAAGCTGTTCGCCGAGCAGATCCGTCAGTGGGTACCGTCCAAGGAATTCAAAGTCCTGGGCACCGACGGTTTCGGCCGCAGCGACAGCCGCAAGAAACTGCGTCATTTCTTCGAAGTCGACCGTCATTTCGTGGTGTTGGCAGCCCTGGAAGCACTGGCTGACCGTGGTGATATCGAACCTAAAGTCGTGGCCGAGGCCATTACCAAGTTCGGCATCGACCCGGAAAAACGCAACCCACTGGACTGCTGAGGAGAAACCCTGTGAGCGAACTCATTCGCGTACCTGACATCGGCAGCGGTGAAGGTGAAGTAATCGAACTGTTTGTGAAGGTCGGCGACCGTATCGAAGCCGACCAGAGCATCCTGACCCTGGAATCGGACAAGGCCAGCATGGAAGTGCCGGCCCCGAAGGCCGGCGTCATCAAGAGCCTGAAAGTGAAGCTGGGCGATCGCCTGAAAGAAGGCGACGAACTGCTGGAACTGGAAGTCGAGGGTGCCGCAGCTGCGGCCCCTGCTCCGGCTGCTGCGCCTGCCGCCAAGGCTGAAGCTGCACCGGCTGCCGCTCCTGCACCGGCTGCTCCAGCTGCTGCCCCTGCTGCCGCTTCGGTTCAGCAAGTACACGTGCCGGACATCGGTTCGTCGGGCAAGGCCCAGATCATCGAGATCCAGGTCAAGGTCGGCGACACCGTCGAGGCTGATCAGTCGCTGATCACCCTGGAATCCGACAAGGCGAGCATGGAAATCCCGTCGCCTGCCGCTGGCGTGGTCAAGGCCATCAGCGTCAAGTTGAACGACGAAGTCGGCACCGGCGACCTGATCCTGGATCTGGAAGTGGCGGGTGCTGCGGCCCCTGCTGCTGCCGCTCCGGCCCAGGCTGCTGCTCCGGCCGCTGCGGCCGCTGCGGCCGCACCAGCACCGGCCGCCGCGCCAGCTGCCCCGGTTGCCGACAGCGTTCAGGACATCCACGTTCCGGACATCGGTTCGGCCGGCAAGGCCAAGATCATCGAAGTGCTGGTCAAGGCTGGCGACAGCGTTGAAGCCGACCAGTCGCTGATCACCCTGGAATCCGACAAGGCGAGCATGGAAATCCCGTCGCCTGCCGCTGGCGTGGTGGAAAGCGTTTCCATCAAGCTGGACGACGAAGTCGGCACCGGCGATCTGATCCTCAAGCTGAAAGTCAAAGGCGCCGCTCCAGCTGCTGCCCCGGCTCCAGCTGCCGCGGCTGCTCCGAGTGCTCCGGCGCCAGCCGCTGCTCCGGCTGCCGCTGCACCTGCTGCCGCTCCGGTTGCTGCTCCAGCCAAGCCTGGTGCGAAAGTTCACGCCGGCCCTGCCGTGCGTCAACTGGCTCGCGAGTTCGGCGTCGAGCTGAGCGCTGTCGGCGCCAGCGGTCCGCACGGTCGCATCCTGAAAGAAGACGTGCAGGTTTACGTCAAAGCCATGATGCAGAAGGCCAAGGAAGCACCGGCCGCTGCTGCTGGCGCAACCGGTGGCGCGGGCATTCCGCCGATTCCGGTCGTCGACTTCAGCCGTTTCGGCGAAATCGAAGAAGTGCCGATGACCCGCCTGATGCAGGTCGGCGCCGCCAACCTGCACCGCAGCTGGCTGAACGTGCCGCACGTGACGCAATTCGACTCGGCGGATATCACCGAGCTGGAAGCGTTCCGCACCGCACAGAAAGCTGTCGCAGAGAAGGCCGGCGTCAAGCTGACCATCCTGCCGCTGCTGCTCAAGTCCTGCGCACACCTGCTCAAGGAACTGCCGGACTTCAACAGCTCGCTGGCACCAAGCGGCAAGGCGATCATCCGCAAGAAATACGTGAACATCGGCTTCGCCGTCGACACCCCGGATGGCCTGCTGGTACCGGTCATCAAGAACGTCGACCAGAAGAGCCTGCTGCAACTGGCCGCCGAGGCTGCTTCCCTGGCTGAAAAAGCCCGGACCAAGAAGCTCTCGTCGGACGAGATGCAAGGCGCCTGCTTCACCATTTCCAGCCTCGGTCACATTGGCGGCACCGGCTTCACGCCGATCGTCAACGCGCCGGAAGTGGCGATCCTCGGTGTTTCCAAGGCAACCATCCAGCCAGTCTGGGACGGCAAAGCCTTCCAGCCGAAACTGATGCTGCCACTGTCGCTGTCCTACGATCACCGTGTGATCAACGGCGCCGCTGCTGCACGCTTCACCAAGCGTCTGAGCGACCTGCTGGCGGACATCCGCACCATCCTGCTGTAAAGCGCTCGGCCCTCCGGCAACGGAGGGCCGACTGCGTTCCACGTTTTCGAGCGCCACACGCTCGTACCTCAACCCCGTCAGTTTGGCGGGGCTTTTTTTTGCCTGAAATAACTGCCACCTGAACTTTTCCCACAACTTGCGCTGATATAGGCCACGACTCGAGTCCACTTTATATTGATATTTTTTAGCACCAGGCAACTAACCTTGGCGCACTGAAGTTACACCAACAAACCGGGAAACTTTATTAATTACCAACACTTATTCGAATGGATTCGAACATGCTTAAACCTACTGTCGGCCCGATCATTGGCCACACATCAACTAATCAGGCGCGGATATTTATTCGTGGCGGACTGCAACATAATGCGTCCGTATTTGCCGGCATTCGTTACCGGCCACTGGATTCGAAACAATGGCAACCCGCCCAGTTTGTCAAACTTGATTCAACCCGCGACATGACGGAAGTATTCGTAATCGATCATCTGAAGGCAGACACCGAATACGAATACCAGACCGGCTGGTTCAGCCCGATGAGTCCCGTCCACACCATCCACAGCGTGGCGGAGTTGCCGCTGCAATGGCCACGGGAGATTTACCGCCTGCGCACCCGCAGCAGCCAGCCTTTGCAGCCGCGCGCTTACATCCTCGGCTCCTGCCGTTACCTGCGCATGACCGCCGGCGTCCCGGTGCTCCCGCATCTGGGCGACCGGATCTTCGCGTCCATCAGCCAGTTGATCGAGGGTGCACAACCGGCAATCAGCGCAATCATGATGTGTGGCGATCAGATCTACGCCGACGACTTGAATCTGTTCGCCCCGGATCGCGACTATGACGAATTCATTGAAAAGTATCGCGCGGCGTTTTCCCTGCCTAATATTCGACGACTGATGTCGGAGACTTCGACTTACATGATTCTTGATGATCATGAAATAGAAGATAACTGGCCGATGAACGCCAACGAGTCCGATGAAACTCTCTATCGCAATGCAATGGCGACTTACGATATTTATCAAGCGAGTCACAGTCCGATCTGTTCAACAACAACCAGCGGAACAATTGATCGCACGACACTGAAGCACTATTGGTATCAATTCACCGATGGCGATATTGAATGGTTTGTGACGGACAGTCGAACTCGCCGCAACTTGTCGAATGACAACCGGCGCATCCTCGATGAAGAACAGGAACAGGCGCTGTGCAAGTGGTTGATCAATAGCCCGGCGCGGGTCAAGTTCGTGGTCACCAGCGTCATGTTCTACCCCGACCGCAAAATGAACGGCGATGATGCCTGGGCGGGCTTCCCCGAACAGCGTCTGCGCCTGCTGGAAACCATCCGCCAGCATCGGATCAGGAACGTCGTGTTCATTTCCGGTGATGTGCATGGCTCGCTGACCAGTCGCCTGACACACAGCGAAGACCCGGACTTCGAGGTGCACACCGTCGTGTCTTCGCCGCTGAGCAACAGCAAACTGCTGCCCTACGCCACCGCCGCGACCTTCACGCTCGACCAGGCGCTGGCGCAAACCGAGTCAGGCGAATACCGGCACGAACTGACCAGCCAGGTCATCAGCCAGGACAACTTTGCGCACATGGTGGTGGAGGCCGGGCGAATCCTAGTCAACTATCACAACCGGGATGGCAGGCACCTGCAATCCATCGATATTCCGTTGCGATAAATCCGGCGGTACGACCGTTCCGGATGCCGGAAGGCTCTGGAACGGCCATTTTCACGCTTGGTAGCATTAGTTTCCGGCGGGTGCTGGAGAAATGTTCACTGCAGCCGACATATTCTTATAGCACTTGGCCTTCATGTCTCTTGTCAGTCAGTGCCGCAATGATGCAACCTTGCCGCAGGCAACAGTAAAGAGGGCGCGAGCCCGGCGCGTTCAGCAAATTTCCAAGCGAGTTCCCTTCATGAAGAGCCAACCCGATGCCGCCAGCCGTATGGTGGCCGAGGTAGTGACGCAGTTGCCTGTGCCCTCGCGGCTCGGCATGCTGCGTTTCGAGCGCTTGAATGAAGCCAGTTGGGCCATGTTGTTTCTCGATCCCAACTGTGAACGCCAGTTCGGCCAGCCCGCCGTCGAACTCTGCGCTCTGGTCGGCTCGCCCTATGCCAGCCTGATGGAACCCGAAGCGCGTTATCAACTGCACGACGCGATCCAGCAACAACTCGGTCACAGCCCGCATTATCTGGTGCGCTACACCCTGCACACCGCCGCCGGTGCGCTGAGCATTCTCGAACTCGGCGAAGCCTACAGACAGCACAACCGCCACTTGCTGCGCGGTTACCTGCTGGCGGTCGACAACGTGTTTGACGAGGCACCTTCGCTGCCGTCCGTCGACCTTGAAACCCAGAATTCACGCCTGCAAATCGCCCTGGAGCTCAACCAGCGCGCCCAGCAGGAACAACTGCAGCATCTGGAGCGGGTGCGCGCCCAGCAGGACCTGATCCTGTTGCTGGCCCGCCAGCGCTACAGCAGCCAGAACTCCCTGCAAGAAGCCGCCGAACTGATTACCCGCTGCGCCTGCGATATCTACGAAATCGACTGTGCCAGCCTGTGGAACCTCGAAGGTCAGAAGCTGGTGCCGATTTCGGCGTACCACCGCGCCACCCAGGAATACATCCTGCCGGAGGTGATCGACGTCAGCGGCTTCCCCGATTACATGGAAGCCCTGCACGGCAGCCGTGCCATCGACGCGCACAACGCGATGCGCGACCCGCGTACCCGGGAAATGGCCGAAGCCCTTCGCCCGCGCGACGTCAACGCCATGCTCGACGCCAGCATCCGCGTCGACGGCCAGGTGGTCGGCGTGTTGTGCCTGGAGCAGACCGGCGTCACCCGCGCCTGGCAGTCCGACGAAATCGCCTTTGCCGGCGAGCTGGCCGACCAGTTCGCCCAGGTCATCAACAACCACAACCGCCGCACTGCCACCAGCGCCCTGCACCTGTTCCAGCGCGCGGTCGAGCAGAGTGCCAACGCCTTTTTGCTGGTCAACTGCGACGGCGTGGTCGAGTACGTCAACCCGAGCTTCACCGCGATCACCCAGTACACCACCGAGGAAGTCCACGGCCAGCGCCTGTCGGAGTTGCCAGCCCTGGAAAACTTAAGCGAGCTGCTGTTCGACGCGCCGTCGGCGCTGGCCAAGAGCAACAGCTGGCAGGGCGAGTTCAAGAGCCGCCGCAAGAACCTCGAACCCTACTGGGGCCAACTGTCGATCTCCAAGGTCTACGGCGACAACCGTGAGCTGACGCATTACATCGGCATCTACGAAGACATCACCCAGACCAAGCTGGCGCAGCAGCGCATCGAGCGCCTGGCGTATACCGACAACCTGACCAACCTCGGTAACCGGCCTGCATTTATCCGCAATCTGGATGAACGCTTCGCCCGGGATAGCGATACCCCGATCAGCCTGCTGCTGGTGGACATCGACAACTTCAAGCGGATCAACGACAGTCTCGGCCACCAGACCGGCGACAAACTGTTGATCAGCCTGGCCCGGCGCCTGCGCAACAGCCTGAGCCCGAGCGGCAGTCTGGCGCGGTTCGCCAGTAACGAATTCGCGGTATTGCTCGACGACACTGACCTTGCCACCGGGCAGCAGATCGCCAACCAATTGCTGGCGACGCTGGATAAACCGATGTTCGTCGACAACCAGTTGATCAGCGTCACTGGCTCCGTGGGCCTGGCCTGCGCGCCACTGCACGGCCGCGACCCGCAGACCCTGATGCGCAACGCCGGCCTCGCTCTGCACAAGGCCAAGGCCAACGGCAAACACCAGGTGCAGGTGTTCACCGAAGCGCTGAACGCCGAGGCCAGTTACAAACTGTTCGTTGAGAACAACCTGCGCCGCGCCCTGACCCAGAACGAGCTGGACGTGTTCTACCAGCCGAAGCTGTGCCTGCGCAGCGGCCGATTGCTGGGCATGGAGGCGCTGCTGCGCTGGAATCATCCGGAGCGCGGCATGATCCGCCCGGATCAGTTCATCAGCGTCGCCGAGGAAACTGGCCTGATCATCCCGATCGGCAAGTGGATCGCCCGCCAGGCCTGCCGCATGAGCAAAGCGCTGACCGCTGCGGGCATGGGCAATCTGCAAGTGGCGATCAACCTGTCGCCCAAGCAGTTTTCCGACCCGGATCTGGTGGCCTCGATCGCCAACATTCTCAAGGAAGAAGCGTTGCCGGCCAATCTGCTGGAACTGGAGCTGACCGAAGGCCTGCTGCTGGAAGCCACCGAAGACACCCACTTGCAGCTCGACCAGCTCAAGCGTCTGGGCCTGACCCTGGCCATGGACGACTTCGGCACCGGCTACTCGTCGCTCAGCTACCTGAAGAAATTCCCGATCGACATCATCAAGATCGATCGCAGCTTCATCCATGAAATCCCGGACAACCAGGACGACATGGAAATCACTTCCGCCGTAATCGCGATGGCCCACAACCTGAAACTCAAGGTCGTGGCCGAAGGCATCGAGACCGCCGAGCAGCTGGCGTTCCTGCGTCGCCACCGCTGCGACGTCGGCCAGGGCTACCTGTTCGACCGGCCGATTCCGGGCGGCGAGCTGATCCAGGCGCTCAAGCGCTACCCGCGCGGTCCGCTCTCTCTGTAACCCACAGGACACTATCCGCACATTTTGCCTGGTGATTAACCGGGCATCATTGGGCACACTGTGGGTCAGCTTATAGACATCCCATCCTGACTGAGAGGAACGATCATGGTTCTGCGCTCGGAAATTCTGGTGAACAAAAACGTGCTACCGACTAAAGAACAAGCTCTGCCTGGCCGCGAAACCGCAATGACCCTGCCTGAAAAACACTTTGTTTTCACCGAAACGCCGTTGCTTGGTCCGTTCTTTCAGGACGTCGACTTCGCGATCTTCGGCCTGGGCTGCTTCTGGGGTGCCGAGCGCCGCTTCTGGCAGCGCGAAGGCGTGGTCAGCACCGTGGTCGGTTACGCCGGCGGTTACACGCCGAACCCGACCTACGAAGAAGTCTGCTCGGGCCTGACCGGCCATGCTGAAGTGGTGCTGGTGGTGTTCGACAAGGCCAAGGTCAGCTACGAAGAGCTGCTGGCGATGTTCTGGGAATTGCACAACCCGACACAGGGCATGCGCCAGGGCAATGACATCGGCACCCAGTACCGTTCGGTGATCTACGCGACCCATCCGGAGCAACTGGAGGCGGCGTTGAAGAGCAAGGCTGTTTATCAGGCGGAATTGTCGAAGGCGGGTCTGGGTGAAATCAGCACCGAGATTGAACAGGCGCCGACCGTTTACTTCGCCGAGGCCTATCACCAGCAGTATCTGGCGAAAAATCCGGAAGGCTACTGCGGGATTGGCGGCACGGGCGTTTGCATGCCACCGAGTCTGGCGGGTAACTGACCACCTCGACTGATCGCGGCCACTGATCGTTCCCACGCTCCGCGTGGGAATGCAGCCCGGGACGCTCCGCGTCCCAATAGCGGACGCAGAGCGTCCATTG
>NZ_JBWKZE010000020.1:0-119099 GCF_059424205.1 Pseudomonas sp. GW456-12-1-14-TSB6
GCAGGGTTCCGGCCAGTGGAATTCGGCCCGTCGTTCAGCAGGTGAACAGGTTCGGTCGGTCGCTGAACGCTGTCGCAAGGCACGACAGACACGGGGAGCTGTCCTGTAAACGATGAATGCGCAAGGGAATTTAAGTGCTCACACACGAAGTTACAGGTTGCCCGGCAGGACTATTTGTCTGGTGAAGAGAATCACTACTTTAAATCTATATGAGAATTACTATAAATTACGCCCTTCAAGTTGCCACTATCATGCTACTGCCTCCAGTGCAGTCAGGATCGGGCTCAAGGACAGAAACCGCACCCCTTGCGGCCGGGAGTCATGTTGGAAAACTACTATCGCGAATTGGTGTGTTTCCTGAACGCCAAGCTCGGCAACCGCCAGGTCGCCGAAGATGTGGTGCATGACGCTTATGTACGGGTTCTGGAGCGTTCCAGCGACACGCCGATCGAGCAACCCCGGGCTTTCCTCTACCGCACCGCGCTCAATCTGGTAATCGACGACCATCGGCGCAATGCCCTGCGTCAGGTCGAATCGCTGGAAGTGCTCGACAGCGAAGAGCGCTATTTCACGCCGTCCCCCCACAACACGTTCGATCACGGTCAGCGACTGGAGATGCTCCAGCGTGCCCTGGCAGAACTTTCGCCGCTGTGCCGCGAAAGTTTTCTGTTGCGCAAGATCGAAGGTCTGTCGCATCCCGAAATCGCGCAGCACCTCGGGATTTCCAAGGCTCTGGTGGAAAAGCACATCGTCAACGCCATGAAACATTGCCGCCTGCGCATCAAGCAATGGGATGTCCATTGAGCCACCGGCGTTAAATTTTTTTTCACTGTCCTCGTTCCTACTCAACAGACGATCTGCTGTCCTGCTCAAGGCCGGTCAGGTCACTCAGGCTTTTCGTCCCCGCTGGTTCGGGGTTCCTCCAGAGGACACTGGAAATGACACAGGCAATTGCATCGCCCATCGTTCACGACCTGATCGGCGTCGGTTTCGGCCCTTCGAACCTGGCGCTGGCCATCGCTCTGCAAGAGCGCGGCCCGACCCAGGGCGAGCTGGATGTGCTGTTCCTCGACAAACAACCCCACTACAGCTGGCACGGCAACACCCTGTCGACCCAGAGCGAGTTGCAGATTTCCTTTCTCAAGGATCTGGTCACCCTGCGCAATCCGACCAGCCCGTACTCGTTCGTCAACTACCTCAAGCACCACGGCCGTCTGGTGGACTTCATCAACCTCGGCACCTTCTATCCGTGCCGCATGGAGTACAACGACTACCTGCGCTGGGTGGCCGGGCAGTTCACCGAACAGAGCCGCTACGGTGAAGAAGTGCTGACCATCGAGCCGGTGCTGCACAACCATCAGGTCGAAGCCCTGCGGGTGATTTCCCGTGATACCGAAGGCCAGCAGTTTGTGCGTACTGCGCGTTCGGTGGTGGTCAGCGCCGGCGGCACGCCACGCATTCCCGAAGCGTTCAAGGCGTTGAAGGGCGACGGTCGGGTGTTCCATCACTCGCAATACCTGGCCGAGATGGCCAAGCAGCCGTGCATCAACAACCAGCCAATGAGCATTGCGATCATCGGTGGCGGCCAGAGCGCGGCGGAAGCCTTCATCGACCTGAACGATTCGTTCCCGTCGGTGCAGGTCGACATGATCCTGCGCGGCTCGGCCCTGAAACCGGCGGACGACAGCCCGTTCGTCAACGAAGTGTTCTCGCCGGAATTCACCGACCTGATCTTCCAGCAGAAGAGCAGCGAGCGTGAGCGTCTGGTCAACGAGTACCACAACACCAACTACTCGGTGGTCGACATCGACCTGATCGAGCGCATCTACGGCATCTTCTATCGTCAGAAAGTCTCCGGCGTCGCGCGCCATGCGTTCCGCACCCTGACTACGGTCGAGAAAGCCACTGCCACCGAACACGGCATTGAACTGACCGTGCGCAACAATGCCACCGGCGAAGTCACCGTGCGTGCCTACGATGCAGTCGTGCTGGCCACCGGTTACGAGCGTCAGATGCACCGCAAACTGCTGGCGCCGCTGGAAGAATACCTGGGCGACTTCGAGGTCGATCGCAATTACCGGTTGATCACCGACGAGCGCTGCAAGGCCGGTCTGTACATGCAGGGCTTCTGCCAGGCCAGTCATGGTCTGAGCGATACGCTGCTGTCGATCCTGCCGATCCGCGCGGACGAGATTGCCGGCTCGCTGTATGAGCATGGCAAAAACCGCGGGCACAGCCGTTCGGTGATGGACTTGTTGCTGGCGACTGCCAGCTAAGTATCCTTTCAGCCTCCACACTGATCGTTCCCACGCTCTGCGTGGGAATGCCTCAAGGGACGCTCCGCGTTCCAATGGGACGCAGAGCGTGCCCGGCTGAATTCCCACGCAGAGCGTGGGAACGATCTCGGGGGCAATCCTGAACCCTTCCTGAACACCCGCCACATTCCCCGACACACTTCCTTTTGCGGGTTTACTCTCCTGAAATCGGGGCGTAAGCTTCGCGCGTTTTCATCAATAGCGGAGACCCACAGTGGGTACTTGTTCGAGTGACAGTTGTCGGCCGGTCCTTGTAACCGGCGGATTCTCGGCAAGATAACGCGCATTTCTTTGTGCCGTTGTCTCGCCGAACAGCGAGCAGCGGCATCCCGATCATGACCGGTCCCGGTCATGTCCCGACGTCCTTCTCATCGACACTGAAAAGCCTGTGAAGTCGACTTCATCGTCGTCATTGCAGCCCTATCGACACGCCTGTCTTTTCTGACCGGCGCGCCACGCCTTGCCGTGCCGGTTTTCCGGTGCCCAGGACGAGGACGTACCTGCTCGACGGTTTCCCGGCTGACCATAGGGGCAACAGCCATGAAACTTACGCTCAAGGAATTTTTCGCAGGCTTCCTGCGGACCCGCCACATCGCCCGGCACTTCCGTCGCCTGGCCTTGCTGGAAACCCTCAGCGACACCACGGTCAGCCGTGAAGTGCCGCCCACCCTCGCCAACACGCTGGTGGACGCCGCCCATTGCGACAGCGGCGTGCTGTTGTCGAAACTCGGCACCCACACTGATGGCCTCACCGATTTCGAAGTCGATGTGCTGCGTGCGCAGCACGGCCTCAACGAAGTCGAACACGAGCAACCGCTGCCGTGGTGGACCCACCTGTGGCACTGCTACAAGAACCCTTTCAACCTGCTGCTGACCCTGTTGGCGGTGATCTCGTGGCTGACCGAAGACCTCAAGGCCGCGATCGTGATTTTCTCGATGGTGGTGCTCTCGACGCTGCTGCGCTTCTGGCAGGAGAGCAAATCCAACCAGGCCGCCGACGCGCTCAAGGCGATGGTCAGCAACACCGCCACCGTGCTGCGCCGGGATGCGCCGCGTGCTGAGTTGCCGATCAAGCAACTGGTGCCCGGCGATCTGATCGTGCTGTCGGCCGGCGACATGATTCCTGCCGATTGCCGGGTGCTCAGCGCCAAGGATCTGTTCGTCAGCCAGGCGGCAATGACCGGTGAATCGATGCCGGTGGAAAAATTCCCGCGTCAGGCCGATCGCGACACGCGCAATCCGCTGGAGCTCGACAACATCCTGTTCATGGGCACCAACGTGGTGTCCGGCACGGCGGTGGCGGTGATTCTCACTACCGGCAACAGCACCTATTTCGGTGCACTGGCGCAGCGGGTCGGGGCGACGGATCGCGCGGTGACTTCGTTCCAGCAAGGGGTGAACAAAGTCAGCTGGCTGCTGATCCGCTTCATGTTCGTCATGGCGCCGCTGGTGTTGTTCATCAACGGTTTCACCAAGGGCGACTGGACCGAAGCGCTGCTGTTCGCGCTGTCGATTGCCGTGGGCCTGACCCCGGAAATGCTGCCGATGATCGTCACCTCGACGCTGGCCAAGGGCGCGGTGTTCCTGTCGCGCAAGAAAGTCATCGTCAAACGCCTGGATGCGATCCAGAACTTCGGCGCCATGGACGTGCTGTGCACCGACAAGACCGGCACACTGACCCAGGACAAGATTTTCCTGGCGCGTAACGTCGACGTCTGGGGCGAAGACTCCGATGACGTGCTCGAAATGGCCTACCTCAACAGCTATTACCAGACCGGTCTGAAAAACCTGCTCGACGTGGCGGTGCTGGAACACGTGGAAATCCACCGTGAGCTGAAGGTCGGCACGGCGTTTCGCAAGGTCGACGAGATCCCGTTCGATTTCAATCGCCGGCGGATGTCGGTGGTGGTGGAAGGGCGCGGCCAGCCGCATCAGCTGATCTGCAAGGGCGCGGTGGAAGAAGTGCTGGCGGTGTGCAGCCGGGTTCGTCACGGTGAAGTCGACGAAGCCTTGAGCGATGAATTGCTGGCGAAAATTCGTCAGGTCACCGCAGCATTCAACGCTGAAGGCTTGCGTGTGGTCGCGGTGGCGGCACGGTCGATGCCGCAGGGGCGCGACACTTACAGCCTGAGCGACGAGCAGGAACTGACGCTGATCGGTTACGTGGCGTTTCTCGATCCGCCGAAGGAAAGCACCGCACCAGCGCTGAAGGCCCTGGCCGAACACGGCGTGGCCGTGAAAGTGCTGACCGGCGACAACGAACTGGTGACCGCCAAGATCTGCCGCGAAGTGGGCCTGGCCCAGCAAGGCCTGTTGATGGGCAACGACATCGAACGCATGAGCGACGCCGAACTGGCGGTGGCGGTGGAAACCACCAACGTGTTTGCCAAGCTGACGCCGTCGCACAAGGAACGCGTCGTGCGCATCCTCAAGGGCAACGGCCACGTGGTCGGGTTCATGGGCGACGGCATCAACGACGCCCCGGCGCTACGCACCGCAGACATCGGGATTTCGGTGGACAGCGCGGTGGACATCGCCAAGGAAGCGGCCGACATCATCCTGCTGGAAAAGAGCCTGATGGTGCTGGAGGAGGGCGTGCTGGAAGGGCGTCGGACCTTCGCCAACATGCTCAAGTACATCAAGATGACCGCCAGCTCGAACTTCGGCAACGTCTTCTCGGTGCTGGTCGCCAGTGCGTTCATTCCGTTCCTGCCGATGCTGCCGATGCACCTGCTGGTGCAGAACCTGCTGTATGACATTTCGCAGATCGCGATCCCGTTCGACAACGTCGACGACGAGATGCTGAAACAGCCACAACGCTGGCAGCCGGGGGATGTCGGGCGCTTCATGCTGTTCTTCGGTCCGATCAGTTCGATCTTCGACATCACAACGTTCGCCTTGATGTGGTACGTGTTCGATGCCAACACCCCGGATCACCAGACCCTGTTCCAGTCCGGCTGGTTCGTGGTCGGGCTGCTGACCCAGACGCTGATCGTGCACATGATCCGCACGCCGAAGATTCCGTTCCTGCAAAGCCGCGCGGCGATGCCGCTGCTGGTGATGACCGCAATCATCATGGCCGTGGGCATCTTCCTGCCGATGGGGCCGCTGGCGCACTACTTCAAATTGCAGGCGCTGCCGTCGATGTACTTCGTGTTTCTGCCGGTGATCCTGCTGGCGTACATGGCGCTGACCCAGGCCGTCAAAGGCTTCTACATCCGCCGGTTCGGCTGGCAGTAACAGGCAAGATTCCCCCCTTGTGGGAGCGAGGGGGGGCGGTTTCAAGGAGTTCGACATGCAAGCGATCAACAATCTCAACCTCAGCTCATTGCTCGACACTTTGGTCAGCCTCAGCGCGGCGTTCATCCTAGGCGGCCTGATCGGCTTCGAACGCCAGTACCGGCAACGCACGGCGGGCTTGCGCACCAATGTGCTGGTGGCGGTCGGCGCGGCGATTTTCGTCGACATGGCCAACCGTCTCGCCGGGGCCGAAGGCGCGGTGCGGGTGGTCGCGTATGTGGTCTCCGGCATCGGCTTTCTCGGTGCCGGGGTGATCATGCGCGAAGAGGGCAACGTGCGCGGGCTCAATACCGCCGCCACGCTCTGGACCTCGGCGGCGGTTGGTGCCTGCGCCGGTGCCGACCTACTGGCCGAAGCGGTCCTGGGCACCTTGTTCGTGCTCGCCGCCAATACCTTGTTGCGGCCGATCGTCAACAACATCAACCGTCAGCCGCTGGACGTGGTCTCGGCGGAAGTCACCAACATTGTTTATGTCATCGCCCGGCGTTCGCAGCAGAAAGCCGTGTTCGCCTTGCTCGAGGCCGAGCTGGAACGCAGCAATTACCCGGCCAGCGATGTCGATATACATGCCTTCGGTGCCGATGAAATCGAGATCGAAGCGACGCTGGCCACCACCTCGGTGGACGGTGATGAACTGGATGCGCTGGTGGCGCGAATCTCGACGTCGACGCTGGTGGTGCAGGCGTTCTGGAGTCCGAGCACCACGGAGTAACTTTTTCAATCCCGATGAGTGACCGTGTTTTTCGGAAAAGTCCTACAGAGTGTATCCCGATGCTTGGGTAGTCTTGCCGCCACTTGAAGCGACTACCCGGACTTCCACATTGACCGACAAAACCCTGCGCATCCTGATCGCCGACTTGCAGCACTTTCATCGGATGAAGATCGAGCGCCTGTTCAACGGCCTGAATTACCACCGCATCGCGCCGGTACAAAACCTTGCCGAACTGTTGACCCTGGTCGATTACGGCTGTCAGCCGTTCGATGTCCTGGTGGTCAATGCCGAACTGGCGAGCGGGATCGCGGATCTGCCCGGTGTTCTGTTCGATCACCCACAAGTCCGACGGGCCCTGGTCTATGGTACGCCGGCGGATTCCACAGGGGTTCCCGGGCATTTCGAGGCAAAGATCATCACCTGCCCTGCAGCGCTGCCTTCATTCGACGAAATCGAACAGTTGATGACCTCGGTCGAGGCATCGCTTGGGCGATCATCGCGTCCACTATCACACATCGGTCTGGCGCGCACCTGTCAGATCTGACAGGTGATTCAGCGTGCACACCGTGCAACAGTTGTAGCGCAGCTACCAATAGTCCCGTTCATGCTGGATCGGTGGCGTCATGTCAGGTATTCGCCCCGGGAGTGGTCATGGGTTCAGCATTGATCGTTGATGATCATCCGGTGGTGGTTGGAGCCCTGCGTCTGGTTCTGGAGTCTGCGGGCTACAAACCGATTTATGTAACTTCCAAAGGCGTCGATGTGGTGCCAATGCTCCGTGAGCACACGCCGGATCTGGTCGTGCTCGACCTGAAACTCGATGGCTTCGGCGGCCTGGAAGTGTTGGCGCGCATCAGGGCCATCGGGCTGGTCTGCAAGGTGGTGATTTTCACCTCGGCCGAACCTGAACACTATGTGGTGCGCTGTCGACGTGCGGGGGCGATGGCTTTTGTCTCCAAGTCCGCCTCGATGCAGCATTTGCAGAATGCTATCAAGGCCGTCCGTTTGGGCTATAGCTACTTTCCTGAAGTGCCTGTCAATGCCGTGCAATCCGAAGCGCACCGCGATGAGCGAGAGCTGATCGCACTTCTGTCCACCCGCGAAATGGAAATCATGCTGAAGCTGGCCAGAGGTGAGTCCAACAAGCACATCGCTCTGACGATGAACCTCAGTCACAAAACCGTCAGCACCTACAAGAGCCGTTTGATGCTGAAACTCGGAGTGAGCTCGCTGGTGGCGTTGGGAGCGTTTGTCAAACGCAACGGCCTGTCTTGATCGGTAGCCTCATGATATGTCCTCTGCGGGCCGTACTTCTGTCGATACTGATGCTTGCAAGCGCAGCGCACGCGACCGGGCCGGCGCAGCGGCTCGAAATCGTCTCCCGCACCCGCCTGGAAGGCGTACAGATTCAACTGGACAAGCAGGATCGGCAGTGGCTGAGCACGCACCCGGTATTGCGCATCGGTGCCTCCTGGCCGGATTACCCGCCCTTTGAACTGACCCGCAAGCGCCATGAGCTGGAAGGCCTTACGGCCGATTACGCTGATACGATTGCGAAGATTTTGAACATCGACGTCGAAGTCTGGTGCTATGCCGACCGCGCAAGCGCCATGGCCGCGCTCAAGGCCGGTGAGGTAGACCTGCTGGGCACGTCGAACAACTTCGAGATCGCTGATCCCGAACTGATGCTGTCTCGCGCCTACGCCGAGGATCAGCCGATGTGGGTGACCCGGCTTAACAATGCGTTGCCGGGCGATCTGGCCGGCAAGCGGATCGCCATGGTGGACGACTACCTGCCAGCCTCGACCATTGAGGAGGCGTACCCGCAAGCATCCCTGCAACGCTATCGATCGATTCTCGATGCACTCGGCGCCGTGGCGTTCGGTCGGGATGATCTGTACCTCGGCGACTTCATCAGCGCCAGCTATCTGATCAACACTCACTTTCACAACGACCTGCAACTGGCGGGGCCGTCGGGCCTTGACGCCAACCCGTTCGGCTTCGCCCTGGCCCGCAGCAACACACGCTTGAAACGTCTGGTCGACAAGGCCTTGCTGGCGATTCCCATGGAACAGCGCCTGGCAATGGAGCTGCGCTGGAGCGCCGGTCGCGCCGACATGGCAGCGCAGTCGAGGGTCAGCCTGAGCGACAGCGAGCAACAATGGCTGGATCAGCATCCGGTGGTGCGGGTCGGCGCCATCGATGATTTTGCGCCGCTGGCATTCTTTGATGCCGATGGCCGGTTCAGCGGCCTGACTGCACAACTGCTCAACCTGATCAGTCAGCGCAGTGGCCTGACATTCGAGGTGGTGCGCGGTCAGTCGCTGGATCGTCAGGTCGAGCAACTCAGGAGCGGGCAACTGGATCTGCTGCCGGTGATGACACCGAGCCGCCAGCGCGAAACGCAAATGCTGCTTACCCGCTCGTACGCCAATAGCCCCTTTGTCTTGATCACCGATTTGAAGTCACAGGCGCCGCGCAGCCTCGAAGAGATGGCAGGTAGGCGCCTGGCGCTCTACCGCGGTAATCCACTGCGCGATTATCTGTTGGAGCACGTGCCGCAGATCAACCTGATCGAATTGCCAAGCCCGGCCGACGGCACGCAGGCGCTGCTCGACGGCAAGGCTGACGCGACATTGAGCTCGTTGCTGGTGGCGCGCTACCAGATCGATCACCAGTACCGTGATCGCTTGCGCATTGTTTCCACGCTGGGTGATCAGCCGGCCCGGGTCGCCATGGCCACGGCGCTCGATGCCCCGCAGTTGCAATCGATTCTGAACAAGGCACTGCTGAGCATCGCACCCCAGGAAATCGACGCTCTGGTCGCGCGCTGGAGTCGTAATGTGGTCCTGCAAGACAGCTATTGGCAGCGTCATCGAGAGCAAATTTTGCGTGGGTTTGCCGTTGCCGCGGGTTTGCTGTTGCTGGCATTGGGCTGGATCGGTTTTCAGCGTCGGCAGATCCGTCAGCGCCAGCGATGGGTTCAGCAGTTGCAGGAGGCCAAGGACGCGGCCGACGAAGCCAATCGTGCCAAAAGTACGTTTCTTGCAACCATGAGTCATGAAATCCGCACACCGATGAATGCCCTGATCGGCATGCTCGAACTGGCCCTCAAGCGTGCCGATGAAGGCGTGACCGATCGCCAGGCGATCGAAGTGGCGTCCAGCGCCGGGCAGCAACTGCTGGCTTTGATCGGCGATATTCTCGACATCGCGCGCATCGAGGCTGGGCATTTGTCGCTGGCCCCCGAGCGTGTCAATTTGCGCGAGGTGGTGGAGTCGGTGTGTCGGATTTTCGAAGGCCTGGCGCGGCAGAAGCCTTTATTGTGGAACGCAGAACTGGATAAGCGCAGCGACGTTGAGGTGATGCTCGACCCCCTACGCTTCAAGCAGATATTGTCGAATCTGTTGAGCAACGCGATCAAGTTCACCGACGATGGCGAGGTCAGCCTGCGCTTGCGCGTGTTCGGCGAACAGGGCGGGCTGATTGAAGTGGGCGTAGCCATTGAAGACAGTGGCCGGGGGATCAGCGCGGAAGATCAGCAGCGATTATTCAGACCGTTTGTGCAGGTCGGCAACCACTCATCAACGGCGCAGCGTGGCTCCGGCCTGGGGCTGGTGATCAGCCGCAACCTGTGCCGGTTGATGGGCGGCGATTTGTGGATGAACAGCGAGTTGAACCGCGGCACTCAGGTCATGCTGCGACTGGAGCTGCCGGTGCTGGCGCCGCTTGTGCAAGAGGCTGTGCCGGCGCCAGTGGCGGCGACGGTCAAGTCGCTGAACGTGCTGGTGGTGGATGACCATCCGGTGAATCGCCTGCTGTTGTGCCGGCAGTTGAGTGAACTCGGGCATCGCGCTGTTGACGCCGGTGGCGGTGAGGAAGGGCTCGCGCTGTGGCGCGAGCAATCTTTCGATGCACTGATCACCGACTGCAACATGCCGGAATTCAACGGATATGAACTGACAGGGGCGGTGCGTCGGGAAGAGGCTGCCATGGGCAGGACGCCCTGTCTGATCCTCGGATTTACCGCCAATGCGCAGATGGAAGAAAAGGAGCGATGCCGCGCGGCCGGGATGGACGATTGCCTGTTCAAACCGGTTCTGCTGCGCGAATTGAGCCTGGCCTTGATGGCCGCCGTCTCCGGGGGCTCGCAGGCCGACAGCGCGGACGATCCGGCACCGGCCGAGTTCGATCTGAGCGCGCTGTTGCAACTGGCGGGCGCGGACAACCCGCTGATCGACCAATTGCGTGAGGAGGTTTTGAGCAGCCTGCGCGTCGACCTGAAGCGTCTGGATGAATCGGGCCGCAAAAGTGATCGCGCAGATTTACGTGATCTGGCGCATCACGTCACGGGCGGGGCGCACATGATCGGTGCCGAGCGCGTGGTCTCGGCGTGTCGGTTACTCGAGCAAGCCTGTCGTGACGATGAGCCCGAAGCGGCATTGACGGCTGCCATCGATTCGCTGCGCGTGGCCATGCACGACCTCGCGCAGCAGCTTCAGGCCTGATCGGTCAGTCCCACTGCGGCGCGATGCCTTTGGGGCTGGTCAGGCGATGGCCGCGCTCCAGTGTGGCGATCAGCGCCATGTCGGCATCGCTCAGGGTCAGCGCCGTGGCGCCGAGGTTGCCTTGCAGGTTGGCGCGTTTGGTCGACGACGGAATCACCGCGTAACCCGACTGCATCGCCCACGCCAGAGTGACCTGCGCCGGGGTGGCTTGCAGACGCTCGGCGATCTGCACGATCAGCGGATCCTTCAGCACTTCGCCGTAGGCGAGGGTCATGTACGAGGTGATCTGAATGCCCTGACTCTGGGCGAATTCCACGACCTTACGGTTTTGCAGGTACGGGTGCAGCTCGATCTGGTTGGTGGCGATGTTTTGCGCACCGACCGCAGCAATCGCCTGTTTCATCAGGTCGATGGTGAAGTTGGACACGCCGATCTGCCGGGTCAGGCCCAGGCGTTTGGCTTCCAGCAACGCGCCCATGAACTCTTCGACCGGCACTTGATCTTCCGGCGATGGCCAGTGGATCAGCGTCAGGTCGAGGTAGTCGGTCTGCAGCTTTTGCAGGCTTTCCTTGAGGCTTTCGATCAGACGATCCTTGGCGAAGTTGGCGATCCAGATCTTGCTGGTGATGAACAGCTCTTCACGGGCAATGCCGCTGGCAGCGATGGCTGCGCCAACGTCGGCCTCGTTTTCGTAGATCTGTGCGGTGTCGATGACTCGGTAACCAAGTTCAAGGGCAGTGCTCACCGAATCGATGACCACCTGACCTTGCAGGCGAAACGTACCAAGACCGAAAGCGGGAACAGACATGCAGGACTCCAGGGTTGCAGTGGGAATGGGCAGGAGTATCCGCGTCTGATTCCTTGGGAAAAACCGCTGTCGGGGCAAAGTACTGTTGACTGAAAGTCAAGAATCACCGCGATCGATATCGTTCCACCAGTAGAACGATGAGGACGGTTTTGGCTGACTAGTACTAAATACATGACGAATTTATGATCGCTCCATGATCAACCTGATGACGGAGTCCACCATGAAAAACCTGATCGGTATCTACACCAGCCCTCGCGGCCACTGGGTCGGCGATGGGTTTCCGGTGCGCACCCTGTTTTCCTACGACAACCTGGGCCAGCACATCAGCCCGTTCCTGCTGTTGGATCACGCCGGTCCTGCGCATTTCACCCCGACTACTGAACGCCGCGGCGTGGGGCAGCATCCGCACCGTGGCTTCGAAACCGTGACCATCGTTTACGAAGGCGAAGTGCAGCACCGCGACTCCACCGGCAGCGGCGGCACCATCGGTCCGGGGGATGTGCAATGGATGACGGCGGCTTCCGGCATCCTGCATGAAGAGTTCCACTCGGAAAACTTCGCCAAAACCGGCGGCAATCTGGAAATGGTGCAGCTGTGGGTCAACCTGCCGGCGAAGGACAAAATGGCCGCGCCGGGTTACCAGACCATTCTGGACAGTGATATTCCGCAAATCGCGCTCAAGGACGGTGCCGGCAGCCTGCGGCTGATCGCCGGTGAGTTCGACGGCCACAAAGGTCCATCCCGCACGTTCACGCCTATCGATGTGTGGGATCTGCGGCTGAACACCGGCAAGTTGCTCACGCTGGACTTGCACGAAGGCCGCAACACGGCGCTGGTGGTGTTGAAGGGGTCGGTTCAGATCAACGGTGGGGAGTCGATGCGCGAAGGCCAGTTGGCGCTGTTCGAGCGTGATGGCGATCGCATCACCCTTGAAGCCAGCGCGGACGCGGTGGTGCTGCTGCTCAGCGGCGAGCCGATCGACGAGCCGATTGTCGGCCACGGCCCGTTCGTGATGAACACCGAGCAGGAAATCCATCAGGCTTTCGCCGACTTCCAGTCCGGCCGCTTCGGCCAGATGCACGGCTGAAAATCCCGGCAGGCGCCACGTGCGCCTGCCGGTTTTTTTTGCGCACGCGCATTAGCGCTCATCCCGCCAAATCAATTACTCCTACACTGAGCCCAATCTGTGCGATCTTCTCGCGATTGGCCCCTGTCGGAGTTGTTTGATGCTGTCTCTGCTCACCGATCATCCGTTGTTTTGCGCCTTGATCCTGATCCTGGTCGATCTCGGTCTGTGGCGCCTGATCAGCGCCCACGGCAGCGCATGGAAACTGTTGGTGCGGGTGCTGATTTTTGCCCTGTTCAGCATTCTGCTGTTCAACGAAGGGCTCAACCCGATGGAGCCTGCGCCGTGGGCCGACAATGTGCCGTTGCACCTGGCGGCGACCGGGTTGCAGATCGGCTGGTGGCTGTTCGGCGCGCGCACTCTGACGGTGTTGATCGGTGCGGTGATGATGCAACGGGTCGGGCACACCGGGCGGTTGTTGCAGGATCTGCTCGGTGCGGTGATTTTCCTGATCGCAATCATCGCGGCACTGGCCTATGTGCTGGATCTGCCGGTCAAGGGCGTGCTGGCAACCTCCGGGGCGCTGGCGATCATCGTCGGTCTGGCGTTGCAGAGCACCTTGAGTGACGTGTTTTCCGGGATCGTGCTCAACACCACCAAGCCTTATCAACTGGATGACTGGATTTCCATCGACGGCACCGAAGGCCGGGTCACCGACATCGACTGGCGCGCCACGCGCCTGCAAACCAGTCAGGGCAGCATGGCGGTGATTCCCAACTCGCTGGCGGCCAAGGCGAAGATCATCAACTTCAGCCGGCCGAGCAATATGTTCGGGGTGGCCGTCAGCGTGCAGGTCAGTCCCCATGCGCGGCCCAGCTCGGTGATTGATGCCCTGGAGCGGGCGATGCAGGGCTGCCGCCAGTTATTGGAGAGCCCCGCGCCGAGTGTCGCGCTGAAGAGCTCCAACAGTGCGGGTGCCGAATATGAAATCAGCGGGTTCGTCGCCTCGATGAGCGAAAAGCGCGTGGTGCGCAATCAGCTGTTCGACCTGGCGTACCGGCACCTGCAAGCGTCCGGGGTCAATCTGCTGTCGAGCGATGAGCCTGGCGTGCCGAGCAATCTCTCGCGCCCTCGGGCGTTGCTCGACAGCTCGCCGATTTTCTCCACCCTGCGTCAGGAGGAGAAAGAAACCTTCAGCCAGAACATGACCCTGCAAACTTTCCGGGCCGGCGAGACGATCCTCGCGGGCGGCGAGGTCAGCGATCACCTGTTCATCATCGAGTCCGGCGTGGTCTCGGTGACGCTCAAGCGCCATGGCGCGCCGTTCGAGTCAGGACGGATGGGGCCGGGTGAAGTGATCGGCGAGGCGGGGATTCTGTCCGATACGTCATTGCCGGCCGACTTCTCCGCCAAGACCTTCTGCGCGCTGTATCGCATTGAAAAGTCTTATCTCAAGCCGTGCCTGGACGCTCGTCACGACATCAACGACGCGATGCAGGCGCTGCTCGATTTCCGCCTGCACAAGGCGCAATCCCTGACGGAAGAAACGCCGGTGGCGCTGCCGAAGAAAGGTTTCCTGCAATGGCTGCGCAATCGCGTCTGACTGTTCAGCGCAGGCCGTAATCCGCCAGTTTGCGTTCCAGGTTCAGGCGCACCTGCGGCCATTCGTCATCGATGATGCTGAAGCGCACCGAGTTGCGCTTGCGGCCGTCCGGCATGATGCGTTCGTGGCGGACGATGCCTTCCTGTTGCGCGCCGAGCCGCAGAATCGCGTTACGCGACTTCTGGTTGTTTTCGTCGGTGGTGAACTGCACCCGCACGCAATCGAGCACCTCGAACGCGTGGCGCAGCATCAGGTACTTGGCCTCGGTGTTGACGAAGGTCTTCTGAAATCGTGCCGAAATCCAGCTGCTGCCGATCTCCAGCTTGCGGTTGAGCGGGTCGATCTTCCAGAACCGGGTCGAGCCGATCACCTCGCCGGTTTCCTTCAGTACGATGACAAACGGCATGACCGTTCCCGCCTCACGGCCGTCGAGGGCCTTCTTCAGGTAAGCGTCGACGGTGGTCGCCGACGGCACCACGGTGACCGTGAGGTTCCACAGTTCACCGTCGGCGGCAGCGCGGAGCAGGGCATCGGCGTCGGCGTATTGAAGCGGGCGCAGGATGATGCCCTGGCCTTGCAGCGTGGTTTGCATGTGGGGATTCTCGGCGATCGGGCGAGGGCTTATTACGCCGTACGGGAAGGATCCGACGCAACCGTCGCGGTGGGCGGATGTCAGAGTTTTTATCGGTCATTGGCAGGAACCCGGACGATGAAAAAAATGCGCATTGCCACGTTCAACGTCAACGGCCTGCGGGCCCGACTGCCAAACCTGCTGGAATGGCTCAGGCGCGAGCAGCCGGACATCGCCTGTTTGCAGGAGCTGAAACTGGTGGACAGCGCGTTTCCCGCCGCCGAGCTGGAGGCTGCCGGTTACGGCGCCATCTGGCACGGTCAGGCGTCATGGAACGGCGTGGCGATTCTTGCCCGCGATGCGCAACCGCTGGAGAGCCGGCGCGGTTTGCCCGGCGATCCCGACGATAAACACAGCCGCTACCTCGAAGCAGCGGTGCACGGGGTGTTGGTGGGATGCCTGTACCTGCCCAATGGCAACCCGCAACCGGGGCCGAAGTTCGACTACAAACTGGCCTGGTTCGAGCGTCTGATCAAATACGCCAAGGATCTGCAAAGCAGCGATCATCCGGTGGTGCTGGCTGGCGATTACAACGTGGTGCCTACCGATCTGGATATCTACAACACCCGTTCCTGGCTCAAGGACGCGCTGTTGCAACCGCAAAGCCGCGAGTGCTATCAGCGTCTGCTGGATCAGGGCTGGACGGATTCGTTGCGGCATCTGTATCCCGAGGATCGGCTGTACACCTTCTGGGATTATTTCCGCCAACACTGGCAGAAGAACTCCGGGCTGCGGATCGACCATCTGCTGCTCAATCCGAAGCTGACGCCTTATTTGCACGAGGCGGGGGTGGATGCCTGGGTGCGTAATGAACCGCATGCCAGTGATCACGCGCCAACGTGGATTCGTATCGATTCGCGTAAAAGACGCTAGCCGGTGATTGGTTAATTCAATTGTCGATTCGAGGCCCGGATCCCGTATACATGGCGACCATCGGCGGAACGATCCGCGCCCCCATGCGAAAGGACCCAGCCATGAGCGAGCCACGCCTGACGAATCTGAAACAGTATCTGCAACGCCTGGGATTCGATGCGCCCCCGGCACCGATCCTTGAAACCTTGCGCCTGCTGCAGCTGCGCCATACCGGCGCCTTTGCTTTCGAAAACCTGTCGACGCTGAGTGGCGAACCTGTGCTGATCGATCTGCCCTCCATTGAACGCAAGGTCCTGAACGACGCCCGTGGCGGTTACTGCTACGAGCTGAACAACCTGTTTCTGGCCTTGTTGCTGGAGCTGGGGTTCGATGCGCGGGGCATCAGCGGGCGCGTGGTCATGAATCAGCCCGAAGGCAGTTGGACGGCGCGCACCCACCGCTTGAGCCTGGTGACCATCGATGGCGTGCGCTACATCACCGACGTCGGCTTCGGCGGCATGGTCCCGACCGCGCCGCTGGTGCTGGATACCGAAGCCGAGCAATCCACCCCGCACGAACCGTATCGCATCGAAGTGCAGGCCGATGGCTACATGTTGCGGGCCAAGGTTGCTGGCGAATGGCGGCCGATGTACCTGTTCGACCTGCAGCGCCAGGAAGACATCGATTACACCCTCGGCAACTGGTACGTCTCGACCCACCCGGACTCACCATTCGCCCAGCGCCTGATGGTGGCGCGTACCGGCGACGGCTGGCGGCGTACGCTGAACAACGGCAGTTTCGCCATTCACCGCATCGGCGCCGAGAGCGAGCGGCGCGAAGTGACAGATGTTGATGAACTGATCGAATTGCTGGAACGGGAATTTGGCCTGCGCTTGCCGCACCAGCCCGGTGCACGAGAGGCTCTGGCGCGCTTGATTCAGCCAAGTTGAATGCTACGGTTTGACGTCCGGTTCCAGTACCCGCCGGATCTCGTTCACGGCCGCCGACAGTTTTTTCTCAAGGCTTTTGAGGTCGGTGGCGGTGATGCCTTGCTTGAATTGCCCGCTGGAATGCTCGAGTTCCTCGGTTGCGCCACGGCTGTTAAGCAATGCGTGGCGCAGGGTGTTGTTGATGACCGTCTGATAGCCAAACCCCTCGCTTTCAGCGACCTCGCGCGCGGCTTCGATCACCGCGTCATCGAGCATGATGGTGATGCGGGTCTTGCCCTTGATCGGCGCGATGGCGCCGCGTTTACCCTGGCTGAAATCGTACTCATCCTTCATTGATCACCTCTGCGCAAAGTTGCCATCGTTCGCTGGGCTCGAATGCGTTGGCAGCATTCTTGCTTTTGTCGAACTGAATCTTGAATGACTTCATTATGCATACTTTATATGTATAAAAGAGTGCGGCCGCGCCGTCGGTCGCCATGAACACTTCAGCCTAGGCGGATAAAACGTGGACTCGATTGGGGATGTGTTGCCGAATTTGTGGGATGAAAGCTGCGAGATAGAAGGTTGGGTGGCTAGCTAACCATTATGTGACTGATAAGTTGTATACAAGTCTATGGACATTTGTCCTGACTCTTGCATACAGTGTGCGCATAACAAAAACCAGGGAACTCCCCCACCATGAAAACGCCCCATGTTTCACACCAACGGCCCGAGGACGAGAATCTCGGGGTCGGCGCGAATATGGCTTACGGCCTGCAACACGTTCTGACCATGTATGGCGGTATCGTCGCGGTGCCACTGATCATCGGTCAGGCCGCCGGGCTATCGCCGGCGGACATCGGTCTGTTGATTGCTGCTTCATTGTTTGCGGGGGGGCTGGCCACGTTGCTGCAAACCCTGGGTTTACCGTTTTTCGGCTGTCAGTTGCCGCTAGTGCAGGGCGTGTCGTTTTCCGGTGTCGCGACCATGGTGGCGATTGTCAGCAGCGGCGGGGAGGGCGGCTTCCAGTCGGTGCTCGGCGCAGTGATAGCCGCGTCGTTGATTGGCTTGCTGATCACCCCGGTGTTCTCGCGAATCACCAAGTTCTTCCCGCCGCTGGTAACCGGCATTGTGATCACCACCATCGGCCTGACGCTGATGCCGGTGGCCGCACGCTGGGCCATGGGCGGCAACAGTCATGCGCCTGATTTCGGCAGCATGCAGAACATCGGTCTGGCGGCGGTCACGCTGGTACTGGTGTTGTTGCTGAGCAAGGTCGGCAGCTCCACCATCTCGCGTCTGTCGATCCTGTTGGCCATGGTGATCGGCACGGTGCTGGCGGTGTTCCTCGGCATGGCGGATTTCTCCAGCGTCACCCAGGGCCCGATGTTCGGCTTCCCGACGCCGTTCCATTTCGGCATGCCGACCTTCCACTTCGCCGCGATCCTGTCGATGTGCATCGTGGTCATGGTGACCCTGGTGGAAACCTCGGCGGACATCCTGGCGGTCGGTGAAATCATCGGCACCAAGGTCGACTCCAAGCGTCTGGGCAACGGCCTGCGGGCGGACATGCTGTCGAGCATGTTTGCGCCGATCTTCGGCTCGTTCACCCAAAGTGCCTTCGCCCAGAACGTCGGGCTGGTGGCGGTGACCGGGATCAAGAGCCGCTATGTGGTGGCGACCGGCGGTATCTTCCTGGTGATCCTCGGCCTGCTGCCGTTCATGGGCCGGGTCATCGCAGCCGTGCCGACCTCGGTACTCGGCGGCGCCGGTATCGTGCTGTTCGGCACCGTGGCGGCGAGTGGTATCCGCACCTTGTCCAAGGTTGATTACCGCAACAACGTCAACCTGATCATCGTCGCCACCTCGATCGGCTTCGGCATGATCCCGATTGCCGCGCCGAACTTCTACGATCACTTCCCGAGCTGGTTCGCGACCATTTTCCATTCGGGCATCAGCTCGTCGGCGATCATGGCGATCCTGCTGAACCTGGCGTTCAACCACTTCACGGCGGGTAACTCGGATCAGCAGTCGGTGTTCGCGGCAGCAGAAGAGCGGACCCTGCGTTATCGCGATCTGGCAGCGTTGCGTGAAGGCGACTACTTCAGCGACGGCAAGCTGCATGACTGCGACGGCAACGAAGTACCGGTGATCGATCCGGATGCAGATCACGGTCATGGCGTACCGAAGGCACATGCCAAGAGCAGCGAGCACGTCTGACCGTTGTCGTTGAACGAAAAGGGCCGATCAGCTGGAAAACTGATCGGCCCTTTTTCTATGTCGCCTTTTTTTCAGCGCCCACAAAAAAGCCCCTGAATCTTTCGATTCAGGGGCTCTGTATTTGGCTCCACAACCTGGACTCGAACCAGGGACCCAGTGATTAACAGTCACTTGCTCTACCAACTGAGCTATTGCGGAATTGGTGCGTATGTTACTGATTTAAAAAGACTAGTCAAGCGCGAGATGTAAATTTGTTGGAAAGGTCAGGACGGGCGGCGGTTTATCGGCGATTGGCGGTTACCAGAACTCCACCAGAGGTCTACCATGGCCGCCCCGGAAGTGGTCACACGCGCTGCCGGCCATTCGCCGAAAAGGTACGCGCCATGAATAGTCCCATCCTAACCCGTCGTCCTGTCGAGGTGTTCGCATGAGCACCGCGCAAATCAGCCTGCCCAAAGGCGTTGGCCCACATGCCGAAAAGCTTTACGACGCGATCACTCAGGCCGGTACGGCTGAAGAGCTGAACCGCGCAGGCGGCAAGGCCGAAGGTTTTGTCCTCGGCCTGGAAAGCACCAAGGCCATCAAGAGCCAGATCGCCGAATCGCTCTACGTCGTTTATGACGATGCGGCGACTCAGCGTGCAGCGGAACTGGCTTAACCGCCGAAGGTGAAGGTGCCGAGCATCAGTTTGGCGTACAGCATCGTCGCACCCAGTTGCACCAGCCACAGCGCCAGCCCGCCGAGAAACACCCCGGCCGCGACTTGCAGCACCAGGTTGTTGCCGCGTTTGGCCGGGGCGCGGGGGATGAAGTCATCCAGATCGTCGCGGTCGGCGCGCAGGTCATCGTTTTTCATGTCGTCTCTCTGAAATATCGTTTGGGTGCAGTCTAGAGGGTGTAGCGGTTTTTCTTCAGACAAATAAAAAACGGGAAGCCCGAAGACTTCCCGTTTTCAGTGCGGCGCCGGATCAGATGACCTGAACGATGGCGTCCGTCACGGCTTCGATGTTGCTCTGGTTCAGCGCGGCGACGCAGATGCGGCCGGTGTCCAGGGCGTAGATGCCGAACTCGTTGCGCAGGCGGTGAACCTGTTCGGTGGTCAGGCCGGAGTAGGAGAACATGCCGCGCTGACGACCGACGAAGCTGAAGTCACGCTGCGGGGCTTTCTTGGCCAGCAGAGCAACCATCTGCTCGCGCATGCCGCGAATGCGCAGGCGCATTTCAGCCAGTTCGGCTTCCCACTGGGCGCGCAGTTCCGGGCTGTTCAATACCGCAGCAACGATGCTTGCACCGTGGGTCGGCGGGTTGGAGTAGTTGGTGCGGATCACGCGTTTGACTTGCGACAGGACGCGGGCGCTTTCTTCTTTCGATTCGCTGATGATCGACAGCGCACCGACGCGCTCGCCGTACAGCGAGAACGACTTGGAGAACGAGCTCGATACGAAGAAGGTCAGGCCGGATTCGGCAAACAGACGCACGGCAGCGGCGTCTTCGGCGATGCCGTCACCGAAGCCCTGGTAAGCCATGTCGAGGAACGGCACGTGCCCTTTGGCCTTGACCGCTTCCAGCACGTTGTTCCAGTCCGCCGGGCTCAGGTCGACGCCGGTTGGGTTGTGGCAGCAGGCGTGCAGCACGACGATCGAGCCGTTCGGCAGGGCGTTCAGGTCTTCGAGCAGGCCGGCACGGTTCACGTCGTGGGTGGCGGCGTCGTAGTAGCGGTAGTTCTGCACCGGGAAACCGGCGGTTTCGAACAGCGCGCGGTGGTTTTCCCAGCTCGGGTCGCTGATCGCCACTACGGCATTGGGCAGCAGTTGCTTGAGGAAGTCGGCACCGATTTTCAGTGCGCCGGTACCGCCGACGGCCTGAGTAGTGACAACGCGGCCAGCCGCCAGCAGTGGCGAATCATTGCCGAACAGCAGCTTTTGCACGGCCTGGTCGTAGGCCGCGATGCCGTCGATCGGCAGGTAGCCACGGGAGGCATGCTGAGCGGCGCGAAGGGTTTCGGCTTCGATGACGGCGCGCAGGAGTGGAATTCGCCCCTCTTCGTTGCAGTACACACCCACCCCGAGGTTGACCTTATTGGTCCGGGTATCGGCGTTGAATGCTTCGTTGAGGCCCAGGATTGGATCGCGGGGTGCCATTTCGACAGCGGAGAACAGGCTCATTTTTACGGCAGCTCTGAATGGAGAGTGGAGGGACGTGTCGCGCTCCAGCCGAATGCACTAGAGCGGTGCACAAACGGGGAGCTAGTATAGAGGCCATCATCGATCAATGGCGACAGGCGATTCGGCTTTTAAGGTAAGTTTTTCCGATTATTTCTCGACCGTTAGTCGAATGGACTTGTCGGAGACTTTACCGGATGTAGGACGTTTGCCTTGAAAGGCGAGGCAATCGGCTCCACATTCAGCACAATCTTCGTTTTTCCTTGCGCGACATCGGTCGTTTGCGGTCTTTCTCGTGGTGCTGCGGTTGCCCGCCGCGTCGCGATTCCAGAGGTGTTTATGTCTGAATTCCAGCTCGTCACCCGATTCGACCCTGCCGGCGATCAGCCTGAAGCCATTCGCCTGATGGTCGAAGGCATCGAAGCCGGTTTGTCGCACCAGACGCTGCTCGGGGTGACCGGGTCGGGCAAGACCTTCAGCATCGCCAATGTGATCGCCCAGGTGCAGCGCCCGACCCTGGTGCTGGCGCCGAACAAGACCCTGGCCGCGCAGTTGTACGGCGAGTTCAAGTCGTTCTTTCCGAACAACGCCGTCGAGTACTTCGTTTCCTACTACGACTACTACCAGCCCGAAGCCTACGTGCCATCGTCCGACACCTTTATCGAGAAGGATGCGTCGATCAACGACCACATCGAGCAGATGCGCCTGTCAGCGACCAAGGCGTTGCTGGAGCGCAAGGATGCGATCATCGTCACCACGGTGTCGTGCATCTACGGTCTGGGCAGCCCGGAAACCTATTTGAAAATGGTCTTGCACGTCGATCGCGGCGACAAGCTCGACCAGCGTGCGCTGGTGCGGCGCCTGGCCGACCTGCAATACACCCGCAACGACATGGATTTCGCCCGAGCGACCTTCCGGGTGCGCGGCGATGTGATCGACATCTACCCGGCGGAATCCGACCTCGAAGCGATCCGCATCGAGTTGTTCGATGACGAAGTGGAGAGCATTTCCGCGTTCGACCCGCTGACCGGCGAGGTCATCCGCAAGCTGCCGCGCTTCACCTTCTATCCGAAAAGCCACTACGTGACGCCGCGGGAAACCCTGCTCGATGCCATCGAGGGGATCAAGGTCGAGTTGCAGGAACGCCTGGAATACCTGCGCAACAACAACAAACTGGTGGAAGCCCAGCGTCTGGAGCAGCGCACCCGGTTCGACCTGGAGATGATCCTCGAACTCGGTTATTGCAACGGCATCGAAAACTACTCGCGCTACCTGTCCGGGCGTCCGGCCGGGGCACCGCCGCCGACGCTTTACGATTACCTGCCGGCCGACGCCTTGCTGGTGATCGACGAATCCCACGTCAGCGTGCCGCAGGTCGGCGCGATGTATAAGGGCGACCGCTCGCGTAAAGAGACCCTGGTGGAATACGGCTTCCGCCTGCCATCGGCGCTGGACAACCGGCCGATGCGCTTCGACGAGTGGGAAGGGGTCAGCCCGCAGACGATTTTCGTCTCGGCCACGCCCGGCAACTACGAAGCCGAACACGCCGGCCGGGTGATCGAACAGGTTGTGCGCCCGACCGGTCTGGTCGACCCGCAGGTTGAAGTGCGTCCGGCGCTGACCCAGGTCGACGATCTGCTCTCGGAAATCACCAAGCGCGTCGCGGTAGAGGAGCGAGTGCTGGTCACCACGCTGACCAAGCGCATGGCCGAAGATCTGACCGATTACCTGGCCGATCACGGCGTGCGCGTGCGTTATCTGCACTCGGACATCGACACCGTCGAGCGGGTCGAAATCATCCGCGACCTGCGCCTCGGCACCTTTGATGTGCTGGTGGGGATCAACCTGCTGCGTGAAGGCCTGGACATGCCGGAAGTGTCGCTGGTGGCGATTCTCGACGCGGACAAGGAAGGTTTCCTGCGTTCCGAGCGGTCGCTGATCCAGACCATCGGCCGGGCGGCGCGTAACCTCAATGGCCGGGCGATTCTCTACGCGGATCGCATCACCGGTTCGATGGAGCGGGCGATTGGCGAAACCGAGCGCCGTCGTGACAAGCAGATCGCCTTCAACCTGGCCAACGGCATCACGCCGAAGGGCGTGTTCAAGGACGTCGCCGACATCATGGAAGGCGCCACCGTGCCCGGTTCGCGCAGCAAGAAGCGCAAGGGCATGGCCAAGGCCGCCGAAGAAAACGCCAAGTACGAAGCCGAACTGCGCTCGCCGAGCGAGATCACCAAGCGCATCCGCCAACTGGAAGAGAAGATGTACCAGTTGGCCCGCGACCTGGAATTCGAAGCGGCCGCGCAGATGCGCGACGAAATCGCCAAGCTTCGTGAGCGTTTGTTGGCCGTTTAACGGAGCATTCCCACGCTCCGCGTGGGAATGCAGCCCTGGACGCTCTGCGTCCGCTCAAGGTTAATGTGCCTCGCCGGCCTTCAGTCCGGCGGGCAATTTCTTGGTCAGCAAAATCGCCAACATGCTGATCCCCAGCGCAATCCCGACAAAATGAAACGCATCGTTGTAGGCCATGATCAGCGCCTGCTGATGGACGATTTCGCTCAATTTTCCCAGCGCCGCCGTGTCACTGCCAAAGCGATCGCTCATCGACGCCAGGCGTTCGGCAACCTGCGGATTGGTCGGCACCACCGCTTCACGCAGGTAATCGAAGTAGGTCTTGGTGCGCGCATCCAGCAGGGTGGCGAGCAGGGCGATGCCGATGGCACCGCCGAGGTTGCGCAGGATGTTGAACAGGCTCGACGCCGAACCCGCGTCCTGCGGCAGGATATATGCCGTGGCGATCAGCGAAATGGTCACCATGATCAGCGGCTGGCCCAGCGCCCGGATGATCTGAATCTGGTTGAACTGCGGCCCGGCGAAATCCGGATTGAGCACCCCGGAGGAAAAACTCGCCAGCCCGAACAGGCCGAAACCGATCGTGCACAGCCATTTCGGCGAGACGAATTTCATCAGTTTCGGCACCAGCGGAATCAGAAACAGCTGCGGCACGCCCATCCACATGATCACTTCGCCGATCTGCAAGGCGTTGTAGTTCTGGATCTGCGCCAGATACAGCGGCAGCAGATAGATCGAACCGTACAGCCCGACGCCCATGCCGAGGCTGGAAATGCTCGACAGGCCGAAATTGCGGTTGCGCAGGATCCCGAGGTTGATCAGCGGATTGGGCTTGGAAATCTGCACGATCACAAAGGTGATCAAACTCAGCAGGGCGATGCTGCCCAGCGTCACGATCAGGCTCGATTCCAGCCAGTCCTTGCGATGGCCTTCCTCGAGAAAAACCTGCAAGCAACCGAGGCCGACGCCCAGCGTGAGAATGCCGGTGTAATCGGTGCTTTTCAGCAGCTCCCAATGCGCTTCTTTTTTCTCCAGGCCGTACATCAGCCCGGCGATCATGATCAGGCCCGGCGGGATGTTGATATAGAAGATGTATTCCCAGCCCCAGTTCTCCGTGAGCCAGCCGCCGAGGGTCGGTCCGATGGATGGGGCGAAGGTAGCGGTCATGGCGAACATCGCCATGCCTTTGGCCCGGTGGTGTTCGGGGAGTTTGATCAGGGTCAGGGTGAAGGCCAGCGGGATCAGCGCGCCACCGGTGAAGCCCTGCATGGCACGAAACACGATCATGCTCTCCAGGCTCCAGGCCATTGAGCACAGCAGCGACGAAATCAGAAACCCCAGCGACACCCACACTGCCAGCCGCCGTGCCGACAGCAACTGCACCAGCCAGGCGGTCAGCGGGATCATGATGATTTCCGCCACCAGATAAGACGTCGAAATCCACGAGCCTTCTTCAAGCGTCGCCGACAGGGCGCCCTGAATATCCTTGAGCGAGGAGTTGGTGATCTGGATGTCGAGCACCGCCATGAAGGCGCCGAGCATCACGCTCATCACCGCAATCCAGTCCCGCCGGGTCGGTTCGCCGACCGGGCGGATCAGTGAATCACCGGCCATTGTCAGGGGCGTCTTTGATGTTCACGGTGGCGGTGACGGACATGCCCGGACGGATCTTGCCGTGCAGCGGGTTATCGGCCTTGAAGGTCAGCTTGACCGGAATCCGCTGTACGACCTTGGTGAAGTTGCCGGTGGCGTTGTCCGGCGGCAACAGGCTGAACTGCGCGCCGGAGGCGGCGAACAGGCTGTCGACCCGGGCCTCGATCGGCGTATCGCCGTAGGCATCGAAAAGCAGCTCGGCTTTCTGGCCCGGCTGCATGTGACCGATTTGGGTTTCCTTGAAATTGGCCTGCACCCAAATGTCTTCGTCCGGAACGATTGAAAGCAGATAGGCGCCGGCCTGCACCACCTGACCATTGCGCGCCGCGCGCTGGCCGATCAGGCCGCTGATCGGTGCGTGGATTTCACTGCGCGTCAGGTTCAGTTCGGCCTGGGCGAGGTCGGCGCGGGCGTTGGCGATCTGCGCGTCGAGGCGTTTGATTTCGGCCGTAAGTGCATTGACTTGCTGGCGCTGGCTCTGGGCATCGGCCTGGGCCTTGGCCACTTGCGAGCGAGCGATGTGGGCGTCGGCGGAAAGGGTGGTGACCCGCTCCTCGGAGACGTAGCCGGGTTTACGCAGGGTTTCTGCCCGCGACAAATCCATCTGCGAGCGCCCGAGGGTGGCTTGCGTGGTTGCCACTTGTGCATCGCTGGCGGCGATCAGGCTCGATTGCTGAGTCAATTTGCTCTGGGCCTGCAGGCGTTCGGCTTCGCGGGTGGCGAGGGCGGCATTGGCGCGATCGACAGCGAGGCGGAAATCATTCGGTTCGAGACGGATCAGCAACTGGCCTTTTTCCACATGCTGGTTGTCCTGCACCAGCACTTCCTCGATGCGTGCGCTCAACTGGCTCGATACCCGGGTGATTTCACCCTGGACATAGGCGTTGTCGGTGCTTTCATAAAAGCGTCCCTTGAAAAACCAATGGGCGAAAAAGCCCCCGGCAATCAGCAGGACCAGCAACAGGAAAATGAACAGGCGACGCTTGAGTTGGGCAGGCATGGGCAAACTGTAGTCGAGGAATTGTAAGGAAAGTTATCAGCAGGCGAATCTGGCACACAGCCGATGAGCGGTAAATGCCGTCTGTTGATATTCGGCCATTCACCACGGCCAACGGGCGTTCCAGACGCAACCTTGGCTTAAATGCCCTGCCCGCTGGAGCGGGGCGGGTGTCGCCTGTTACCATTCGCCGCTTGATCGTTCTTTGCTTTTCATTCTTTTCGAGACATGCCATGACCACCGTCCGCACTCGCATCGCGCCATCGCCTACCGGGGATCCCCACGTAGGTACCGCTTACATCGCACTGTTCAACTACTGCTTTGCCAAGCAGCACGGCGGTGAGTTCATCCTGCGGATCGAAGACACCGATCAATTGCGTTCGACCCGCGAGTCCGAACAGCAGATCTTCGACGCCCTGCGCTGGCTGGGTATCGACTGGAGCGAAGGCCCGGACGTCGGCGGCCCGCACGGTCCTTACCGTCAGAGCGAGCGCGGCGACATCTACCAGAAGTACTGCCAGCAACTGGTCGACATGGGCCACGCCTTCCCGTGCTTCTGCACCGCCGAAGAGCTGGACCAGATGCGCGCCGAGCAAATGGCTCGCGGCGAAACCCCGCGTTACGACGGCCGCGCGCTGCTGCTGTCCAAGGAAGAAGTCGCCCGTCGCCTGGCTGCCGGCGAGCCGCACGTGATCCGCATGAAGGTGCCGAGCGAAGGCGTCTGCGTGGTCCCGGACATGCTGCGTGGCGATGTCGAGATCCCGTGGGATCGCATGGACATGCAAGTGCTGATGAAGACCGACGGCCTGCCGACATATTTCCTGGCCAACGTAGTCGACGACCACCTGATGGGCATCACCCACGTGCTGCGTGGCGAAGAATGGCTGCCGTCGGCGCCGAAACTGATCCTGCTCTACGAGTACTTCGGCTGGGAACAACCGGAGCTGTGCTATATGCCGCTGCTGCGTAACCCGGACAAGAGCAAGTTGTCCAAGCGCAAGAACCCGACTTCGGTGACGTTCTACGAGCGCATGGGCTTCATGCCTGAGGCGATGCTCAACTACCTGGGCCGCATGGGCTGGTCGATGCCGGACGAGCGCGAGAAGTTCTCGCTGCAGGAAATGGTCGACAACTTCGATCTCAAGCGTGTGTCGCTGGGCGGGCCGATTTTCGATATCGAGAAGCTGTCGTGGCTCAACGGCCAGTGGCTGCGTGATCTGCCGGTGGAAGAGTTCGCCGCTCGCGTACAGAAGTGGGCGTTCAATTCCGAATACATGATGAAGATCGCGCCGCACGTTCAGGGCCGCGTCGAAACCTTCAGTCAGGTTGCACCGCTGGCCGGGTTCTTCTTCGCCGGTGGCGTGAACCCGGATGCCAAGCTGTTCGAATCGAAAAAGCTGTCGGGCGATCAGGTGCGTCAACTGATGCAACTGATCCTGTGGAAGCTGGAAAGCCTGCGTCAGTGGGAGAAGGACAGCATCACCGCGACGATTCAGGCGGTGGTTGAATCCCTCGAGCTGAAGCTGCGTGACGCGATGCCGCTGATGTTTGCCGCGATTACCGGGCAGGCGAGTTCGGTGTCGGTGCTCGATGCAATGGAAATCCTCGGGCCGGACCTGACCCGTTTCCGTCTGCGCCAGGCGATTGACCTGCTGGGCGGCGTGTCGAAGAAAGAAAACAAAGAGTGGGAAAAGCTGTTGGGCGCCATCGCCTGATTGCGTTTGACTCTGCGGGACGCGCCGAAGGTCAGGATCTTTTGATCCTGTCCTTCGGTGTTTTCCCCCGAATTTACGGGGGGAGGGCGGTAAGTGATTGTTATGCCGACAAAAAATTTTGAAATTTTTCAAAAATAAGTTTGACAGCCTTTCGATACGCCCTTAAGATTCGCCCCGTCCTCAGCGATGACATCAACGATGACATCAACGATGAGGGGCTATAGCTCAGCTGGGAGAGCGCTTGCATGGCATGCAAGAGGTCGACGGTTCGATCCCGTCTAGCTCCACCAATTTACACTTCGAAGCCTGGCCACACCGGCTTCGAAGCGATCAACACTCAGCGTTGATCAGTTGTATAGAAGGGTTTGCGTCCCCTTCGTCTAGTGGCCTAGGACACCGCCCTTTCACGGCGGTAACAGGGGTTCGAGTCCCCTAGGGGACGCCAGTTTTACAGAAGCGATGTTGCAAGATGTCGCTCCGCCGAGAGGCGAAAAATCCGGGGCTATAGCTCAGCTGGGAGAGCGCCTGCATGGCATGCAGGAGGTCAGCGGTTCGATCCCGCTTAGCTCCACCAATTTACAGTTCAAGGTCTGGCCACACCGGCCTTGAATCGATCAGTACTCAGCGCTGATCAGTTGTACAGAAGGTTTGTGTCCCCTTCGTCTAGTGGCCTAGGACACCGCCCTTTCACGGCGGTAACAGGGGTTCGAGTCCCCTAGGGGACGCCACGATTACCCGCTCTGCGGGATTTTATAAGGGTCATTCAATTATTGAATGGCCCTTTTGTTTGTCTGGCGTTTGGCCAAATCCTCTTTTTCCTTAACACTGTGCTTCAGACCAGCGGTCACGCGTGTGACTTGCGGAATATTATTATGAGAATAATATTGCTATCGTAATATTCGGAGGCGACGATGAACGACAAGAAAGCTCAAACCCGCGAACGCATTCTCAAGGCCGCCAGTGCTGCACTGATCCAGCGCGGTCCGGCTGAACCGAGCGTGGGCGAAGTGATGGGGGCGGCCGGCCTGACCGTCGGCGGCTTCTATGCCCACTTCGAAAGCAAGGACGCCATGATGCTTGAGGCGTTCAAGCAATTGCTCGGTCGCCGTCGCGACCTGATTGCCGACATGGACAGCGAGCTGACCGGTGAAGAGCGCCGCGCCCTGGTGGCTGCGTTTTACCTGTCGCGCAAGCACCGCGATTCCAGCGATTCGGCCTGCCCGATTCCGGCCTCTATTGGCGAGTTGGGCCGTCTGCCGGAGGCCTTTCGGATTGCGTTGAACGAACACTTGGAATTGATGATTGCGCAGTTGGCCGCAGCGCCGGAAGACACCGACAAAGCGTTAGCCGACGTGGCCTTGATGGTGGGTGGCCTGGCGCTCGCGAGGGCGTTGGGTCCTGGGGATTTATCCGATCGATTGCTGCGCGCCGCCAAGTCGGCGGTGCGTTGACCTGAAGGCTGCAAGCCCGGGGAGAGAGCGATGAGCACGTTGAAGTGGGTTCGCGGCGTTAATGGCACCTTGGGCTGGTTCGCACCGAAACTGGTGGCGAGCAAAATGCGGTTGGCGTTCATGACGCCGCGCGTGAATAAACCGAGGGACTGGGAATTGCCGCTGCTGGCGAAATCCGAGCGCATTACCTTGCGTTTCGGTCTTTCGGCCCTGCGCTGGGGGCAAGGCCCGACTGTTTTGCTGATGCACGGCTGGGAAGGGCGGCCCACCCAGTTTGCCGCGTTGATCACGGCGCTGGTCGAAGCGGGCTACACCGTTGTCGCGCTGGATGGCCCGGCCCACGGTCGCTCGCCGGGGCGTGAAGCCAACGTGGTGCTGTTCGCTCGGGCGATGCTTGAAGCCGCTGCCGAATTGCCTCCGTTGCAGGCTGTCATCGGTCACTCCATGGGCGGCGCCAGCGCCATGCTGGCGGTGCAATTAGGATTGCGCACCGAAACCCTCGTGAGCATTGCCGCTCCGGCGCGAATTCTTGGTGTTTTGCGCGGATTTGCCCGTTACGTCGGTATGCCACCCAGAGCTCGCTCGGCGTTCATTCGGCAAGTCGAGCAGGACGTCGGCATGCGCGCCGCCACCCTTGATGTCGCCCACTATCAACTGGATATGCCGGGCCTGATCGTGCATGCCGAGGACGACACCTTCGTCTCGGTTAAGGAATCCCAGCTGATCCACGAATCCTGGTTCGACAGTCGCTTGCTGCGCCTGGAAGCCGGCGGCCATCAACGCGTGCTGGCCGACCCTCGGGTGATTGATGGCGTGTTATCACTGCTGGCCGGGCGCAGCCTTCAGGCGCGGCAATCGGCGTAGTCATCCGTTACACTGCCCCGGTTGAATCATTTGACCGGGAGTAGGGCATGGGCTGGGATCGGGCAACGCCGTTTACCATTGATCTGCAAGTGGGCGCCGAGGACATCGACGGGTTGGGCCACGCCAACAACGCGGTCTATGTGACCTGGCTCGAGCGCTGCGCCTGGCGCCACTCACAGCGTCTGGGTCTGGATCTGGTCGAGTACCGGCGGCTGGATCGGGCGATGGCCGTGGTGCGACACGAAATCGATTACCTGGCCGCTGCCTACGAAGGCGATGAACTGCAACTGGCGACCTGGATCGTCGATTGGGATCAGCGCCTGAAAATGACCCGTCACTTCCAGCTGATCCGCCCCAGCGACAACGCCACGCTGCTGCGCGCCCAGACCACCTTCGTCTGCATCGAGCTGTCCACCGGCAGGCCCAAGCGCATGCCTGCCGAGTTCATCGAGGGCTACGGCCCGGTCATACAGACGGCGGACATGGGTTTAGCTCGCGAAACCCAGTAAACTGCCGCACGTTTTTCCTTGAGTGTGTGTTCCCCATGCAAATTGCTCTGGCGCCGATGGAAGGGTTGGTCGACGACATTCTGCGCGATGTCCTGACCCGTGTCGGCGGTATTGACTGGTGCGTGACCGAGTTCATTCGGGTCAACGACCAGTTGCTGACCCCGGCCTATTTCCACAAATTCGGCCCTGAACTGCTCAACGGTGCGCGCACCGCTTCCGGCGTGCCACTGCGCGTGCAGTTACTGGGTTCCGATCCGGTATGCCTGGCGGAAAACGCGGCGCTGGCCTGCGAGCTGGGCTCTGAAGTGATCGACCTGAACTTCGGCTGCCCGGCCAAGACCGTCAACAAGTCCCGTGGCGGTGCGGTACTGCTCAAGGAGCCGGAGCTGCTCAATCAGATCGTCGAACACGTGCGTCGCGCCGTGCCCGCACACATTCCCGTCACCGCCAAGATGCGCCTGGGGTTCGACAGCCCGGACGGCTCGCTGGTGTGCGCCACGGCGCTGGCCGAGGGCGGCGCCGAGCACATCGTGGTTCACGCCCGCACCAAGGTCGACGGCTATAAGCCGCCGGCGCATTGGGAGTGGATTCCGCGCGTGCAGGACGTGGTCAAGGTGCCGGTGTTCGCCAACGGCGATATCTGGAGCGTCGACGACTGGCGCCGCTGCCGGGAAATCAGCGGCGTCGAAGACATCATGCTCGGTCGCGGCCTGGTGTCGCGTCCGGATCTGGCCCGTCAGATCGCCGCCGCCCGTGCCGGCGTGGAAGTCGTCGAAATGACCTGGGCCGAACTGATGCCACTGATCCAGGACTTCTGGCTGCAAGCCAAAGCGCAAATGACCGCTCGTCAATCACCGGGCCGTTTGAAACAGTGGCTGGCCATGCTGACCCGCAATTACCCCGAGGCCGTCGAGCTGTTTACCGTGCTGCGCCGGGAGACCGAGCCGGATCAGGTCTCGCGTTTACTGGGTTTGCCGGTCGCCGAAGCCGCCTGAAAAAAATCTTCAAACGATCTCTTGAAAACAAAACGCAGGTCCCTATCTAAGGGTTACGCGATGCCGAATTCGGGTCGCGGAGACAAAAAAACTTGCTGATTGTTTTCAGGAGATTTGAATCATGAGTACTGCATTTTCCCTCGCTCCACTGTTCCGTTCCTCGGTGGGTTTCGACCGTTTCAACGACCTGTTCGAAACTGCCCTGCGCAACGAGCCAGGCAGCACCTATCCGCCTTACAACGTGGAAAAACACGGTGACGATCAATACCGCATCGTCGTGGCGGCGGCCGGTTTCCAGGAAGAAGACTTGGAACTGCAAGTCGAAAAAGGCGTGCTGACCATCAGTGGCGGCAAGCGCGATGCCAACGAAGGCGTCACGTTCCTGCACCAGGGCATTGCCCAGCGTGCATTCAAGCTGTCCTTCCGCCTGGCCGATCACATCGAGATCAAGGCTGCCGGTCTGAGCAACGGCCTGTTGAGCATCGACCTGTTGCGCGTGATTCCGGAAGAGGCGAAAGCCAAGCGCATCCCGATCAACGGGGCGCAGCCGGCTCTGCAACACTGAGTCACTTGCAGAAACAAATCGTCTGAACGGGCGATAAGCCGCTGAATGAAGGCCCCGATACGTCGGGGCCTTTTTTTGTGGGCGCAGGAAAATCGTCGCGGGGTTTGCCGCTGGTTTCCCGGCTCTTTACAATCCGCGCCGACAAGGCCGGCACTTCCTATCTTCCACCGGCCCCGGAGCCTTTCTTCATGGACGAAATAGAACAGCGCTGGTTGTATGCGCTTTCTGCGCCTTTGGTCGCCCTGAATCCCGATGCCGATTACACCGCGCCCACCTATTGCTTCGACCTCAAGCACGTCGATGTCGAAGGCGGGTGGGGCATTACCACGCGCCCGCAACTGTTGGACATGTTGCGCACGGCTGACAACGGGCACGCCACACAGTTGAACGAAGCCTATCGTCAATGGGAACGCTGCCTGCCTTCCGAGTGGCAAGCGCTGATCGAAACACTCGACAGTCGGCAACGGGCTTTTTACGAATTGGCCAGCCGTACGTTCGGAGAGTGCGGCTCCGGCGGCATTCGCGCCTGGGATATCGGGCGTATGGGGTTTCTGCTGCGCTCCGCAGTGCTGCACGGCTGGATCGACCTGACCGAAAGCCTCTGGTTGCACGGTCGCATGGCGGCGCGTGCGCGGTATTACTACGACAGTTGGACCAGTTATCTGAACGGTTTTGTCATCGGCAAAGCCTTTTGGCATTGCCTCGGCAACAAGGATGAGGAACTGGCTCACGAGTACGACCGGCAGGGTGATTACATCGGCACGACGGTGGTGATCAGGAAGCTGGATCGCGACGCTCGCGATTTTTTTGCACAATTGCCTTGGGACATGCCCCTGCATCTGCCGGAACGCCCTGAGTCTCTAGGGGAGTTCGACTGGTCATGAGCTGCTGGATTCGCTTGGGTATCGAGCCCACCAAAGACAATGAAGCCATTCGTGGCGCCTATCGCGCGCGTTTGCCACAGCACCATCCGGAAACGGACCCTGAAGGTTTCCAGGCATTGCGCGAGGCCTATGAAATCGCCTTGCGCTTTGCCCGAGAAGATGAGCCCGAGGCAGATGCACCGGCTGCCGCCGAGCTGACTGCCGGCGATCAGCTGTTGAGCGGCTTTGATGCGTTGCTCAATGATTCTGCGCGCCGATTCGCTCCTGCGGCGTGGCAGGTCTTCATTTTTGAGCTGGATCAAGTGCCGCTTGAGGTTTTGGATGAGGTTTGCTGGCCTTTGCTGCGCGAGTTGCTCGATGCAGGGCCTATTTCCCACGTCTGCGCACGCTTGCTCGCCCAACGCATGGGCTGGGCGAGTCGGATGCTCGATCTGGATTTCAAAAATGCCCGGCATGTCGACGAATTTTTGCAGCGTATCGAGGCGGCGGATCCTTTCGATACATCGTTGATGAGCGAATGGCCAGTCGTCGCGCAACTGGAAACGCTATGGTTTTTGCGTACGCTGAATCATCTGCACCGTAATGCGTCACTGGATGATTACCGTTATTTCGCCAACCTTCACACCTGCGTACCGCTACCGCCGGACGACGGTTTGCTGCAGCGTCTGGCCATCCAGTTCAGTCAGGCCGGCATTGCCAGCAAAGGCTTTCTCGAAATCATCAACGAGCAGCATCGGCTTGCGCCGATGGATGTTGACTGGCTCTATCTGCTGGCGTGCCAGCGCAGCGCCTTGGGCATGGAAGAATTGGCGCTGCAGGCTTGGGTGCGTCTCTGGCGAGAGCATCAGCACCCGAAAGCCGCAGACTGGCTCCTGGCCCTGTGCGCGCGTCATCAACCCCAGCGTTTGCCGTTGTTGATTCAGGCCTTTGATCGCCTCGAGAATTTCCGCGACTGGTCCGATGACCTGGGTGATGTCACCCAGGAATACGGCAGCCCTTCGCAGCGTCCGGAAACACTGGGTCGCTGGTTTCGCGCCCGACAGCTTGAGCTGCATGACATTGCCGATGCCTTCGTCGAATGGCGCATCAGTGGTGATGAATTAACGTTACTGGCATCTCTGATCGTCGCCAGCGATGACCCGCGACTGCAGACGCTGTACCAGTACGCCTGGGCGCTGCACCGGGGTGACGTTCCATTGCTGCAACAAATCATGGAGGCGCCGCAGGCTTCGGACATTCTTGAGCAACTGGTGTTGGAAGGCTTCAAGTATCAGGCCGACCAGCAAATCTGCTGGTTGACCCAGGCACCGATTCCGCTGGCACTGAAAGCATTTCTGGCGAGCAATTCAGCGCAACCGGTACTTGAGCCGGTGTTGCAGAAGGGCGAACCGCTGGCGCTTTGTCTGCTGTGGATGCGTCGCCTGCGAGCCTACGACGCTCGTTCGTTGGCCCGACTGGATGAGGCATTCGGCCTCGGCAAGCAAGGGGCGCTGCTCGACGGACTGAAGTTGCAGGCACAACTCGCCGGGCAGGGCATGTTGCTTCCCGCTATCGATGGTCGTTGCGATGTGTGGGAATGGCATCGTCAGGCCCTGTATCTGCTGGCGACGCTCGACCAGCCGGTGCGCTGGCTGGGCGCGCAGTCGGCGCATTGCGTCGACTCGATGAATATAGAGCGGGAGCATCCTCTGGCGCGTTTGCAACCGTTGCTCTGCCGGTTGAATCGCGAACAGGGCAGTGCCAGCGGTCTGCTCGGGTGGTTGCAAGCGGCAGATCCGGTGCATGCCATGCTTGCCCGTCAGCTGTTGAGCGCTCAAGAGGCGCTCGACAGTGCGCGGTTGCTGAGCAACGACCGCTTGTTCGAGTGCATGCGCAGCGATATCAAGGCGTTCGATGACGATTTGCTCGGGCGCATGCTGCTGGGGGGCGTGCTGTATCACGATCCTCTGCTGGATGCCCAGCAGCGAAAATACCTGCTCGACAGGATTACCGAGGTCGTCAATCCACAGGACTGGTTCGATGGTTTCCGCCACGGTTTGATCAAGGGTGAGCCGCCGCATCCACCTTCAGCGCTTCTGGAGGAAGAAGGGATCAGCAGTGATGCCTTCGGCCTGGCTGTGGATGTGCTCAAGGGATTGGTGCGTTACGGCAGTGCCGGTGTGCCGCGGCAGAAAATGCTGCTGCGCATGCAACGAGCCAAGGACAATCCCGAGAATGGCCTCGGTCTGCGTTTTGCCTTCAGCGCACTGTTGTCGTGGAGTGAGCGTTTGTTGCAGGCCAAAAGCGACACCCGCCCGACGCCGGCTTCAGCGTTCTGGCGTTTGGGCTCGCGGTTGGGGCGAGGCGCATTCATCTGGCAGGTCATTGGCGCTGTGTTGATCACACCTTTGGCGGCGTTGCTCAGCGGTACGCCGCTGGCCGGAATCATCGTGATGTTGTTGGGCGCAACGTTCCTGCTCGGCGCGATTTTGCGTCGTCTGCATGATATGGGGCGAGGGATTCCCACCTTGCTGATCATCGCAGTGTTGTCGCCGGTACTGCCTTTCTTGCCGCTGATATTGTTCGGATTTCCCGGTGACACTTTGCCCAATCGGTACGGCGTGCCACCGGACAGCGTCGGTGAAGACACACTGCCCGGCGGTTTGCAGGCCACGCTGCGACGGCTGAACGGTTAGAGGCGAAGTTGATCCAGAGCCTTGTTGAGTTGTGACCGGTGGCTGGCAATCTCTTCCGATTGCTGGCTGCCGAGCACGGTGGTGAACGTGTCCAGCCAGTCGGCAATGCGTTCGCGTTCGTCCCCCAGGCTTTGCGTCCACGCACGCTCCAGCCGGGCCAGTAGCGTCCGGTTTGGAAGGGCGTCTCGGGGGTGGATTTTCAGGGTGGCGAGTCGCTCGTGACTGTTTTGTCGCGATTGTTCGTCGAGCCCGGTCGGGCTTCGATCAATGCTGTGGCTGTGACGTTCACCGCTGTCCAGCAAGTTGACGTCAACCTCGAGCAATCCGTTGATGTCGTAGCTGAAACGCACATCCAGAGCCTGGATCTGTTCGCTCGCCGTTACCGGTACGTCGAAAGCATCAATGAAAATGTTATCGCGCACCCAAGGGCGTTCGCCCTGGTAGACCGCGATGCGAATGGTCTCCTGCTGTGGATGCGTGGTGTAAAAGCGTTGCACCCTGGATGTTGGAATAATGGTATTACGCTCGATGATCGGTGAAAAAGCGCCGCTGATACCTTCACCACGGTTGGTCGAAATTCCCAGTGTGTAAGGGCAGACATCGGTCAGGATCAGTTCTTCAACCGCACCGTCCCGCGCCTTGCACGCCGCTTGCGTCGCCGCACCCAGTGCGACAATCGTGTCCGGATCGAGGTGTCGATAAGGCAGGCGTCCGAACAGCGTGGCCACCATTTGCTGCACCGCTGGCATCCGGGTGGCACCGCCTACCAACACCAGGCTGTCGAGGTCTCGGGGTTTGAGGCGGGCATCACGCAGGGCTTGCTCGATCGGTGCGCGCAAACGGGCCAGAAGTGGTTCCCAGATCTTTACGGCGCCGCTTTCGTCCAGCGACCATTCATACGAACTGTCCCCATTGCGCCAGTTCAGGCTTTGAGTACCTTCGGAGAGCTTGCACTTGAGCTGTTCAAGGTTGTCGCAAAGGCTGGCGAGATTCTGGGCTTCAATGTGCGCCGGGGTGAGCTGCCACGCCTTGAGGCATGCCTGCAGCAAGGCCTCGGTAAAGTCCTCCCCACCCAAAAAGTTGTCACCGGTGGACGCATGCACTTCAATCAGCGGCAATGCATATTCCAGCACCGTGACATCGAACGTCCCGCCGCCCAGATCGAAGATCAGCGTGCGTTCGAATTTCTGCTCGTGCAGCCCATACGCCATCGCGGCGGCGGTCGGCTCGTTGATCAGTCGGGAAACCTTCAGGCCTGCCAGTTCGGCGGCAAACAGGGTGCGTTTGCGTTGTTCGTCACTGAAATACGCCGGCACGGAAATCACCGCTTCAGCCACCGGGTGGCCGAGAAAAGCCTCGGCGTCCTGCTTGAGTGAGCCAAGTACCAATGCCGATAACTCTTCCGGGCTGAAGGTTTGTGTGCCGAGGTCGATCTGCCGGTCGCTGCCCATGAAGCGCTTGAACGCGGCGGCTGTACGTTCCGGGTGGGTTGTCAGGCGTGCGCGTGCAGCCTTGCCGACCAGAATGGTCCCGTCTTCATCGAGGCTGACCACCGACGGGGTCAGCACCTCGCCGAGGGCGTTGGGGATCAATCGGGCCTGACCGTCCTGCCAGACGGCGATCAAACTGTTGGTGGTGCCAAGGTCAATGCCCAGCAGGGCCGGGCGGGGGAGGGATGCATCCTGCATGATCGGTCTCGAAACAGCGCGAAAAAACGCGACCCTACAGGTTGCCGCCAACCCTGGCAATTACCGGCCTGGGTCAATACTTGCGACAAGCAATCGCAGGTGTCGGGTCATTCCAGCAATCCCTTCAATCCCTCCAGCGGCAACGGCCGACTGTGCAGATAACCCTGATACAAATGGCAGCCCAACCCCTGAAGGAAGGCCAGCTGTTCCGGGGTTTCCACGCCTTCGGCGATCACTTCCAGTTCCAGGCTGCGGGCCATGGCGACGATGGCGCGGATGATTTCGGCGTCGTTGGGGTCGGTGGTGGCGTCGCGGATGAATGACTGATCGATCTTCAGCGTGTCCACCGGCAGTCGTTTCAGGTACGTCAGCGATGAATAGCCGGTGCCGAAATCGTCCATGGCAAAACTCACGCCGAGTTTTTTCAGGCGGCGCATTTTGCTGATGGTGTCTTCCAGGTTCTGGATGACGATGCCTTCGGTGATTTCCAGTTTCAGCAGCGAGCAGGGCAGACCGTGGCTGCTCATGCTGTGTTCGATGCGCTCGACGAAGTCGTTCTGGCGGAACTGCCGGGGGCTGATGTTCACGCACAGGCTGAAGGCCAGAGGGTCGATCAGTTTTTCGGCGATCAATTGTTTGAAGGCTTCGCACGCCTCGTCGAGGATCCAGGTGCCGACCTCTAGAATCAGCCCGCTGTCCTCCAGCACCTTGATGAATTCGGTAGGCGATTGCGCGCCGAGTTCCGGGTGATTCCAGCGTACCAGGGCTTCGGCGCCGATGATGCGGTTGTCCTGGGCGTCGATCTGCGGTTGGTAATGCACGTCGAATTCCCCCCGGGCCAGCGCCAGACGCAGGTCGGTCTCCATGCGCAGCCGTTCGCTGGCCGCTTTCTGCATGGTGTTGTGATACATCTGCGTGGTGTTGCGCCCGGAATCCTTGGCGCGGTATAGCGCGATATCGGCGCGTTTGAGCAGATCGGTCGGGGTCGAGCCGTGATCGGGAATCAGTGCCACGCCGATGCTCGGCGTCACTTGCAGGCGCTGGCCGTCGAGGAACATCGGCTCCGACAGCAACTCGCGAATGGTGTCGGCCAACTCGCGCACCTGAGCGCTGACTTCGTTGCGCGTGCCTTCCAGGCCACTGAGCAGCACCACGAATTCATCGCCACCGAGCCGCGCCACGGTGTCTTCCATGCGCACGCTGGCTTCAAGCCGTGCGGTGATGATTTTCAGCACCGTGTCGCCGACCGGGTGCCCCAGCGAGTCGTTGATGTGCTTGAAGTGATCCAGGTCGAGAAACAGCAGCGCCCCGCGCAGGTTGTGGCGCTTGAGCAGGGCGATCTGCTGGCTCAGGCGATCCATCAGCAGTGCGCGGTTAGGCAGGTTGGTCAGCGGATCGTGATAGGCCAGATGGCGGATCTGCGCTTCGGCGTTCTTCAGCAGGCTGACGTCCCGGGCGGTCAACAGCAGACAGGCGGTTTCGTTGAGAGTGATCGGTTCGACCGAGACTTCCACTGTCAGGATCTCGCCACGCTTGTTGCGCCCGAGCATTTCCTGATGGTGCACGCGGCCCTTGATCTGTAGCTCGGCGAGCAGTGCCGAGCGCTGTTTTTCTTCGGCCCAGATGCCGACCTGATACACGGTTTTGCCCACCACTTCGTCGGCGCGGTAGCCGGTGAGGCGGCAGAAACCGTCGTTGACCTCAAGATAACGTCCGGTGTCGCGCTCGGTGATGGTGATGGCGTCGGGACTGGAGTGGAACGCCTTGGCGAATTTCTCTTCGCTGGCCTTGAGCGCCGCTTCCGAGCGCTGTTGCTGGGTGATGTCGCGCAACGTGGTGACGATGCACGGCTGGTTACCGACGCTGATCTGACGGCTGGAAATCACGCAGGTCAGCGACTGGCCGTCCTTGTGCTGGACGATGATCGCAACATTGCTCAGGCCCTGTTCGCGGATCACCCGTTCGATGCGTTGCAGGCTTTTCGCCGAGGCGTCCCACAAGCCGATTTCTTCGGCGGTGTGGCCGATCACATCGCTGGCGCTCCAGCCGAAGGTTTGGGAGAAACTGGAGTTGATCTCGATGAATTCCCCGGTTTCCTGGCGCGTGACGCAGATCGGGTCGGGGCTGACCTGGAACAGCGTGGCGAATTTCTCTTCCGAAGCCACCAACCGTTGTTCGCGCTCGACCTGATCGGTGATGTCCAGCAGGGTGCCGGCCATCCGCAGCGGTACGCCGTTGTCGTCGCGATAGAGGCGGGCGCGGCTTTCCAGATAACGCGAGCTGCCGTCCGGCAGTTGCACGCGGTAAGTCAGTTGATAATTGCCGGCCGGGCCTTCGCGCAGACTGCGATAGGCGTCGCGCATGCTGTCGCGTTCTTCGCCGGGGACGCCCTCGAAAAACTCTTCGAAGGATTCATGGAACGGTTTCGGCTCCAGGCCGTGTAATTGCGCAGCGCGGGCCGAGCCGTAGAGCATGCCGCTGGGAATGTGCCAGTCCCAGGTGCCGAGTTGCGCCGAATCCAGCGCCAGGTCGAGGCGTTCCTGGCTGTCTTTCAGGGCATGTTCGGCGGCTTTTCGTTCGGTAGTGTCGAGAAAGGTGCTGAGCAGGTAAGGCTGGCCTTCGAGTTCGACCTTTTGCGCGCTGAGGATGCCGTCGTGGATCTGGCCGTTGCTGGCGCGGAACTGCACCTCCATGCTGACCAGTTCACCCTTGGCCTTGGTTTTCTTGACCAGCTCCGCCCGTTGCTCGGGATGCACCCACAGGCCCAGTTCCAGGGTGGTGCGCCCGATGGCGCTTTGTACCGGCCAGCCGAACAGACTTTCGAAATACTGGTTGGCCTCGCTGATCAGGCCGTCTTCCTGGCGGGTCAGCAGCACCATGTTCGGGCACAGATGAAACAGTGTCGCAAAACGTTTCTCCGAACTGCTGAGCGCCTGTTCCCGTTGCCGCTGGTGGGTGATTTCGCGGATCACCCCGATCATTCGGGGGCGACCGTGTTTGTCGGGGAGCAGGCTGCCGTTGATTTCCAGCCAGTGCAGGCTGCCGTCGGGCCAGCGAATGCGGTGGTGCATTGCCTGCTCCAGCGGTGCGCCGGCAATCACCGCGTGAAAGGCGCGGATGGTTTTCGCCCGGTCTTCCGGCGGCAGCAGATCGAGGTATTCCAGGTCTTCGGGCAGCGGTTGCCGAGGATCAAAGCCGAACAAGGCCTGAGTGCCGCGTGACCAGCTGATCTGCCCGCGCTCGATGTCCCAATACCAGGCGCCGAGCCGGGCACCGTTGAGCGCCGCGAGCAATTGCGGCGCGCTCTCCCAGCTCTGCTCGGATCGCCGTGGATCAATGGCCTGAATACGCGGCATCGGCGGAATACGGTCAACAGATTTCGGCATTGTTAAGGGGCCTTGAGCTGATTTGGGCGTTTGGCACAGGGGCGGCAGCTCTATAGGAGTAGCACAAGTTAGCCGAGAGTCCCTGGCAGATCGATTTGAGCGTCCAGCAGGGCCATAAACGCCCGTGCAGCATTCGACAGCGTCCTTTCAGTGTGCAGGATATAGCCTAGCTGGCGACTGAGCTGTATGCCCGGCAAAGGTATGCGCGCCACCTGTTCATCGAGCATCGTGCGCGGCAAAACGCTCCAGGCCAGGCCGATCGACACCATCATCTTGATGGTTTCCAGGTAGTTGGTGCTCATGGCGATGTTCGGCGTCAGGCCCTGAGCCTCGAACAGCCGTTGGACAATATGGTGGGTAAAGGTGTTGCCGCCGGGGAAAACCGCCGGATGGCCGGCAATGTCCGCCAACGTGACGGCGCCGTTGCTGATCAATGAATGTTCCGGGGCCACCACGAAATCCAGCGGGTCGTCCCAGACGGGCGTGGCCTTGACCAGCGTATGCGGCTCCGGCGCGAGGGTGATGACCGCCAGTTCCGCCCGGCCGTGGAGAATTTCCTCGTAGGCCACTTCCGAATCGAGAAACTGAATATCCAGCGCCACCTGTGGGTAGCGGCGGGTGTATTCCCTCAATAAGGGCGGCAGACGGTGCAGACCGATGTGGTGACTGGTGGCCAGGGTCAGGCGGCCGGTCACTTCGCCGGTCAGGTTGGTCAGGGCGCGGCGCGTGTCGTCGAGCACGTTGAGAATCTGGTAAGCCCGTGGCAGCAGGGCCCGGCCGGCCTCAGTCAGGCCCACTTCGCGACCGAGCCGGTCGAACAGCCGCACATTCAATTGCTGCTCCAGGCCGGCGATGCGTTTGCTGATCGCCGGTTGCGTCAGGTGCAGCCGTTCGCCGGCACCGGAGAAGCTTCCGGTCTCGGCAATCGCGATAAAAGCATTGAGGTTGGCCAGGTCCATGTTCGTATTCCAGTTGGTTATCCAAAGCATAAAAAATATGAATTTGAGTTATTTAATCTAACCCCATAGGATCGGCCTCACAAGCCAAAGGGTTATTGATAAGCCCAGGGCATAGAAACAAGCTGATGAGGAACCGTCTGATGGCCGGCAAAACGCTCTACGACAAGCTCTGGGATTCGCATTTGGTCAAGCAGCGCGACGATGGCTCGGCGCTGATCTATATCGATCGTCACATCATCCACGAAGTGACCTCGCCGCAAGCCTTTGAAGGCCTGCGTCTGGCCGGACGCAAGCCGTGGCGCATCGATGCCAACATCGCCACCCCGGACCACAACGTACCGACCACCCCGGAGCGCAAGGGCGGCATCGAAGCCATTGCCGACCAAGTCTCGCGTTTGCAGGTTCAGACCCTCGACGACAACTGCGATGAATACGGCATCGTCGAATTCAAGATGAACGACGTGCGCCAGGGCATCGTTCATGTGATCAGCCCGGAGCAGGGCGCGACCTTGCCGGGCATGACCGTGGTCTGCGGCGACTCGCACACCTCGACCCACGGCGCGTTCGGCGCCCTGGCTCACGGGATCGGCACTTCAGAGGTCGAGCACGTGCTCGCCACCCAGTGCCTGGTCGCCAAGAAAATGAAGAACATGCTGGTGCGCGTCGAAGGCCAATTGCCGTTCGGCGTGACCGCCAAGGACATCGTCCTCGCGGTGATCGGCAAGATCGGCACCGCCGGCGGTAACGGCCATGCCATCGAATTCGCCGGCAGCGCGATTCGCGACCTGTCCATCGAAGGCCGCATGACCATCTGCAACATGTCCATCGAAGCCGGCGCCCGTGTGGGCCTGGTGGCGGCGGACCAGAAGACCGTGGATTACGTCAAGGGTCGTCCGTTCGCACCGAAAGGCGCCGAGTGGGATCTGGCGGTCGAGTCCTGGAAAGACCTGGTGTCCGACGCCGACGCGCATTTCGACACCGTGGTCGAGCTCGACGCCGCGCAGATCAAGCCGCAAGTCAGCTGGGGCACTTCGCCGGAAATGGTGCTGGCCGTTGATCAGAACGTGCCGGACCCGGCTAAAGAGATGGATCTGGTCAAACGCGACTCGATCGTCCGCGCCTTGAAATACATGGGTTTGACCGCCAATCAGGCGATCACTGACATTCAGCTCGACCGCGTATTCATCGGCTCCTGCACCAACTCGCGGATCGAAGACTTGCGCGCTGCGGCGGTGATCGCCAAGGGTCGCAAGGTTGCGTCGACCATCAAGCAGGCCATCGTCGTGCCGGGCTCGGGTCTGGTGAAGGCCCAGGCCGAGGCCGAAGGTCTGGACAAGATCTTCCTCGAAGCCGGTTTCGAATGGCGCGAGCCGGGTTGCTCGATGTGTCTGGCGATGAACCCGGACCGTTTGGAGTCCGGCGAACATTGCGCCTCGACCTCCAACCGTAACTTCGAAGGCCGTCAGGGCGCCGGTGGCCGTACCCACCTCGTCAGCCCGGCCATGGCCGCTGCGGCGGCGGTGAACGGTCGTTTCATCGACGTTCGTGAATTGATCTAAAGGAGCGCAGCATGAAAGCTTTTACCCAGCACACTGGTCTCGTCGCGCCTCTGGATCGTGCCAACGTCGACACCGACCAGATCATTCCGAAGCAGTTTCTGAAGTCGATCAAGCGCACCGGTTTCGGCCCGAACCTGTTCGACGAGTGGCGTTACCTCGATGTGGGTCAGCCGTATCAGGACAACTCCAAACGTCCGTTGAACAAGGAATTCGTGCTCAACGCCGAGCGTTATCAAGGCGCCAGCGTATTGTTGGCCCGCGAGAACTTCGGTTGCGGCTCCAGCCGTGAACACGCGCCATGGGCGCTGGAAGAGTACGGTTTCCGCAGCATCATCGCGCCGAGCTATGCCGACATCTTCTTCAACAACAGCTTCAAGAACGGTTTGCTGCCAATCATCCTGAGCGACGCCGAAGTCGACGAGCTGTTCAAGCAGGTCGAGGCCGAACCGGGCTATCAGTTGCAGATCGATCTGCACGAGCAGACCGTCACCAGCCCGAACGGCAAGGTCTACCGCTTCGAGATCGACGCCTTCCGCAAACACTGCCTGCTCAACGGCCTGGACGACATCGGCCTGACCTTGCAGGACGGCGATGCGATTGCCGCGTTCGAAGCCAAACATCGCGCTAGCCAGCCGTGGTTGTTCCGCGACGCGTGAATCTGAAAGGTTGAAACCCAGAAAAGGACGTACCCATGACCAGCACCGCCCACAGTCAGGTTGTACAAAAGCAATTCGGTGAACAGGCCGCCGCCTACCTGAGCAGCGCCGTTCACGCTCAAGGCACTGAATTTGCGCTGCTGCAGGCTGAGTTGGCGGGGCAGGGCGAGGCGCGGGTGCTGGACCTGGGTTGCGGCGCCGGGCACGTGAGTTTTCACGTTGCCCCGTTGGTGAAAGAAGTGGTGGCCTACGACCTGTCGCAGCAGATGCTCGACGTGGTGGCCGCCGCTGCTGTTGATCGCGGTTTGAGCAATGTGTCCACGGTCAACGGCGCCGCCGAGCGTCTGCCGTTCGCCGATGGCGAGTTCGACTTCGTGTTCAGCCGTTATTCGGCGCACCATTGGAGCGATCTCGGTGTGGCCTTGCGCGAAGTGCGTCGGGTGCTGAAGCCGGGTGGCGTGGCGGCGTTCATCGATGTGCTGTCGCCGGGCAGTCCGCTGTTCGACACCTATTTGCAGAGCGTCGAAGTGCTGCGCGATACCAGCCATGTACGCGATTATTCGGCCGGTGAGTGGTTGCGCCAGGTCAGCGAGGCCGGTCTGCACACCCGCAGCACCACGCGTCAGCGCCTGCGTCTGGAGTACAACAGCTGGGTCGAGCGCATGCGCACACCCGAAGTGATGCGTGCCGCGATCCGCCAGTTGCAGCAGTCGATGGGCAACGAAGTGCGCGAATATTTTGAGATTGAGGCCGATGGTTCGTTCAGTACAGACGTACTGGTGCTCTGGGCTGAAAAGTAATCCTGAAACGATAAGTATTTTTCCGGGCGCGCCCGTCGATGGCGCACCGACTGAAGACACGAGGAAAGCATGAGCAAGCAGATTCTGATTCTCCCAGGCGACGGTATTGGTCCGGAAATCATGGCCGAAGCGGTCAAGGTGCTGGAGCTGGCCAACGACAAGTACAGCCTGGGCTTCGAACTGAGCCATGACGTGATCGGTGGCGCCGCCATCGACAAGCACGGCGTGCCGCTGGCCGACGAAACCCTCGATCGCGCCCGTGCCGCCGACGCCGTGCTGCTGGGTGCCGTCGGCGGCCCGAAATGGGACACCATCGAGCGTGACATCCGCCCTGAGCGCGGTCTGCTGAAAATCCGTGCGCAACTGGGCCTGTTCGGCAACCTGCGTCCGGCGATCCTGTACCCGCAACTGGCCGAGGCTTCGAGCCTGAAGCCGGAAATCGTTGCCGGCCTGGACATCCTGATCGTCCGTGAGCTGACCGGCGGCATCTACTTCGGCGCACCGCGCGGCACCCGCACCCTGGAAAACGGCGAGCGCCAGTCCTACGACACCCTGCCGTACAGCGAAAGCGAAATCCGCCGTATCGCCCGTGTCGGTTTCGACATGGCCCGCGTGCGTGGCAAGAAGCTGTGCTCGGTGGACAAGGCCAACGTGCTGGCGTCCAGCCAACTGTGGCGTGAAGTGGTCGAGCAGGTGGCCAAGGATTACCCGGACGTTGAACTGAGCCACATGTACGTCGACAACGCCGCCATGCAGCTGGTGCGTGCACCGAAGCAGTTCGACGTGATCGTCACCGACAACATGTTCGGCGACATCCTGTCCGACGAAGCGTCGATGCTCACCGGCTCCATCGGCATGCTGCCGTCGGCCTCGCTGGATGCCAACAACAAGGGCATGTACGAGCCTTGCCACGGCTCGGCACCGGACATCGCCGGCAAAGGCATTGCCAACCCGCTGGCGACCATCCTGTCGGTGTCGATGATGCTGCGTTACAGCTTCAATCTGCACGAAGCGGCCGATGCCATCGAAAAAGCGGTCAGCGTGGTGCTGGATCAGGGTCTGCGCACCGGCGACATCTTTTCGACCGGTTGCACTAAAGTCGGTACGCAGGAAATGGGTGACGCAGTAGTCGCCGCGCTGCGGAATCTGTAATCTCTCGGGCCCGCTGCGAAATTCAATACAAAGCAGCGGCCCACTTTTCAAGAAGGTGTAGTTGCGATGAAACGTGTAGGTCTGATCGGTTGGCGCGGCATGGTCGGTTCCGTGCTCATGCAGCGGATGCTGGAAGAGCAGGATTTCGATCTTATCGAGCCGGTGTTTTTCACCACTTCCAATGTCGGTGGCCAAGGCCCGTCCGTGGGCAAGGACATTGCTCCGCTCAAGGACGCTTACAGCATTGAAGAGCTGAAAACCCTCGACGTGATCCTGACCTGCCAGGGCGGCGACTACACCAGCGAAGTATTCCCGAAGCTGCGCGAAGCCGGCTGGCAGGGTTACTGGATCGACGCGGCCTCGAGCCTGCGGATGAACGACGACGCCGTTATCATCCTTGATCCGGTCAACCGCAAGGTCATCGACCAGCAGCTCGACGCAGGCACCAAGAACTACATCGGCGGCAACTGCACCGTCAGCCTGATGCTGATGGGCCTGGGCGGTCTGTTCGAAGCCGGTCTGGTCGAGTGGATGAGCGCCATGACCTATCAGGCGGCGTCCGGTGCCGGTGCGCAGAATATGCGTGAACTGATCAAGCAGATGGGCGCGACCCACGCCGCTGTCGCCGATCAACTGGCCGATCCTGCCAGCGCGATCCTCGACATCGACCGTCGTGTGGCTGAAGCCATGCGCAGCGACGCATACCCGACCGAAAACTTCGGCGTACCGCTGGCCGGCAGCCTGATCCCGTGGATCGACAAGGAACTGCCGAACGGCCAGAGCCGCGAAGAGTGGAAGGCCCAGGCCGAGACCAACAAGATCCTCGGTCGCTTCAAGAGCCCGATCCCGGTCGACGGCATCTGCGTGCGCATCGGCGCCATGCGTTGCCACAGCCAGGCGCTGACCATCAAGCTGAACAAAGACGTGCCGATCGCCGATATCGAAGGGCTGATCAGCCAGCACAATCCTTGGGTCAAGCTGGTGCCGAACAACCGTGAAATCAGCATGCAGGAGCTGAGCCCGACGAAAGTCACCGGCACCCTGAACGTACCGGTCGGTCGTCTGCGCAAGCTGAACATGGGTTCGCAGTTCGTCGGTGCCTTCACCGTCGGCGACCAACTGCTGTGGGGCGCGGCCGAACCGCTGCGTCGCATGCTGCGGATCCTGCTTGAGCGTTGATCGCTTGATGCAATGAAAGAACCCGCGCCTTGCAAGAGGCGCGGGTTTTTTTGTACCTGTTGATCGTTCCCATGCTCTGCGTGGGAATGCAGCCATGGACGCTCCGCGTCCGCTCTTCGCGGCGGGCGCGAATTGCCTGCGTGCGACTCACCCGGTAAAGTGCCGCTCCCCCCGTTTCGCCAGAGGTAGCACATGACCCAGACCCTTGATATTGCCGTGATCGGCGCCACCGGTACTGTCGGCGAAACCCTTGTGCAGATTCTCGAAGAACGCGACTTCCCGGTCGGCACGCTGCACCTGTTGGCCAGCAGCGAATCCGCCGGCAGCTCGGTGCTGTTTCGCAACAAGAACGTGCGCGTGCGTGAAGTCGACGAGTTCGATTTCAGCAAGGTCAAACTGGCGTTCTTCGCCGCCGGCCCGGCCATCACCCTGAGTTACGCCGCCCGCGCTCACGCGGCGGGTTGCTCGCTGGTCGATCTGTCCGGCGCCTTGCCGACGGATCAGGCGCCGCAAGTGGTGCCGGAAGCCAATGCCGATGTGCTGGCCGGTTTGAAAGTGCCGTTCCAGGTCAGCAGTCCAAGCCCGTCGGCCACTACTTTGGCCGTGGTGTTGGCGCCGCTGCTCGATCTGATCGAACTGCAATACGTGCATGTCACCGCCAATCTGGCGGTTTCCGCCCAGGGCCGCGAAGCCGTGACCGAGCTGGCGCGCCAGACCGCCGAGCTGCTGAACATGCGTCCGCTGGAGCCGACATTCTTCGACCGGCAGATGGCTTTCAACCTGCTGGCCCAGGTCGGCACACCGGATGCGCAAGGTCATACGCTGCTGGAAAAACGCCTGGTGCGCGAGCTGCGTCAGGTGCTGGCCAAGCCTTTATTAAAGATTTCCGCAACTTGCGTTCAAGCCCCGGTGTTTTTTGGCGATAGCTTTAGCGTGACCTTGCAGTCAGCGAGCGCGGTCGACCTGGAAAAGGTCAATGCTGCGCTGGAAGGTGCCGAGGGCATCGAGCTGGTCGAGGCCGGTGATTATCCGACCGCCGTCGGTGACGCGGTGGGGCAGGACGTGGTCTACGTCGGGCGGGTGCGTGCCGGTGTCGACGAACCGTCGGAACTTAATCTGTGGCTGACGTCAGATAACGTACGCAAAGGTGCGGCCCTCAACGCCGTGCAGGTCGCCGAGTTGTTGATAAAAGACCTGCTGTAAAAGATACTTGGCAACAATTTGTCGACTGATTCTAGCCGGGCGCTATGCTTGGCCGGAGCAGTTGGCAACGTGTCACCCTCCGGGACTTTCCGGGGCATCAAAGAAATGATCGCGCGCGGCATGCTGTCGTCGTCGCGCGCAATGCCTTACGGCAGCGACTATCAACATCTTCTCGCTGGCCGAGGAACGTTCAAACAAAGGAAGAGGCTATGGTTCAAGTTCGCAAACTGGTGTTAGCAATAGCGGCCGCCTCGGCGCTGTCCTCCGGTATGGCGCATGCCCTCGGGCTCGGGGAGCTGACCCTGAAGTCGACCCTGAACCAGCCGCTGGTAGCGGAAATCGAGCTGCTCGATGTCAAGGATCTGACCGCTGCCGAAGTGGTGCCGAGCCTGGCCTCGCCGGAAGATTTCGCCAAGGCCGGCGTCGATCGCCAGGCCTTCCTCAATGATCTGACGTTCACCCCGGTGCTCAACGCCAGCGGCAAAAGTGTGCTGCGCGTTACCTCGAGCAAACCGCTGTCGGAACCGATGGTGAAATTTCTCGTGCAGGTAATGTGGCCGAACGGCCGCCTGCTGCGTGATTACAGCGTGCTGCTGGATCCGTCGAAGTTCTCGCCGCAGACCGCCGATGCCGCCGCTCAACCCGCGCCAGCGCAAACCATCACCGCACCGACCACCGGCGCCACCCATTCGACCCACACCACCACGCCGCGCGACACCCTGTGGGAAATCGCCGCCAAGGCGCGCACTGGCGGTTCGGTGCAGCAGACCATGCTGGCGATCCAGGCCCTGAACCCGGACGCGTTCATCGGCGGCAACATCAACCGCCTGAAAACCGGTCAGGTGCTGCGTCTGCCCGATCAGGTGCAAAGCACCGCACTGCCGCAGTCCAAAGCGATTGCCGAAGTGGCCGCGCAGAACGAAGCCTGGCGTCAGGGCCGTCGTTATGTGGCCAAACCGGGTACCGGTCAGCAGCAACTCGATGCGACCAATCGTGGCCGCGCCAATACCGGTGCTGCGCAAAACGCCAAGGACAACCTGAGCCTGGTGTCCGCCGAAAGCGCCAAGGCGCGTGGTAAGGGGCCCGCCAGCGATGCCAAGGCCCTGAGCAACAAACTGGCGGTCACTCAGGAAAGTCTCGACACCACCCGTCGTGACAACGAAGAACTGAAAAGCCGCATGGCCGATCTGCAAAGCCAGCTGGACAAGCTGCAACGCCTGATCGAACTGAAAAACAATCAACTGGCGAAGATGCAGGCCGAAGGTTCGGGTGCTGCTCCCGCGACCGCCGCCACTGCGCCAGTGGTGCCGGCGATCACCGCGGAACTGGCGGCCACGCCGCCGGCCACTCCGGCAGAGGCTGCTCCGGGCGCACCTGCGCCTGAAGCCGCCGCCCCGGCACCGGTCGAGCCGGTTGTCGAGCCTGTGGTTGAAACCACGCCCGCAGCCAATGACGAAAAAACCTTCAACGAACTGCTGACCAATCCAATCCTGCTGGGTCTGGTCGGTGGCGGTGCAGTGGTTCTGCTGCTCCTGCTGTTGCTGCTGGCCCGCCGCCGCAAGGCGCAGCAGGAAGCCGAAAAACACTTGCGCATGGCCCGTGCCCTGGAGGAGCAATCCTTCTCCCAGGACCTCGATCTGCCGGAAAGCAGCTTCGAAGGTCTGGAAGTGCCAGCCGCCAGCGTCAAGCTGAACCCAGCCCCAGCCCCAGCCGCTGCTGCTGCTGTAGTGGCGCCAGTCGTGATGGCCGAGCCGATCGCCGCGCCGTTGGTGGCGCCGGCCGCCGAGCGTTCCGACGACGTGCTGGACAAGGCGCAGTCGCACATCGACGGCGGTCGTCTGAATCAAGCCGCCGCGTTGCTTGAGGAGGGCGTGAGCCTGGAGCCGCAGCGCAGCGATCTGCGTCTGAAACTGATGGAAGTCTACGGTCGTCAGGGTGATCGCGATGCGTTCGTCGGCCAGGAGCGCCAACTGGTCGCCAATGGCGACAACTTCGCCAAGGTCGAGGAGCTGAAAAGCCGCTTCCCGGCTATGGCGGTCGTCGCGGCCAGCGGCCTGGCGGCTGCTGCCATGGCCGCCGAGCTGGACGCGGAATACGTCAAGGAGCTGCTGCTCGACGAGCCTGAAGCGCCTGCCGCGGCAGATGCCGAACTGGACAGCGCTTTCGACCTGAGCCTCGACGATCTGGATAACATCACGCCAGTAGAGCCTCTGGCGACTGTCGAGCCGGAAGCGCCGGTCGAGCTGGATGCGTTCCCGACTGACGACGACCTGAGCTTCGAGTCCGTGCTGCAACAGCAGACCGACATCAAGGAAAACCTCGACGACCTGTCGGATTTCGACCTGGATATGGATCTCGGTGCCGACCCTGCGCCTGCGCCGGTCGAGCTGGCAGACGATGATTTCCTGCTGGATCTGGACGAAGGCGTGAAGGATCTGCCGCTGGTCGAAACTCCAACCGTGGCCGACGTGCCGCAGGACGATCTGGAGCTGCCAGCCGATTTCGACCTGTCCCTGGCTGACGAAATGGACGCGACGCCAGCCGAGCCGGATGCATTTGCCGCCGAACTGGACGACGTCAACGCCGAGCTGGATCGCCTGTCGAGCAGCATCAACGAGCCAAGCTTCACCGAGGCTGACGCAGCGTTGGGCAATGATCTGGGCGAGGATGACTTCGACTTCCTGTCCGGTACTGACGAAGCCGCGACCAAGCTCGATCTGGCTCAGGCCTACATCGACATGGGCGACAACGACGGCGCGCGCGACATCCTCAATGAGGTCATCAGTGAGGGGAACGACAAGCAGAAGAGCGAAGCGAGCGAAATGCTGTCGCATCTGGCCTGAGTCGGCATTCAGCGGTAAACAAAACGGCAGCCCATGAGGCTGCCGTTTTTGTTTGGGTCTGGTTTCCCCGTCCCGCCGCCTTATAATGCCCGCCTTTGTAGATCAGCAGGCTGTACCGACTTGGCAAACATAGATAACCCGGCCGCCGAAATGGCACCCGAAGGCTTTTTCCGCGTCGCGCTGGGCGTTGAATACAAGGGCTCGCGCTACAGCGGCTGGCAGCGCCAGTCCACCGGTGTACTCACCGTGCAGGAAACCCTGGAAAAAGCCCTGTCGAAGGTCGCCGACTCGCCGATCTCGCTGCAATGCGCGGGGCGCACCGACGCCGGTGTGCATGCCTGCGGGCAGGTGGTGCATTTCGATACCCAGGTCGACCGTTCGCTGAAAGCCTGGGTCATGGGCGCCAACATCAATCTGCCCCACGACATCAGCGTCAGTTGGGCGAAGGTCATGCCGGCGCATTTCCATGCGCGATTCAAGGCGATTGCCCGGCGCTATCGCTACGTGATCTACAACGATCAGATCCGCCCGGCGCATCTCAACGAAGAAATCACCTGGAATCACCGTCCGCTGGACGTCGAGCGCATGGCCGAGGCCGCGCAGTACCTGATCGGTACTCATGATTTCAGTGCCTTCCGTGCCGGCCAGTGCCAGGCCAAGTCGCCGATCAAGAAGATGCATCACCTGCGCGTGACCCGTCACGGCAAAATGATCGTTCTGGACATCCGCGCCAACGCGTTTCTGCATCACATGGTGCGCAACATCGCCGGCGTGCTGATGACCATCGGTGCCGGCGAGCGGCCGGTAGAGTGGATGAAAGAAGTGCTGGAGAGCCGCGAGCGGCGTTCCGGCGGAGTTACGGCGCATCCGTTCGGCCTGTATCTGGTGCAGGTCGAGTACCACGACGAGTTCCCGTTGCCGGAGCGTTTCATCGGGCCACATTTCCTTACGGGTTTCGCGGAACTTGACGGCTGACGCCCTCGAACGCATTTGTTACCATCCGGGACTTTCTCGGATTTGCCTTGGGGTTTTTATCGACATGTCAGCCGTTCGCAGCAAGATTTGCGGGATTACCCGCATAGAAGATGCGTTGGCAGCCGTCGAGGCCGGGGCCGATGCCATCGGTTTTGTGTTCTACGCTAAAAGTCCCCGGGCCGTGACCGTGCAGCAGGCGCGGGCGATCATCGCCGCATTGCCGCCGTTCGTGACCACGGTCGGGCTGTTCGTCAATGCCAGCCGTTGCGAGCTCGGGGAAATCCTCGATGCCGTGCCGCTGGATCTGCTGCAGTTCCATGGCGACGAGACCGCCGCGGAGTGTGAAGGCTGGCACCGGCCGTACATCAAGGCCTTGCGGGTCAAGGCGGGCGATGACATTGCCGCTGCCTGCGATGCCTACCCGAGCGCCAGCGGCGTGCTGCTCGACACTTATGTCGAAGGCGTGCCCGGCGGAACCGGCGAGGCGTTCGACTGGTCACTGATTCCGCAGGGTTTGAGCAAGCCGTTGATTCTGGCCGGCGGCCTGACGCCGGAGAACGTCGCCGATGCGGTCGCCCGGGTGCGGCCGTATGCCGTGGATGTCAGCGGCGGGGTAGAGGCGAGCAAGGGCATCAAGGATCACGCAAAGATTCGTGCATTCATCAACGCCGTACGCTGATGTGACGGCTGGCAGACTGCCGCCGTCCACAGCTCTGTAGAAAAGAGGCTGAGGGTCTTTTCGGGGTGTACGCAGGTCAGTTCCGCTGACCCGGCAGTCCGGCCGATCATCGCCACACATGAATTTAGCTGAAGGGCATACGCGGGGCCGCGAACCAGAGCGTTCGGGCCGCCGGTACTGGAGAAAGAAAGCATGAGCAACTGGTTGGTAGACAAGCTGATCCCTTCGATCATGCGTTCCGAGGTCAAGAAGAGCTCGGTCCCTGAAGGTCTGTGGCACAAATGCCCGTCCTGCGAGGCTGTGCTGTATCGTCCGGAGCTGGAAAAGACCCTGGACGTTTGCCCCAAGTGCAACCACCACATGCGCATCGGCGCACGTGCGCGCATCGACATCTTCCTGGACGCCGAAGGCCGTACTGAACTGGGCGCCGACCTGGAGCCGGTTGACCGTCTGAAATTCCGTGACGGCAAGAAGTACAAGGATCGTCTGGTCGCTGCCCAGAAGCAGACCGGCGAGAAAGACGCACTGGTTTCCATGAGCGGCACCCTGCTGGGCATGCCGGTCGTGGTTTCGGCGTTCGAATTCAGCTTCATGGGCGGTTCCATGGGCGCCATCGTCGGTGAGCGCTTCGTACGCGCCGCCAACTACGCGCTGGAAAACCGTTGCCCGATGGTGTGTTTCTCCGCTTCCGGTGGCGCGCGCATGCAGGAGGCCCTGATCTCTCTGATGCAGATGGCCAAGACCTCGGCCGTGCTGGCGCGCCTGCGCGAAGAAGGCATTCCGTTCATCTCCGTGCTGACCGACCCGGTTTACGGTGGCGTTTCCGCCAGTCTGGCGATGCTGGGCGACGTGATCGTCGGCGAGCCAAAAGCCCTGATCGGCTTCGCCGGCCCGCGCGTGATCGAGCAGACCGTGCGCGAAAAGCTGCCGGAAGGCTTCCAGCGCAGCGAGTTCCTCCTGGAGCACGGTGCGATCGACATGATCATCGACCGTCGCGAACTGCGTCCGCGTCTGGGTAACCTGCTGGCGCAACTGACCGGCAAGCCGACGCCTAAATTCGTTGCTGCGCCGATCGAGCCGATCGTCGTTCCGCCGGTGCCTGCCAACGTATGACCGAGCGCACCCTTGGCGAGTGGCTCGCCTACCTTGAGCAGTTGCATCCATCGGCCATCGACATGGGGCTGGAGCGTTCGCAACAGGTAGCGTCCCGCATGGGACTGGGCCAGCCGGCGCCACGGGTGATCACGGTCACCGGCACCAACGGCAAGGGTTCGACCTGCGCTTTCGTGGCTTCTTTGCTGCGGGCGCAGGGCCTGAACGTCGGTGTCTACAATTCTCCGCACCTGCTGCGTTACAACGAGCGGGTGCAGCTCAATGGCGTCGAAGCCACTGACGCGCAGTTGTGCGAAGCCTTCGCGGCGGTAGAAGCGGGGCGTGGCGACACTTCCCTGACTTACTTCGAAATGGGCACCCTGGCGGCGTTCTGGCTGTTTCAACAGGCCGGGCTCGATGCGGTGGTGCTGGAAGTCGGGCTGGGCGGGCGTCTGGACACTGTCAACGTGGTCGATGCCGATATCGCGCTGGTCACCAGCATTGGTGTCGATCATGCCGATTACCTGGGCAATACCCGCGAATCCGTGGCCTTCGAGAAGGCCGGGATTTTCCGTCAGGGCAAACCTGCACTGTGCGGCGATCTGAATCCTCCACAACCCCTGCTGGACAAGGCGCGCGAGCTTGCTTGCCCGTTCTTCCTGCGCGGGCGTGATTTCGATCTGGGTATCACGGATCAATTCTGGCAGTGGCGCGGTACCGATGCTGACGGTCAGGTCGTCGAACTGCGTGATTTGCCGCTGCTTGATCTGCCGATGGAAAACGCCGCGTTGGCGTTGCAGGCTTATCTGCTGCTCGGTTTGCCATGGGATGCCGAACAGATTGTTGCGGCGTTGCGGGCGACTCGTGTGGTCGGTCGTCTCGATCGTCGCTCGTTCGAATGGAACGGCAAACGTCTGAACCTGTTGCTGGACGTTGGACACAACCCGCATGCGGCGGAGTATCTGGCGCGGCGTCTGGCGGCTCGTCCGCCGGTCGGCAAGCGTCTGGCGGTGTTCGGCCTGCTGGCGGACAAGGATCTGGACGGCGTCATCGGTGAATTGAATGCCAGCGTCCAGCACTGGGCGGTGGCGCCGCTGGATTCGCCACGTGCGCGTCCGGTGGATGAATTGAATCAGGCATTGCAGAACCTTGGCGCCTCGGTCACGTCTTATGACAGTGTGGCGGCTGCGCTGGAAGGGCAGTGTGCAGTGGCCACCAGCGACGACGAGATCTTGCTGTTCGGATCATTTTATTGTGTCGCCGAGGCCCTCGAATGGCTGTCTCGGCGCTCCACGGAGGAAGCGGCAAATGGCTTTGCTGGATAAAGCGTACAAGCAGCGCATGGTCGGTGCCCTGGTGCTGGTGGCGCTGGCGGTGATTTTCCTGCCGATGCTATTTTCCCGTCAGGATGAACAGCGTCAGGTGACTGTCGAAGCGCCGGCTGCGCCGCAAGCGCCCGCCGTGGCGCAGATCCAGATGGAAACCGTGGCCGTACCTGAGCCGCAGGTTCTCCCGCAAGAGCCAGTGCCAAGCGATGACGAAGTCGCCGAGCAGGCTGTGCCAACGGCACCTATTGCTTCCGCCGCGCCAGCCCCGGCTCCGGCGCCGGTAGCCAAACCGGTTGCGCCGGCTCCCGCTCCCGCTCCTGTGGTCAAGCCAACCACAGCCCCAGCCCAGCCGATCGCTGCGCTGTCTGCCAAGCCGGACACCACTCAAAGCCGCGTCGATGCCAATGGTCTGTCGGTGAGCTGGTCGGTGCAACTGGCCAGTCTATCGAGCCGCGCCAGCGCTGAAAGCCTGCAGAAAACCCTGCGCAGTCAGGGCTACAACGCTTACATCCGTTCTGCCGATGGCAAGAACCGGGTGTTCGTCGGTCCGTTGATTGAGCGCGCCGAAGCCGATCGTCTGCGCGATCTGTTGAGCCGCCAGCAGAACCTCAAGGGGTTTGTGGTGCGCTTCCAGCCTGAGCGTGGCTGATATCTATCACTTCGATAGAAATGCACTGAAAATCGCAGCTTACCGACAGCCATGCGCTCTGCTAAAATGCGCCGCCTTATCCGTCTGTAGGCTGCACTGTGCCATTTACCTGGGTTGACTGGGCGATCGTTGCAATCATCGCCATCTCCGCTTTGATCAGTTTGAGCCGCGGCTTCGTCAAAGAAGCATTGTCGCTGGTGACCTGGATCATCGCAGGAGCTGTTGCCTGGATGTTCGGTGGCTCACTGTCCGAGTACCTCGCCGGATACATCGAAACACCGTCGGCTCGTGTGATCACGGGCTGTGCCATCATGTTTGTCGCCACACTGATCGTGGGCGCAATGATCAATTATCTTATCGGCGAGTTGGTTCGCGTCACCGGGTTGTCCGGGACCGATCGATTCCTCGGCATGGCCTTCGGCGCTGCGCGTGGCGTGTTGCTGGTGGTCGTGGCGGTCGGGCTGTTGAGCCTGGGGCCGGTACAGCAGGACGGGTGGTGGAAAGAATCACAGCTCGTGCCAAAGTTTCTATTGGTCGCAGACTGGTCCAAGAACCTGATTCTCGGGTGGAGCAGTCAGTGGCTTGCCAGCGGAATCAGCGTACCCGCTGATATTCCGTTCAAGGAGCAACTCTTGCCGTCGGCCAAAACGCCTCAGTGAGTGTTGTTCAGTTCAGATCCATTAAGTAGGGGTTGCGTCGCATGTGTGGCATCGTCGGTATCGTCGGTAAGTCGAACGTCAATCAGGCGCTGTATGACGCGCTAACCGTGCTCCAGCACCGCGGCCAGGACGCTGCCGGTATCGTGACCAGCCATGATGGCCGGTTGTTCTTGCGCAAGGACAATGGCCTGGTGCGTGACGTGTTTCAACAGCGTCACATGCAGCGCCTGGTCGGCCACATGGGTATCGGCCACGTCCGTTACCCGACTGCCGGCAGCTCGACGTCGGCCGAGGCTCAGCCGTTCTACGTCAACTCGCCTTACGGCATCACCCTGGCGCACAACGGTAACCTGACCAACGTTGAACAGTTGGCCAAAGAGATCTACGAATCCGATCTGCGTCACGTCAACACCAGCTCCGACTCGGAAGTGCTGCTCAACGTGTTCGCTCACGAGCTGGCCCAGCGCGGCAAGCTGCAACCGACCGAAGAAGACGTGTTTGCCGCCGTGACCGACGTGCATAACCGTTGCGTCGGTGGCTACGCTGTCGTGGCGATGGTGACCGGTTACGGCATCGTCGGTTTCCGTGACCCGCACGGCATCCGCCCGATCGTGTTCGGTCAGCGTCACACCGACGAAGGCGTCGAGTACATGATCGCCTCCGAAAGTGTTTCGCTGGATGTGCTCGGCTTCACCCTGATCCGCGACCTGGCACCAGGCGAAGCGGTCTACATCACTGAAGACGGCAAGCTGCACACTCGTCAGTGTGCGACCAATCCGTCCCTGACCCCGTGCATCTTCGAACACGTCTACCTGGCGCGCCCGGATTCGATCATCGACGGCGTGTCGGTCTACAAGGCCCGTCTGCGCATGGGTGAGAAGCTGGCGGAGAAGATCCTGCGCGAGCGTCCAGAGCACGACATCGACGTGGTCATCCCGATTCCGGACACCAGCCGCACTGCCGCGCTGGAACTGGCCAACCATCTGGGCGTGAAATTCCGCGAAGGTTTCGTCAAGAACCGCTACATCGGTCGTACCTTCATCATGCCCGGCCAGGCCGCGCGCAAGAAATCGGTACGTCAGAAGCTCAACGCCATTGAGCTGGAATTCCGCGGCAAGAACGTGATGCTCGTCGACGACTCGATCGTTCGTGGCACTACCTGCAAGCAGATCATCCAGATGGCCCGCGAAGCCGGCGCGAAAAACGTCTACTTCTGCTCGGCGGCTCCGGCTGTTCGCTTCCCGAACGTTTACGGCATCGACATGCCGAGCGCTCACGAGCTGATCGCGCACAACCGTTCGACCCAGGACGTGGCTGATCTGATCGGTGCTGACTGGCTGATCTATCAGGATCTGCCTGACTTGATCGAAGCGGTCGGTGGCGGCAAGATCAAGATCGAAAACTTCGATTGCGCAGTGTTCGACGGCAAGTACGTCACTGGCGATGTCGACGAGGCTTACTTGAACAAGATCGAACAGGCACGTAACGATGCCTCGAAGGTCAAGACCCAGGCGGTCAGTGCGATCATCGATCTGTACAACAACTGAGTTTCAACCGGCCCCTAGGGGCCGGTTTTGTATCTGGCAAAAGACTTTTATTTACCGAGAACAGGGCAAGGAGTGACAGCATGAGTCAGGAATGGGATGCCGGTCGGCTGGACAGCGACCTCGAAGGCGTAGCGTTCGATACCCTGGCCGTACGTGCCGGTCAGCACCGTACGCCGGAAGGCGAGCACGGTGATCCGATGTTCTTCACTTCCAGCTACGTGTTCCGTACCGCCGCTGACGCCGCCGCACGGTTTGCCGGGGAAGTGCCGGGCAACGTCTACTCGCGTTACACCAACCCGACCGTGCGCGCGTTCGAAGAGCGCATCGCCGCGCTGGAAAGCGCCGAGCAGGCGGTGGCTACGGCGACGGGCATGGCCGCGATCATGGCAGTGGTGATGAGCCTGTGCAGTGCCGGCGATCATGTGCTGGTGTCGCGCAGCGTGTTCGGTTCGACCATCAGCCTGTTCGAGAAGTACTTCAAGCGTTTCGGTGTGGAAGTCGATTACGTGCCGCTGGCCGATCTGTCGGCTTGGGATGCAGCGATCAAATCCAACACCAAATTGCTGTTTGTCGAGTCGCCGTCCAATCCGTTGGCTGAGCTGGTGGATATCACCGCGCTGTCGGAAATCGCGCACGCCAAGGGTGCGATGCTGGTGGTCGACAACTGCTTCTGCACGCCTGCCTTGCAGCAGCCGCTGAAGCTGGGCGCAGACATCGTTGTGCATTCGGCCACCAAGTTCATCGATGGCCAGGGCCGTTGCATGGGTGGTGTGGTTGCCGGTCGCAGCGAGCAGATGAAAGAAATCGTCGGTTTCCTGCGTACCGCCGGGCCGACCCTGAGCCCGTTCAACGCCTGGATCTTCCTCAAGGGGCTGGAAACCCTGAACCTGCGGATGAAGGCGCACTGCGCCAACGCCCAGCAACTGGCCGAGTGGCTGGAGCAGCAGGACGGCATCGAGAAGGTGCATTACGCCGGCCTCAAGAGCCATCCGCAGCACGAGCTGGCTCAGCGTCAGCAGAAAGGCTTCGGCGCGGTGGTGAGCTTTGAGGTGAAGGGCGGCAAAGAGGGCGCCTGGCGCTTCATCGATGCGACCCGTTTGATCTCGATCACCGCCAACCTGGGTGACAGCAAAACCACCATCACCCACCCGAGCACTACGTCCCACGGCCGTCTGGCGCCGCAGGAGCGTGAGGCTGCCGGCATTCGTGACAGCCTGATCCGCATCGCAGTCGGTCTGGAAGATGTCGCTGACCTGCAAGCCGACCTGTCGCGCGGTCTGGCGGCGTTGTGATCGAGTTGTCTACGCCAAAGATCGGCACCCATGGCCGCGTTGCATTGGTCACGGGTGCCGCGCGGGGGATCGGTCTGGGCATCGCGGCATGGCTGATCAGCGAAGGCTGGCAGGTGGTGTTGACGGATCTGGATCGTGCGCGGGGTTCGAAAGTGGCGAAGGTGCTCGGCGAGAACGCCTGGTTCATCGCCATGGACGTCGCGGACGAAAGTCAGGTGGCGTTGGGTGTCGCTGAGGTGCTGGGGCAGTTTGGTCGTCTGGATGCGCTGGTGTGTAACGCTGCAGTGGCCGATCCACACAACATCACGCTGGAAAGTCTCGATCTGGCGTACTGGAATCGGGTGCTGGCGGTGAACCTCGGTGGGCCGATGTTGCTGGCCAAGCACTGTGCGCCGTATCTGCGTGCGCACAACGGGGCGATCGTCAATCTGGCCTCGACCCGTGCGGCGCAGTCGGAACCTGATACGGAGGCGTACGCGGCGAGCAAGGGTGGCTTGCTGGCGTTGACTCACGCGCTGGCGATCAGCCTCGGGCCGGAGATTCGCGTCAATGCGGTCAGTCCGGGCTGGATCGATGCGCGGGATCCATCTGCCCGGCGCGCGGAGCCGCTGACCGACACCGATCATGCCCAGCATCCTGCGGGCAGGGTAGGGACGGTCGAGGATGTGGCGGCGATGGTGGCGTGGTTGCTGTCGAAGAATGCGGGGTTTGTGACCGGGCAGGAATTCGTGGTCGATGGCGGCATGACCAAGAAGATGATTTATACGGAATGAAGCAATTTCGTCTTTTTTAGAAAAACTTCAATCCTGCTATTGACTTAGGTTCGCTACCTGCGTAAATTTCGCGGCCTCGGAGATGCAAACGGGTGATTAGCTCAGCTGGGAGAGCGTCTGCCTTACAAGCAGAATGTCGGCGGTTCGATCCCGTCATCACCCACCACTCCCGAGAGACTTGCGCAAGCAAGAGCGTAGGCTGAAAGTGCCTGCACCGACGCGCAGCGGTAGTTCAGTCGGTTAGAATACCGGCCTGTCACGCCGGGGGTCGCGGGTTCGAGTCCCGTCCGCTGCGCCATATTTAACGAGTCAGGCACTGTCTGGTTCGCGATTGAAAAGCACCGAAGCTTTCAGTCAAACGAGTTACTTGAGCGTCAGCTCAAAGCGATACGCAGCGGTAGTTCAGTCGGTTAGAATACCGGCCTGTCACGCCGGGGGTCGCGGGTTCGAGTCCCGTCCGCTGCGCCATATCTGTTTCAAGGACCACTGAACGCCTTGAAACACCGAAAGCAACCTCTGGTTGATTCGGAATCGATAGCAAAGACCCTGGTCGAAAGACCGGGGTTTTTTGTGTCTGAAATTTGACCTCTCCCAAATTCCTCCCTTGTAGCCGGCGACGAACCCTGGCCGTGGCTCGTTCGATGCTGCCGGGCAATCTACCTGCGTCTCCGAGTCGCTGCGATGCAATGCCGCATTGATTTTTTGATTCTTTAGTCAAATTTTTGTAACTGGTTGTTTGCTGCGAGCTCAGAAACCTATAAAGTTAACCTTTCGGTCAGCTTTGCACTGTCGTCACGCCCTTTGCTTCGTCAAAAAGGGCTTCTGCAAGACTCGAGATTCCCAGTAGATAACCAGAAGGGCGGATCCATAACCGCCCAGAGGATGATCCATGTCCAACCGTGAAATATCCCGGCGCTCGTTCCTTCAGGGCGGGCTGGTGGCGGGTGTGAGTGTCACGCTCACGCCGCTCAGCAGTCAGGCGCTGGCTGCCTTGATGGAAAACAGCGTGACTGTGCCGTCCGAGCAATGGCTCGGCAGCAACGGCAAGGCACGCCAGCGTAACGATGCATTGTCCAAGGTCTGCGGCAGCAAAGTGTTTGCTCGCGACATCCGTTCCAAGGACATGCCGGGTTGGCCCCAGCAGCAAGGCCACGCCATGTTGTTGAAAACCATCAAGGCTGACCGTATCTACGAAGGCTATGACCTGTCGTGGCTCGGCGCCGATCTGCAGCCTGATCGGATCGTTACCGCCGCCGACCTGGACAAGGACGGCATCGTGTTCCCTGAAGAGCACGCACCGGATCCGCTGCTGCCGGAAGGCAAGGTGCCGATGTTCATCGGTCACCCGGTCGCGATCCTGATCTGGAACGACTTCGAGCGGTTCCGTCAGGCCAAGAACAAACTCAAATTCAATGACAAAGCGATTCGTTACGGCGCAAAAGTGCCGTTCTACGAAGGCGATCCCTATGGCAGTTTCCGCTATGTGCGCGTCGGTGGCCCGACGTCGGCGGACGAAGACGAGTTCGCCAGCCTCAAGGACTCGATCCTGTTCCCGATGCTGAAGAACCGTCGTCCGGTGTGGAATTCCCAACCGAACCTGCACGGCAACCTGACCGAACGCGGCCTGTTCTACGCCGACCGCATGAAGAAAGAGATCGACACTCCGCCGGACAACTGGTTGGTGTTCGACGAGCGCTACAAAACTCCGTCGATCGAACCTGCTGCGATGGAGCCGGACAACGGCAACGGCTGGTACGACCCGGCGACCAAGACCCTGCATTTCGTCGTCGCCACCCAGTGCCCGCTGGAAACCGCCACCGAGACCGCGAAGATGATCGGGCCGTCGCGTTTCGGCCTGGCGAACCTGAACATGCACCCGGGTTACACCGTCGGTTACGGTTCCAAGGACCACAACATTTTCGTCTACTACGCGGCCCTGGCGGCGTTGTACGGCGCGGGTGTACCGATTCGCCTGGCCAACGACCGCTACGAGCAATTCCAGAGCGGCATCAAGCGTCACCCGTTCGACATCCGCTACCAGTTGGCAGTGGACAAGACCGATCACAGTTTCAAAATTTTCCGCGCCGAGATGAGCGTCGATGGTGGCGGTCGGATCAACTACAGCCCGTCGGTGGCTGCCGTTGGTGCCACTGCCGCGCAGTCGATCTACTACATGCCGCAGAACGACCTGCAGGTCACCGCTTACCATTCCCGCGCCGTTGAAGCAGGTTCGATGCGCGGCTACGGCACCCTGCAGAGCATGGCTTCCACCGAGATGATGGTCGACGAAATCGCCGATCGCCTTGGTGTCGATGCCATCGATCTGCGCCGCAAGAACGCGCTGCGCTCGGGGATGAAAAACACCCAGGGCGCGATCCCGGCCGGTGCGTTGCGCCTGCACGAGATTCTCGACAAGGCTTCGTTGCACGAAGTCTGGAAAAACCGCGACGCGATCAAGAAACAGCGCGAAGCGGCAGACCCGGACAACTGGTATGGCGTGGGTTTTGCCATTTGCCAGAAAGACTTCGGCACCGGTTCCGAAGCACCGATGGCCAGCATCGAGTTCACCGCTGAGGGGCGCATTTCCCTGCGTCATATCGGTATCGAGATCGGCACCGGCATGTCCACCTCGCAAGCGTTGGTGGTGGCTGATTTCCTCGGCAGCGCGGCTCACGATGTGAAGACCGGTGAAACCGAGTGGGATGAAATGCAGCTGGTCACCGCCGGCAACCCTTACATCATGAGTCAGGCCGAGCAGGACAACTTCCTGCGCAACCCGCGCTGGGTCGGCAAGCTGGCATCGGCCTCGTCCGCGACCAACTCCGCCTACTACTTCAGCCACGCCACCCGTGAAGCGGCGCGCGTGCTGTTCAACCACGGTCTGTGGCCGGCGGCGCTGGAGATCTGGCGTCAGGGCCCGTACGGCGGCCAGGCTAACCCTTACGTGGTGCGTCGCGAAGATGCGCATTGGGTCGACGGCAAACTCACCGCCAACGGCATGCAGCCACTGACCTTCGAAGAGCTGGCCAAGCGTGCGCACGAGCGCGGTCTGGTCACTGGCGCCACGGTTCACGGTTTCAACCGCTGGAGCTGGGCCGAGGCCGAATACAGCATCGATGGCGTGCGCGAGCGTCTGCCGCTCGATGGTCTGGCGGTGAAGTACGGCGACGGCGCCCCGAAAGCGAAAAAGGCGCAGATGACCAGCGCCGGTTTCCACCTGCTGGATCGGCAGAACATCGCCTATCCGGTGGTTCAACTGAACAACGCCGCCGTGACCTACTACAGCCCGGTGGCAACGCTGGTCGAGTTGAAGGTCAACAAAGGTTCGGCGGAAGTCGAAGTGCTCAACCATCACTCGTGGCTGGAGTGCGGCCGGGTGCTGGTCGAAGAACTGGTTCGTGGCCAGCTCGAAGGCGGGATCGCCATGGGTATCGGTCACGCCTTGATGGAAGAGATGCCGCTGTACGAAGGCGGGCCGGGGGAGGGTGACTGGAACTTCAACCGTTATCGCCTGCCGATGGCGCGCCATGTGGCGGTGTGGAAGCAGACGTCGGAAATCCTGCCGCCGCTGTCCCCAAGCGACCCGTCCAAAGGCATCGCCGAAGTGGTGATGATTCCGGTGGTCGGTGCCATCGGTAACGCCGTGGCCCACGCCATCGGTAAACGTGTTCGCGATCTGCCAATCACTGCTGCGCGCATCAAGGAGGCCCTCAATGGCTAACCGTCCGCTTCAACTGACCCTCAACGGTCAATCCGTCGGCCCGGTGGACATCCCTGATGACCTGCCGATGATCGATTACCTGCACGAATACAAAAACCTCACAGGTTCGCGCCTGGGCTGCGGCCAGGGCATCTGCCACGCCTGCGTGGTGATCGTCGACAACCCGGATGGCACCAGCGAAGAAGTGCGCACCTGCATCACCGGCGCGCATTATTTCGAGGGCAAGAAAGTCCGCACCATCGAAGGCCACGCCAAGCGTGACGAGCAAGGCCAGGTCACCGAGCTGAACCCGATCCAGCAGCGTTTCGTCGACGAATTCGCCTTCCAGTGCAGCTACTGCGCGCCGGGGTTCGTCAACGCCGCGACCGTGCTGGTGGAAAAGCTGCAACGCCAGCCAATCGTCAAAAGCAAACTGGAGCAAGTTATCGAGGACAGCCTCGGCCATCACATCTGTCGTTGCACCGGGTACGTGCGTTATTACAACGCCACCCGCAACGTGCTGACCGATCTCGGCCTGGTCAAGGAGGGTTAAGCATGAAGCAACTACTGACCCGCCTGACCCTGGCGGTCGGGCTGGCTGCGCCTGTGTTGGCGGTGCACGCGGATGATCAGGTCAAGCGCGGCGAATACCTCGCCCGCGCCGCTGACTGCATGGCCTGCCACACGGCGCCGGGTGGTGCGCCGTATGCCGGCGGGCTGCCGATCGTGTCGCCGTTCGGCACGATCTACGGCACCAACATCACTCCAAGCAAAGAGCACGGCATCGGTTTGTACAACGACGACGAGTTTTTCGCTGCGCTGACTGAAGGCAAGCGCCGTGACGGCGCGAACCTGTACCCGGCGATGCCGTACACCTCGTATCACTTGATGCCGCGTGCGGATTCGGATGCGATTCACGCGTATCTGAAAACCATCGAGCCAATCGAGCGTGCCGCGCCGGTGACGAGCCTTAGCTTTCCGTTCAACGTGCGTCCGGGCTTGATCGGCTGGAACATGATGTACGGCAACGCCTTGAAGCTGGAGCCTGCCGAAGGCAAAAGCGACGCCTGGAAACGCGGCCAGTACATGGTCGAAGTGTTAGGCCATTGCGGCGAATGCCATACACCACGTGGCCTGCCGGGCGCGATGCAGTTGGACAAGCGCCTGACCGGCGGCATCCTTAACGGCTATCTGGCGCCGAGCCTGCTGGCAACCGACTTGGCGGCACGCGGCTGGAACCATCAGGACCTGAGCACGTTCCTCAAGCACGGCATGAGCGCCCAGGGCACGATGTTCAACGAGATGTTCCCGGTGTTCCACAACAGCACCCAGGGCCTGAATGATCCGGATCTGGCGGCGATGGCGACTTTCCTGCTGGGCGACAAGCCTCCGGCGGCGAAAGAACTGACCGAAGTGCCGGTGGAAAAACTCAGTGTCAGCGCCCAGCGCGGCCGTCAGGAATACTTGAACGTCTGCGCCGGCTGTCACGCGGCCGGTGGCGAGGGCAAACCGCACATCGCGGTGGCCATGCGCGGCAACACCACGTTGCGTCTGGAAGACCCGCGCAACCTGTTGCGCGTGATCGAGGATGGCATCGGCGAACAGAAATTCGCCGGGTTCGAGCACATGCAGCCGATGCCGGGTTTTGCCGACAAGCTCAGTGCCGAACAACTGACCGATCTGCTGAACTACCTGCGTCAGGGTTGGGGTGGTCAGTCGGCCGAGCTGGCGGTTGGTGATGTGCAGAAGCTGCAGGCTGATGCGCCGTCCGTTGAGCACAAGGCGCACTGATCATGCAGCATCTCGATCTGCAAGTGGTTCGACGGGCGCTGGAGTGGTCGACGGCGGGGCAACGCATCTGGCTCTGCACCGTGCTGACCACCTACGGCTCGGCACCTCGCGCGCCAGGTTCGCTGCTGGCGGTGAACGACGGCGGGCAGTGGATCGGGTCGCTGTCCGGTGGTTGCGTCGAGGACGATTTTCTCGAGCGCGTCGCCGAAGGTGCGTTTCTCGATGCGATCAACGTCGTGCGTTATGGCGAAGGTGACGATCCGCGTTCGCGGGTCAGCCTGCCGTGCGGCGGCATTCTCGATGTGCTGGTAGAGAAATTTGACGCCAGTTGCGATGTGCAGGCGCACCTGCGCGAACTCGAATCGGCGTTGCTGGGGCAGCGCCGGTTGATTCGCGAGGTCGATCTGACTACTGGTGCGCGCAGCCTGTTTGCCGATCGCGAACAGGGTGCGCGGATCGAACGTGAGATCGACCGGGTACGGATCCGCATCGGTGCCGCTCAGCGTTTGCTGTTGGCGGGATATTCCAGCGTGGCGCAGGCCTGTGCGGAGTTCGCGGTTGGTCTCGGCTTCGAAGTGATTCTCTGCGACCCGCGTGAAGAAGTGCTGAAAGACGTGGTGCTCAATGGCGTGGAGATTCGCCGGCAATTGCCGTCGATGTTTATTGCCGATGGCGGTTGCCACCGTGATACCGCGGTGGTGGCCTTGACCCATGATCCGCGCATCGATGATCTGGCGATGATGGAAGCTGTGCGCACCGAGGCGTTTTACATCGGCGTGATGGGTTCGTTGCAGACTTCACAGAAGCGCTTCGAGCGTTTGCGTAGGGTTGGCGGTCTGGGGGAGAGCGAGCTGGCGCGAATTCATGCGCCGATCGGCCTCAACCTGGGCAGCAAGACGCCGGCGGAAATTGCTCTGGCGGTGCTCGCAGACATTCTGCGGATTCGCAGCGGGATTGCGCGGGATCAGTTGTGATTGATGCTGGATGTAAAAAGGGCCGCTATTCAGCGGCCCTTTTTTTCGCGCGTCAGAAACCGAGCTTGTCGCGCAGTCCGTAGTACCACGCGCCCAATGCGGCAAACGGTGTGCGCAGCAGTTGCCCGCCGGGGAAAGGGTAGTGCGGCAGATCCGCAAAGGCATCGAAACGCTCGGCTTGTCCGCGCAGTGCCTCGGCCAATACCTTGCCGGCCAGGTGCGTGTAGGTCACGCCGTGGCCACTACAGCCCTGGGAGTAATAGATGTTGTCGCCCAGGCGTCCGACCTGAGGCAGGCGCGACAGGGTCAGCAGGAAATTGCCGGTCCAGGCGTAGTCGATCTTCACGTCCTTGAGCTGCGGGAAGGCCTTGAGCATTTTCGGGCGGATGATCGCTTCGATGTTCGCCGGATCCCGCGCGCCGTACACCACGCCGCCGCCGAAGATCAGGCGCTTGTCGCCGGTGAGGCGGTAGTAGTCGAGCAGGTAGTTGCAGTCTTCGACGCAGTAGTCCTGCGGCAGCAGGGATTTCGCCAGATCATCGCCCAGTGGTGCGGTGGTGATGACCTGAGTGCCACACGGCATCGATTTGGCCGCCAGCTCCGGCACCAGATTGCCGAGGTAGGCGTTGCCGGCGACGATGATGAATTTGGCTCTGACTTTGCCCTGTGGTGTATGTACGACCGGGTTGGCACCGCGTTCGATGCGCACGGCCGGCGACTGTTCGTAAATGGCGCCGCCCAGGGATTCAACGGCGGCTGCTTCACCGAGGGCCAGGTTGAGCGGGTGGATGTGGCCGCCGCTCATGTCGAGCATGCCGCCGACGTATTGATCGCAAGCCACCACTTCGCGGATTCGGCGTTGATCGAGCAGTTCCAGTTGCGTGTGGCCGAAGCGTTCCCACAAGCGTTTCTGCGATTCCAGGTGGCCCATCTGCTTGGCGGTGAGGGCGGCGAATACGCCGCCGTCCTTCAGGTCGCACTGGATGTTGTATTTGCTGACACGCTCACGAATGATCCGGCCGCCTTCGAAGGCCATCTGCCCGAGCAGTTGCGCCTGTTTCGGGCCGACGCTGCGTTCGATCACATCAATGTCACGGCTGTAGCTATTGACGATTTGCCCGCCATTGCGCCCCGAGGCGCCGAAGCCGACCTTGGCGGCTTCCAGCACGGTCACGCGAAAACCGTTCTCCAGCAGGAACAGCGCCGAGGAAAGTCCCGTATAACCAGCGCCGATCACACAGACATCCGTCTCCACGTCATCCTGCAGGGCAGGGCGTGGTGGTACGGCGTTGGCCGACGCAGCGTAATAAGACTCTGGGTAAGGGGTGTTCGCCATCCTGCAGCCTCTGTTTAATATATTTTACGAGTGCGGCGATCCTACCCCAGTTGAAAAACCTCCGCCAGCCACCGGGAAATCTTCTTGCGGCGGGTCGAAATTAAATATTTTGCATATTCATAGGGTTAGGTGAAAAAAAGGTGTTGACACCCCTCCGGAATTCCGTAGAATGCCGCCTCACAGCAGGCACGTAGCTCAGTTGGTTAGAGCACCACCTTGACATGGTGGGGGTCGTTGGTTCGAGTCCAATCGCGCCTACCAAACAAAATCCGCTCTGCTGGGCGGTCTGAAAGGGCTCACCGAAAGGTGGGCCCTTTTTTGTTGTCTGCGATTTTCAGAACCTTTGCAAATTCCCGTTTGGTCGACCGCAGCTACACTTCGGCACATTTGCAGGGGGGGTATTCATGAGTCGCCAATTCAGGCGCGCCTGTCCAGGCGACATCGAAAGCCTGTTGAAGATTGATCCTGTCGCTGAAAAAGATAGCTGCCGTCGAGCGTGTATCGCGAGGTCGGTTGGGGCGCATGAGTGCTGGGTTGTCTGTGAGACTGACAATCCTGGCGTTCTTCTCGGCTACGGCTGTTTGGATCGAAGCTTTTTCGGTGAGTGGTTCATATCCCTCGTGGTCGTCTCCAGTGCGAGCAGGCGTTCCGGCGTGGGTCGGCAAATCGTGAGTGGTCTGGAGCATCACGCTGTTGCAGGCAAGATCTTCACGTCGACCAATGCGTCCAACTTGCCGATGCGGCAGCTGCTGATAAATCTTGAATATCAGCATAGCGGAATGGTGGAGAACCTTGCCCCGGGGGATCCTGAACTCATTTTTGTAAAATTCTTGAGCCATGCGCGTATTGACTGCGAAGGATTTTGATCCATTCGTCGCCGACTTTCGTGAGCATCCTTTTAAATAGTGTGGATATTTAAGGGGTTACGGATTTTATTAACCATTCGGTTATCAAAAATACGTTGTTACAAGACGAATAAATCAGTAATATCCGCCCCGCGTTCACCACCACGGTTTATGCATTTTTAAATCCCAAGCTTCCATCAGCTGCTTGGGATTTTTTTTGCCCGCGATTTGCCTTTCCCGCGCCTCTGCCAGTCTCTCGTCTCGCCCGCTTCCGTTTTTCCGGGAGGGGGTGACAGGCAAGTCCACACTTTTTCGACTACTACTGTCAGGCTGATTTCGCCTCTGCCGGACAGGAGTTCATCAATGCTGGTTCACTGGTTTCTTGCAGCGATTCATCTATTGGCATTTGCCATGGGCTTCTGGGCGGTGTTGACGCGTGGGACGGCCTTCAGTCGCCTGGCGTCCGGCTCGGGTGAAGTCGGGCGCGTATTGCTTGCCGACAATCTCTGGGGGCTCTCGGCGCTGGTGCTGCTCATCACCGGCGGCATGCGCGCTTTTGCCGGTTATGAGAAGGGAACCGACTACTACCTGCATCAGCCGCTGTTCCATCTGAAGATGACGTTGTTTGTGCTGATTCTGCTTCTGGAACTCGTGCCGATGATCACCCTGATCAAATGGCGCGTGGCCAAGGCGCGCGGCGCTATCCCTGACTTGGGGCGTGCCAAGGTGTTCGCGCGGACCAGTCATACCGAAGCGCTGCTATTGATATTGATGGTCGTGGCGGCTACCGGAATGGCGCGTGGCGTTACATTCGGCTAGGCGGGCGAGATTCCCATTCGCTATTCGGAAATATCCGACAGCCAACCCTTTGAATGACGGTTAGTATCGGTCGCGAGAAGGGTGAGGCGGGAAGGGGCGTGGCACGCGCCGTCACCAGGGAAGTGGGGGATGGCAATACGGCGCTTGAATCTTTAGCCAGTCATTGCGCGCAGGCAAACGAACTGGCTACTGACTGCGGTAGGGCTCAGGGCGTTTGTGGCTTGTCCGGAGCGGTCAGGCCAGCCTGGATGCGCTGGTAGATCTCTTCCCGGTGCACTGCAACGTTCTTCGGAGCGTTGATGCCGATTCGAACTTGCTGGCCGCTGACGCCGAGAATGGTGATCGTGATGTCATCACCAATGTTTATGCTTTCACCGACTTTGCGGGTGAGTATCAGCATGGTCTTCTCCTTGATTGCTTTGTAGGGCACCTGATTCAGACAGTGCAGAGGTCGGTGGTACGTATAGATTAGTGCGAAGTCTTAAAGTCTGGGTGCCTCTTTCTGACGCGCAGCAGCGGCATTAATTCCCAGCGCGTAACTATACAGGGGCTGTCAGCATCAATCTCGTCCTTTTGTGCCCATTTTGCGGGGCTCCGAAAGTATTCTCGAATGTTAAGATCGCCGCTTTGAAAAATCAGAGGGAAGCGTTGTGCGCAAATTGGTCTGGGTAGTCGCGGCACTGGCATTGGCAGGATGTGGCGAAGGCAAGAGTGTGGATGCGCAAAAAGCGAAACCGGCGGTGGTAGCGGCGCCTGCTGCGGTGGGCCCGCAGTGGGATCTCGAAGTGCGCGGTGAAACCCCTCAGGCGGTCAGCGACCTCAGCGGCTGGCTGATCGAGCATGCCTTTGTGGCCAGTGTCGTCAAGGACGCCAGCGGCAAGACCCGGATCCTCCTCGGCCCTTTCAATTCGAAGGCTGACGCCGAGGCGCGTCAGGCAGATGTGAATGCAGCGCTGGTCAAGGCGAAGAAGCAGAACATCGAAACGCTGGTGATCGAGCGCCCGGCGGCGCAATAAGGATCCATTCGGCGGAGCTGACTAAAGGGTGTCCGGCGTGATTCGTTTTTCAAGGAGTCACTGAAGATACCCAGAAGGAGCTCCGCATGGCCTCCGCCAATCCTTACAAATTGTTCGACGTCGTTTTGCGTCACAAGCAGCAGTTGAGCCCGCATCTCATGCGGATCACGCTCGCAAGCCCCACGGTCACCGAGATGGCGACCTGGGCGCCGGATCAGCGAGTGAAGCTGTTTTTTCCTGCCGCAGACGGCTCACCCGCCAGGCTTTCTCAGGGCGAGGGGTGGTACGCCCGTTTCCGCTCGATGCTGATCGATCGTCGCCCGGCGATGCGCACCTACACCATCCGCCACTTGCGTGCCGAAGCAGGCGAAGTGGATATCGATTTCGTACTGCACGGCGAGACCGGTCCAGCCTCCCGTTGGGCCTTGCGATCCCAGCCCGGCGAGTCGATGCAGATTCTGGCCCCCGACAGCCGATTCTCGGCACAAGAGGCAGGGGGATTTGAATGGAAGCCTCCGCAAACGCTCAAGCAACTTTTGCTGGTCGCCGATGCCACCGCCTTGCCGGCCGCCATGGGGATTCTGGAAGAACTGGCGACACTGGCTGAACCGCCGCAGACCCAGGCGTTTTTTGAGGTCGACAGTCGTGAAGACATGTTGGCGGTTCCTGACTGGCCCGGGCTTTTGGTGCAATGGCTGATTCGCGATCAGGCAGTTGCAGGTACGTTGATGGTGGAAGCCGTGCGGCAGGCGACGTTGCCTGTCGATGCATCGCCGGTTGGGCAAGCGGTCGAACTGGCGGATGTCGACATCGAAGAAGAAATTCTTTGGGAGATCGCCGATACGGCCAGCGAGGGATTCTATGGCTGGATCGCCGGCGAATCCGCTGCGGTCATGAGTCTGCGCAAATACCTGATCAAGGAGCGCGGCATCCCTCGCGAGTCGCTCAATCTGATGGGCTACTGGCGTTTCAACAAGTCCGGCGGTTGAGCACAAAAAAGGCCTTGAGTTTATCGCTCAAGGCCTTTTCTTTTGATCAGGCAATCAACCGCAGGCTTTCAGGTTCACCGGGCCGACAAATTCGTTACCGCGTCCCATCACGCACGCCACGCTCTGATTGCGTTGGCGTTCCCAGTCTTGCACTGGATAAGTCTTGTCCCAGGCTTCGTACAATTGCCGATCCTGCTTCGACAAGCGCAAACCATATTGTTTGCTCATGTAAAAGTAGGTACGGGCGATCATGCCGCGGATCGAAGGGCGGGGCATGACCTTCTTCGCCTTGAAGTCGACCTGAGTCAGGCATGAGCCGTACTGACCCTTTTCGACCGGCAACCAACCGTAGCTGAAATTGCTGCGGTCGCCATTCACTTCGCCGATGCTCGGTACCAGGTTGTGCAGGTCGGCTTCGGCTTTCTGATAGCTCGGGTCATAGCGGGTGCAATTCTTGCGACCGCCTTCTTGCCAGCATTGACGCTGATGGCCGAACTGCCAGGCCGGAACAATGTGCTCCCATTCGATGCGAGACGCCCGTTTGGCGTTCTTGCGTGGGACATAGCCGCAGGCGGCCAGATCGACCTTGTTGCCGGTGTATTTGCACCCGCAATAGAACTCGGTGGATTGTGGGGCGTACAGTTTCCAGGCGACCTTCTTGGCCTCGGTGAATGTACGCGGTGCGCCAGCGTGCGCGCCCAGGGAAATGAACAGCAACAGCACAGCAGCAAAACGCAGAATCATTGAATCAATCTTCCTTCGGCACAACCCAGAAAATCTGTACACCGCCATCGTCGCGGTAGGCGAGGGTGACGTTGTCGTTCTCGTCGATCTCTTCCAGCAAGCGCTCCCATTCATCCGCCGGCTCGTCTGGAAGGCGGAAGATCAGCGCGGCTTTGGCTTTTTGTGCGGTAGGGGAGTTGATGATTTTTTGAACGCGCATGCCCATGCGTTCGTAAGCGTCAGGAGCATCAGGGGAAGTGGCCACGAGGTTATCCTTATTAAGCTGTACGTGCATACAGTATTTAACTGTAGGCATTTTCGCAACTGCCTAAAATTCAAGAAAATCCTCTGACAGCGGTTTTCCGGTTTTGATGTCACTCAGGTGAAATTTTTCTTTGGAGGAGGCGCAAGCTTCACCCTTCGTCAAGTTGACGAAGGGTGAAGTCAGTGCCCGATCAGCAATGGATCGGTCGAAGGCAGATCAGTATTCCCAGAACATCCGTTGCAGCTCTTTGCTGTCGTTGGTCTTGGTCAAGGCAACCATGGCCAGGATGCGGGCTTTCTGTGGGTTCAGGTCGTGAGCAACCACCCAGTCGTATTTGTCGTCAGGCTGTTCGGCGTTGCGCAGAACGAAACCACCGGCATTGACGTGAGACGAGCGAATGATCTGCACGCCGTCCTTGCGCAGCGCTTGCAGGGTCGGAACCACGCGGGAGGAAACCGAGCCGTTGCCGGTACCGGCATGGATGATCGCCTTGGCGCCGGACTGGGCGAGAGCCTTGTAGGCTGTGTCGCTGACATTGCCGTAGGAATAGGCGATTTCTACATCAGGAAGGCTCTTGATGTTTTTGATATCGAATTCCGAATCCATGGTGTGGCGCTTGGCTGGCAGGCGGAACCAGTAGGATTTGCCTTCAACTACCATGCCGAGCGGACCCCAGGCGCTTTTGAACGCTTCGGTCTTGATGTTGATCATTTTGCTGACATCGCGACCCGACTGGATTTCATCGTTCAGGGTCACCAGTACGCCTTTGCCGCGAGCCTCTTTGCTGCTGGCGACGGCCACGGCGTTGTACAGGTTCAGCATGCCGTCTGCCGACATGGCGGTGCCCGGGCGCATGGAGCCGACGACGATGATCGGCTTGTCGGTTTTTTCCACCAGGTTAAGGAAGTACGCGGTCTCTTCCAGGGTGTCGGTGCCGTGGGTGATGACGATGCCATCGACGTCTTTGCTGTCGGCCAGTTCGGAAACGCGACGACCCAGTTGCAGGAGGTTTTCGTTGGTGATGCTTTCCGAGGCGATTTGCATGACCTGTTCGCCGCGCACATTGGCCAGCGTGCTCAGTTCGGGAATGCCGGCGATCAATTGTTCGATGCCCACTTTCGCGGCCTGATAGGTCGCGCTGTTGGCTGCGCTGGCGCCCGCGCCGGCAATGGTGCCGCCGGTAGCCAGTACCACTACGTTGGCCAGTTTGGCCTGGGTTTCAGCTTCTTTTGCCTGGAGGGCGGTTGGCAGGAGCAGGAGGAGGGCCAAAGCGCCCGGAACGAAACTCTTCAAAGCAGATGTCATTATTTTTCTCTCTAGTAGTGAGACGGTGCTGATGCAGGTTCATCTAGATGCGCCCCGGGCCGATCTGAATGCCAGGGGTGCAGGAAGGGAGCAGGATCTGTACCAGTCGTACTGTGCTTGAGAGAAATGTTTAACCTCATGATTTAAATCAAGATTTGTTCGAAGGGTGAGTTTGATCCTCCGTCGCTCATCCGGGTTTCCGAACGCGGGCTGTTTTCTCGTTCGGCTCACCGAAAAGGATTACGAGCTCCGTCCACAGGGGGGGCTGGCCAGTTTTCGGATCTGTGCTAAAGAAAGCGGCGCACTGGCCGATGCGCCTTGATAGGGATCCAATTTTTCAGGAGTTCAAATGTCATTGACTATCGGTTTGCCAAATCCCGGCGCGGTTACCATCGGCGGAAAAACAGCCGCTACGATCAATGCCCTGAGCGAGGCCAACGAGCAAGCAGCGGCCGAAGCGCTGGGCAAAGACGCTGGCGATACGAAGCAAGTCAGAACCGGTGGCGGACCCGTGCAGGAAGAGGCGCCGGCCGAGAGCAGTGGCAATCAAAGCATCACGATAAAAATACTGCTCAAACGCATGAAGGAATTGCAACAGCAATTGCAGGAGCAGCAACAGCAATTGGCTGCCGCGCAGGCAGCGAGTTATCCGACCGAAGAAGCCAAGACAACTGTGGTGATGTCGATTCAGGGGCAGATCGCAGACACCAACGCTGCACTCATGGAAGTGGCCGGCAATCTGGTTCGCGAGATGGCCAAGGGGTCTGGCAGTGGCGGTGTGATCAACACGACTGCGTAGGAAAAGGGGCGATGACTATGATTCGCCCTACAAAAAAAGCAGATTTTCAGTCGTTGACAAATGTCGACAGGATTCGCATAGTTCGGTCTACGCAAACGTTTGCGCGGTCTTCGCGGTGAATTGATTTCGTCGTGGGGTGCAGCGAGCTTACGCCAGCGCAAGCGTTGCTCACAATAATCATAAGATCGGAGTGAACCCATGAAGCTGCCATTCGCTGGACGTCTTCTTGCTGTCGCCATGCTGGCTGCCGCATCCGCCGCACTGCCTGTCTCTTCGGCTTTCGCCGAGTCCCCTGAAAAACCCAAAGTCGCCCTGGTCATGAAATCTCTGGCCAACGAATTCTTCCTGACCATGGAAGACGGCGCCAAGGCCTACCAGAAAGAACATTCCGCCGATTTCGACCTGATCTCCAACGGCATCAAGGACGAAACCGATACGGCGGGGCAGACGCGCATCGTCGAGCAGATGATTCTGGCGAAGGTCAACGCGCTGGTTATCGCACCGTCTGATTCCAAGGCGATGGTGCCAGTGATCAAGAAGGCCGTCGATGCCGGTATCACCGTGATCAACATCGACAACCAACTCGATCCGGCTGTGATCAAAAGCAAGAACATCAGCGTTCCTTTCGTAGGCCCGGACAACCGCAAAGGCGCGCGTCTGGTGGGTGAGTACCTGGCCAAACAACTGAAAGCCGGTGACGAAGTCGGCATCATTGAAGGTGTCTCCACGACGACCAACGCCCAGCAGCGTACCGCTGGCTTCAAGGATGCGATGGAGGCTGCACAGATCAAGGTTGTCTCCCTGCAGTCCGGCGATTGGGAAATCGACAAGGGCAACAAGGTGGCCGCTTCGATTCTCAGCGAATACCCGGACGTCAAGGCGCTGCTGGCCGGTAACGACAGCATGGCCGTGGGTGCCGTTTCCGCCGTGCGCGCTGCAGGCAAGGCCGGTCAGGTGCAGGTTGTCGGTTACGACAATATCAATGCCATCAAGCCCATGCTGAAGGACGGTCGCGTTCTGGCGACCGCCGACCAGTACGCTGCGAAGCAAGCGGTGTTCGGTATCGAGACCGCGCTGAAAATCATCAAGGGCGAGAAAGTCGACAGCGGTGCGAATGGCGTGATCGAAACGCCTGTCGAGCTGGTCACCAAGTAAGTCCTTTGGCGACACAATGGCGCTCGTCCGTCCGGGCGAGCGCATGGAGATTTTTATGTCAGTTTCCGCTCCGATCGCTGTCCTCTCGGTCAGCGGTATCGGCAAGACCTATGCGCAACCGGTACTGACCGGCATCGATCTGACGTTGATGCGCGGTGAAGTGCTGGCACTGACCGGTGAGAACGGTGCAGGTAAAAGCACCCTGTCGAAGATCATCGGTGGCCTGGTCACCCCTACCACCGGCCAGATGCAGTTCCAGGGCAAGGATTATCGCCCCGGCAGTCGCACGCAGGCTGAAGAACTGGGTGTGCGCATGGTCATGCAAGAGCTCAATCTGCTGCCGACGCTTTCGGTGGCGGAGAACCTTTTTCTCGACAACCTGCCGAGCAATGGTGGCTGGATCAGTCGCAAGCAACTGCGCAAAGCCGCTATCGAAGCCATGGCTCAAGTCGGCCTCGATGCCATCGACCCGGACACACTGGTCGGCGAGCTGGGCATCGGTCACCAGCAAATGGTCGAGATCGCCCGAAACCTGATCGGCGATTGTCATGTGCTGATCCTCGACGAACCGACCGCGATGCTGACCGCCCGTGAAGTTGAGATGCTCTTCGAGCAGATCAGCCGGTTGCAGGCGCGTGGCGTCTCGATCATCTACATCTCCCACCGCCTCGAAGAACTGGCCAGGGTCGCTCAGCGCATTGCTGTGTTGCGTGACGGCAACCTGGTTTGCGTCGAACCGATGGCCAATTACAACAGCGAGCAACTGGTCACCCTGATGGTCGGTCGCGAGCTGGGCGAGCATATCGATCTGGGGGCTCGCAATATCGGCCCGCCGGCCCTGACGGTCAAAGGCCTGACCCGCTCCGACAAGGTTCGCGACGTTTCCTTTGAGGTTCGCGCCGGCGAGATTTTTGGCATTTCGGGGCTGATCGGGGCTGGGCGCACCGAACTTTTGCGGCTGATCTTCGGAGCCGACGTCCCGGACAGCGGCACGGTGGCGCTCGGTTCGCCGGCAAAAACGGTAAGCATTCGTTCGCCTGTGGATGCGGTGCGCAATGGCATCGCCTTGATCACGGAGGATCGCAAGGGCGAAGGCCTGCTGCTGAGCCAATCGATCAGCGCCAACATTGCCTTGGGCAACATGCCGGAAATTTCCAGCGGCGGATTCGTCAACAACGGCGATGAAACGAAGCTCGCGCAGCGGCAGATCGACGCCATGCGCATCCGCAGTTCCAGTCCGACGCAGCTGGTGTCCGAGCTGTCCGGCGGCAATCAGCAAAAGGTGGTGATCGGTCGCTGGCTTGAGCGCGACTGCTCGGTGTTGCTGTTCGATGAGCCGACTCGTGGTATCGACGTCGGTGCCAAATTCGATATCTATGCCTTGCTCGGCGAACTGACCCGGCAGGGCAAGGCCTTGGTCGTGGTGTCCAGCGATTTGCGCGAGTTGATGCTGATCTGCGACCGCATCGGTGTGTTGTCGGCGGGGCGTCTGATCGATACGTTCGAACGCGACAGCTGGACCCAGGATGACTTGCTTGCCGCCGCATTCGCCGGCTATCAGAAACGTGATGCGTTGCTCAACGAAGCAGCGCCTAGGGATCTCCCATGAAAACTGCATCTTCCGCCGGCAAATCCAGTGGCAATTTCTACGGCCTCGGGACTTATCTGGGGCTCGCCGGTGCGTTGCTGGCAATGATTGCGCTGTTCTCGGTCATGAGCAGCCATTTCCTGTCATACAACACCTTCAGCACCCTGGCCAACCAGATTCCTGACCTGATGGTTCTGGCGGTGGGCATGACGTTCGTCCTGATCATCGGCGGGATCGACCTGTCGGTGGGCTCGGTACTGGCACTTGCGGCCTCCACTGTCAGCGTGGCGATTCTTGGCTGGGGCTGGAGCGTATTGCCGGCTGCCTTGTTGGGTATGGCCGTCGCAGCGTTGGCCGGCACGGTTACCGGCTCAATTACCGTGGCGTGGCGAATTCCGTCGTTCATCGTGTCTCTGGGGGTTCTGGAAATGGCCCGTGGTCTGGCCTATCAGATGACGGGGTCGCGTACGGCTTACATCGGTGACTCCTTCGCCTGGCTGTCGAACCCGATCGCCTTCGGCATTTCGCCGTCGTTCATCATTGCCTTGCTGGTTATCTTTATTGCCCAGGCCGTTCTGACCCGTACCGTGTTCGGTCGCTATCTGATCGGCATTGGCACCAACGAGGAAGCGGTGCGTCTGGCGGGGATCAATCCAAAACCCTACAAGATCCTGGTCTTCAGTCTGATGGGGCTGCTCGCCGGTATTGCGGCGCTGTTCCAGATTTCCCGGCTGGAAGCGGCCGACCCGAATGCCGGTTCCGGCCTTGAGTTGCAAGTCATCGCTGCGGTGGTGATCGGCGGTACCAGCCTGATGGGTGGGCGTGGTTCTGTGATCAGCACCTTTTTCGGCGTGTTGATCATTTCCGTGCTGGCGGCCGGCCTGGCGCAGATTGGCGCGACCGAACCGACCAAGCGCATCATCACCGGTGCGGTGATCGTGATCGCCGTGGTGCTCGACACCTATCGCAGTCAACGCGCAAGTCGACGGGGCTGATAAATGGCAACGATCAAGGATGTGGCGGCACTTGCAGGAATTTCCTACACGACCGTGTCCCACGTAGTAAACAAGACCCGACCGGTGAGCGAAGAGGTGCGGCTCAAGGTCGAGGCGGCGATCAAGAGTCTCGACTATGTGCCGAGCGCAGTGGCCCGATCGCTGAAAGCGAAAACCACCGCCACCATCGGTTTGCTGGTGCCCAACAGCCTCAACCCGTACTTCGCCGAACTGGCGCGCGGGATCGAGGATTACTGCGAGCGTAACGGTTACTGCGTAATTCTCTGCAACTCCGACGACAACCCGGACAAGCAGCGCAGCTACCTGCGGGTGCTGCTCGAAAAGCGCATCGACGGTTTGATCGTCGCGTCTGCGGGTGGCGACAGCGGTCTGGCACAAGGACTGGCCGGCGTGAAGACGCCGATGGTGATCGTCGACCGTGGACTCGAAGGCGTGGACGCCGATCTGGTGCGCATCGATCACGAATATGGCGCGTACCTCGCAACGCGACATCTGCTTGAGCTCGGTCATCGCGATATCGCCACGATCGGTGGTCCGGCCAGTACCAGTGTTGCGCAAATGCGTCAGGCCGGTTTTTGTCGCGCGCTGAAAGAGGCCGGTGTTGAGGTGTCCCCGTCGCGCATGCTGGAAAGCGACTTCACCAGCACTGGCGGTTACAACGCTGCTTCCGTCCTGCTTGAGCGCAATCCGCCGAGCGCGATCTTTGCCGGTAACGACATGATCGGCATCGGTGTGCTGCGAGCCGCGGCCGAGCGCAACGTGCGCGTGCCTGCCGAACTGTCGGTGATCGGTTTCGACGATATCCAGATGAGCCGTTACGTGTATCCCGCGCTGACGACTGTGGGCCAGTCGATCCTGCAACTGGGGGAGATGGCCGCGGAAGTTTTGTTGCGAAGAATTGCCACCCCGGGTCTGGCGACGGATCAGCGGATCGTGACCCCGAGTATTGTCCTGCGCGAATCGACTGCACCGCTGTCCGGCGTGTTCACCGAATACCGCTGAAACGAATTGAAGAGTAGTGATGTATGTCCGCAAATGTAGTGGTAATAGGCAGCCTGAACATGGATCTGGTCACCCGCGCGCCGCGCTTGCCCCGGGGCGGTGAGACGCTGATCGGTCATTCCTTCACTACCGTGTCCGGGGGCAAGGGCGCCAATCAGGCCGTAGCTGCCGCGCGACTGGGTGCGCGGGTGTCGATGGTCGGCTGTGTCGGCAACGATGACTATGGCGTGCAATTGCGCGACGCGTTGCTGGCCGAGCAGATCGATTGTCAGGCGGTCAGCGTGGTGGAGGATTCCAGTGGCGTGGCGCTGATCGTGGTCGATGACAACAGTCAAAACGCGATTGTCATCGTGGCCGGCGCCAATGGTTCGATGACTCCGGCGGTTGTCGACCGGTTTGACGCCGTGCTGCAGGCTGCCGACGTGATCATTTGCCAGCTGGAAATCCCCGATGCCACGGTAGGCCATGCGCTGAAGCGCGGACGTGAACTGGGCAAGACGGTCATCCTTAACCCGGCGCCGGCCAGTCGCCCGCTGCCGGCGGACTGGTTTGCCGCCATCGATTACCTGATTCCCAACGAGAGCGAGGCCGCCGCCCTCAGCGGTTTGCCGGTGGACTCATTGGAGACCGCTGAAAAAGCAGCAGCGCACCTGATGTCACTGGGCGCCGGCAAGGTCATCATCACGCTTGGGGCTCAAGGCTCATTGTTCGCCAACGGCACGGGTTACCGGCATTTTCCTGCACCCAAAGTGAAGGCTGTCGATACCACTGCCGCCGGGGATACGTTTGTCGGCGGATTTGCGGCTGCACTGGCGACCGGCAAAACCGAGGACGAGGCCATTCGTTTCGGACAAGTCGCTGCAGCCCTGTCGGTCACCCGGGCAGGTGCCCAGCCCTCCATTCCTACCACCTCCGACGTACAGGCATTCAAACCCGCATGAAAAAGACTCCTTTGCTCAATGTCGCCCTTTCGCGGCTGATTGCTTCCCTCGGCCACGGCGACATGGTCGTGATCGGCGATGCCGGCCTGCCGGTACCGCCGGGTGTCGAGTTGATCGACTTGGCGTTGACGCACGGCGTGCCGGATTTCGTCAGCACCCTGAAAGTCGTGCTCAGCGAGATGCAGGTGGAAAGCCACGCACTGGCCAAGGAGATTTTCGACAAGCAACCGACTGCGCTGCCCACGCTGGACGAACTGAATGACGAAGGCTCGCTGGGGCGGCGTGACCTGCTCAGTCACGAGCAGTTCAAGGTACTCAGCCGACAGGCACGAGCGATTGTTCGTACGGGTGAATGTCAGCCGTACTGCAACATCGTGCTTGTGGCCGGTGTTACGTTCTAAACAGGGTTCGCCCCTTTTGATTTCATCTGCACAAGGAATGCGCCATGCACCGCTATGCTCAAAAAATGCATCAATTGATTCGGAGTCTGCTGCTTTTGTCCGTGATAACCGCGACCGGCGCCCAGGCGGCGGAAAAGATCGACCTGATCATCGACACCGACCCTGGCGCCGACGACGTGGTCGCCCTGTTGTTTGCCCTGGCCTCCCCGGAGGATTTGAACATTCGTGCGTTGACCACCGTCGCTGGCAACGTGCGTCTGGACAAGACTTCGCGCAATGCGCGGTTGGCCCGTGAGTGGGCAGGGCGGGAAGAGATTCCGGTGTACGCCGGCGCGCCAAAACCGTTGATGCGCACGCCGATCTACGCCGAAAACATCCATGGCAAGGAAGGCCTGTCGGGTGTCACCGTGCACGAACCGAAAAAAGGCCTGGCCGAGGGCAATGCTGTCAACTACCTGATCGACACCCTGAAAAAAGCCAAGCCACACAGTATCACTATTGCGATGCTCGGCCCGCAGACCAACCTGGCCCTGGCGCTGATCCAGGAGCCGGAGATTGTTCAGGGAATCAAGGAAGTAGTGATCATGGGGGGCGCCCACTTCAATGGCGGCAATATCACGCCAGTGGCCGAGTTCAATCTGTACGCCGACCCGCAAGCCGCGGAGGTGGTGCTCAAAAGCGGCGTGAAACTGACTTACCTGCCGCTGGACGTGACCCACAAGATCCTGACCAGTGACGCGCGCCTGAAGCAGATCGCGGCGCTGAACAACAATGCGAGCAAGATTGTTGGCGACATCCTCAACGAGTACATCAAAGGGGATATGGAGCACTACGGCATTCCGGGTGGCCCGGTGCATGACGCCACGGTTGTGGCTTACCTGCTCAAGCCTGAGCTGTTCACGGGGCGTTCGGTGAATGTGGTGGTCGACAGCCGTGAAGGCCCGACCTTCGGCCAGACCATTGTCGACTGGTATGACGGCCTGAAGGCGCCGAAGAACGCTTTCTGGGTGGAGAGCGGTGACGCCCAGGGCTTCTTCGACCTGCTGACCGAGCGTCTCAAGCGTCTGAAGTAAGCGATACGCCCGCAGGTGCCAGCTTGCGGGCTTTTACTCCCTCTCGGTGTCCGATGCCCCTTTGATGTCATCGGGATATTTCTCGAACAGCTGGGCAATGAATGACTGCGCGCCCTGGGTTCCCAGCGACTTCACCAGCAAATCGATAGTGATCAATGCCAATTCCTCCGGACTGCCCGGACTATAGGAACTGTGCCCTTGTGGCCAGGTGGCCTTGATGTCGGCGCTAATGCTTACGGTGGTCATGGCAAGGCTCGGTCGCGAGATCGGATTTTTGAGTTAACCATTTTGTCGAGCGTTTGGCACTGCGACTTAGGCATGAGCGCAGGGCTATGCGACACTTGGTCGTTTCCGCAGAAAACAAGGATTGCGCTGTGCAGATCGATCTGAATAGCCCCGATGGCCTGACCCTTGATGCTGTCCGCCGGATGCTGGCGTCGGCCAGTGATGACGAACATACCCAACTGCGCGTGACCAAGGGCGGGATTGCCTATATCTCTTCGGGTGTCACTGGCGGCCAGGACATCGATGGCCTGCTGTTTCGCTTGGAGACCTGGGCAAAAGGCTCGGGGTATGTGGGAAATGTCGCGGCCAGCGACGAAGTCTGGGTCATGCAGATTTTCAATGCGCTCAAAGACAATTGGCCGAATCCGCCTTACGACTACATTGATGTCTATTGAGCCTTATTAATATTCAGTGACGTTTTACGGGGTGAGATTTCAGGCGTTGCTCAGGCACACTCGGCGTTTTTCCGATCGTGGGGCAGGGGGATGGCTCTCACCGTGAAACCAAACGCCGTATTGGCGGTCGCACGATCTCTGCTCAAAATTGAAATAAGGAGGCTTCATGCCTTGGAAGTTCGCGTCACTGGGTGCACTGATGACCGTTGCTGTGTTGGCGGGTTGCAGCACAACCTCCAGTGAGTCGCAAAAGGATCCAGTGACGACTGAGGCCGGCCTTGGTCGTTGTGAGGCGTCAGCAGCGGAATTCGCTCTCGGCAAGAAAGCTTCGCCGGAGCTGTTGGAGCAGGCACGCAAAAAAGCCGGTGCGCAGAACGCCCGGTTCCTCAAGCCCAATGACATGATTACTTTGGAGTACCGCTCTGATCGCCTCAACCTGAATACCGATCAGAACCTGGTGGTCACCCGCGTCAACTGCGGCTGAATCTGTCGAGCTTTTGTATCACCCATAAAAAACCCCGTCACATGGACGGGGTTTTTTTAGTGCGCCGGGAAATTACTCTGGGCGAACTTGTGCAGCTTGCATACCCTTTTGGCCTTTCTCAGCCACGAAGGAGACGGTTTGGCCTTCTTTCAGGCTTTTGAAACCGTCAGTTTCGATAGCTTTGAAGTGTACGAACAGGTCGTCACCGCCACCTTGAGGAGTGATGAAGCCGAAGCCTTTTTCATCGTTGAACCATTTAACGGTGCCGGTTTGGCGATTAGACATGGTGTATCTCCAAGAAACATATATTTTCAGTAGTACTGTGCTGCTCAGGCCAACTGGGCACACCGGGGTATCATAGTCGAAATGTTTGCTTTGGTAGCCCCCCGGACGTGCTGTTTGCCAATCAGTCGTGTTTTCTTTACTGCCTGTTTCGGCTGGAGGCCCCGGTTTAAAAGGCTTTTCGCGAAAAGTAAAGACAATAAAAAAACCTGTAAAACCTGCATAAATCGTACGAAAAGGCCTGAATCAGATGCCTTTCAGCGGGGCTGGGGGCAGTGAAAAGGCCTGTTTCATCATTTTTTCGCCGGGACGTTGGCCTTGCATTTGGCAATTTGCCCCAGAGCTTTTTGTTGCAGCTCAGGCGTGGCCTTGTTGTCCATCAATGACTGAATGTCGCTGGCCGGATAAGACTTGATGGCATCGGCACCGCACGCGCAGTGGGATTTTGCGGCAGCGGCACCGATTTGCGGAGTGGCCGCCTGGGTGCACTGAGCCATGTATTTCTCACGCTCGCCCTTTGGCCAGTCGGCGTGGGCGCTCAGCGGCAGCAGCAAAACGAGGGGGGCGACTGCAGCAAGCAGGGTATTAAGACGCATGCGAGGATGCTCCTTGTGGGTCAATGTCTTGTTATCTGAGGGCCCAAAGGCCGATCAAGTTCAGCACTCTGGCATAAAACAGACGATTTGCCTCTTGGTAAAAACCAGAGTGCATCGGTGACCATTCATCTGTGCTAGCATGCCTGGCTCGGGCGTTCGCAGGCTCCGGATGACCTTCAGTCCCGGTTGCGGCCGCGCACGAATTTTCTGATTTGAATCCCAGTCACTCTGGTTCGGTTTTCCGGTTGGCCGCAAGGCTCCTGCCGCTGTAAGGCAGGCGTTCGTCATTGAATGGCCTGGACCGGATCTTGTACTGGCTCATCCCAACCCACGTGACCTTTGGTAGGGGTCACCACTAGGAGAGGAGGCGCCATGCCAACTATTACTCTTCCCGACGGCAGTCAACGTTCATTCGATCACCCGGTTTCCGTAGCCGAGGTCGCCGCATCCATCGGTGCAGGCCTGGCCAAGGCCACCCTGGCCGGCAAGGTGAACGGCAAGCTGGTTGACGCTAGCGACATCATCGACAGCGACGCAACGCTGCAAATCATCACGCCAAAGGATGAAGAGGGGCTGGAGATCATTCGCCACTCTTGCGCCCACCTGGTCGGCCATGCGGTCAAGCAGCTGTATCCGACTGCAAAAATGGTCATCGGGCCGGTCATCGACGAAGGTTTCTATTACGACATCGCCTTCGAGCGTCCTTTTACTCCGGACGACATGGCGGCCATCGAACAGCGCATGCAGCAGCTTATCGATACAGAATATGACGTGATCAAGAAAGTCACTCCGCGTGCCGAAGTGATCGAAGTGTTCAAGGCCCGTGGCGAAGACTACAAGCTGCGCCTGGTCGAAGACATGCCGAACGAGCAGGCCATGGGCCTGTACTACCACGAAGAATACGTCGACATGTGCCGCGGTCCGCACGTGCCGAACACACGCTTCCTGAAATCCTTCAAGCTGACCAAGCTGTCCGGCGCCTACTGGCGCGGTGATGCCAAGAACGAGCAATTGCAGCGCGTTTATGGCACCGCGTGGGCAGACAAGAAGCAACTGGCTGCTTACATCCAGCGTATCGAAGAAGCTGAAAAGCGCGATCACCGCAAGATCGGCAAGCGCCTGGGCCTGTTCCATACACAGGAAGAAGCGCCGGGCATGGTGTTCTGGCACCCGAATGGCTGGACGTTGTACCAGGTACTCGAGCAGTACATGCGCAAGGTGCAGCGCGACAATGGCTATCTTGAAATCAAGACGCCGCAAGTCGTTGATCGTAGCCTGTGGGAAAAGTCCGGGCACTGGGCCAACTACGCCGACAACATGTTCACTACCGAGTCGGAAAGCCGCGACTACGCCATCAAACCGATGAACTGCCCGTGCCACGTGCAGGTGTTCAATCAGGGCCTGAAGAGCTACCGCGAGTTGCCGATGCGCTTGGCCGAATTCGGTGCCTGCCACCGTAACGAGCCATCGGGTGCGCTGCACGGCATCATGCGTGTGCGTGCGTTTACCCAGGATGACGCCCACATCTTCTGCACCGAAGAGCAGATGCAGGCTGAATCCGCTGCGTTCATCAAGCTGACCATGGATGTTTACCGTGACTTCGGCTTCACCGATGTCGAGATGAAGCTGTCCACTCGTCCGGAAAAGCGCGTTGGTTCCGACGAGCTGTGGGATCGCGCCGAAGCAGCCCTCGCTGCAGCCCTTGATAGCGCTGGCCTGCCATACGATCTGCAGCCGGGTGAGGGTGCGTTCTACGGTCCGAAGATTGAATTCTCGCTGAAAGATTGCCTCGGCCGCGTGTGGCAGTGTGGTACCTTGCAGCTCGATTTCAACCTGCCTGTGCGTCTGGGAGCCGAATACGTCTCCGAAGACAATAGCCGCAAGCACCCGGTGATGTTGCACCGTGCGATCCTCGGTTCGTTCGAGCGTTTCGTCGGGATTCTGATCGAGCACTACGAAGGTGCATTCCCTGCGTGGCTGGCGCCAACCCAGGCAGTGATCATGAATATCACTGATAAACAGGCAGATTTCGTCGCTCAGGTCGAAAAAACTCTCAACGAAAGCGGGTTTCGTGCCAAGTCCGACTTGAGAAATGAAAAGATCGGCTTTAAAATCCGCGAGCATACTTTGCTCAAGGTTCCATATCTCTTGGTTATTGGGGATAAGGAAGTCGAGATGCAGACTGTCGCTGTGCGTACTCGTGAAGGTGCTGACCTGGGCTCGATGCCCGTCGCCCAGTTCGCTGAGTTTCTCGCGCAAGCGGTTTCCCGGCGTGGTCGCCCAGATTCGGAGTAATTATTATTAAGCGTGAAATGAGACAAGATAAACGAGCTGCACCGAAAGCCCCGATCAACGAGAATATCTCGGCACGCGAGGTTCGGTTAATTGGCGCTGATGGCGAGCAGATTGGCATCGTCTCGATTGATGAAGCGCTTCGTATTGCTGAAGAAGCCAAGCTTGATCTGGTAGAAATCTCTGCCGACGCAGTCCCACCGGTTTGCCGGGTGATGGACTACGGCAAATCGATCTTCGAAAAGAAGAAGCAGATTGCTGCGGCGAAGAAGAACCAGAAGCAGATTCAGGTAAAAGAAATCAAGTTTCGTCCAGGGACGGAGGAAGGGGATTACCAGGTAAAACTGCGCAACCTGGTACGTTTCCTGAGTGACGGGGACAGGGCCAAGGTATCCTTGCGATTCCGCGGCCGTGAGATGGCCCACCAGGAGCTGGGGATGGAACTCCTCAAGCGGGTTGAACAAGACCTGCTCGAGTACGGTTCGGTCGAACAGCATCCTAAGATGGAAGGACGCCAGCTGATCATGGTCATCGCCCCGAAAAAGAAGAAGTAATCAACAGGGCACGGCAGGCCTTCTGATTATGTTTATCAACTGAATGCGGAGTATCCGAACATGCCAAAGATGAAAACCAAAAGTGGTGCTGCTAAGCGGTTTCTGAAAACTGCTAACGGTATCAAGCACAAGCACGCTTTCAAGAGCCACATCCTGACCAAAATGTCGACCAAGCGTAAGCGTCAACTGCGCGGTAGCAGCTTGCTGCATCCGTCTGACGTGGCAAAAGTCGAGCGCATGCTGCGCCTTCGTTAATTTTTGGATCAAGAATAGAGGAAGTAACTCATGGCTCGTGTAAAGCGTGGCGTCATTGCCCGTAAACGTCACAAAAAAATTCTGAAACTTGCTAAAGGCTACTACGGCGCACGCTCCCGCGTATTCCGTGTTGCCAAGCAAGCGGTAATCAAGGCAGGCCAATACGCCTACCGTGACCGTCGTCAGAAAAAACGTCAGTTCCGCGCTCTGTGGATCGCTCGTATCAACGCTGGTGCTCGTGTTAACGGTCTGTCCTACAGCCGATTCATCGCCGGCCTGAAAAAAGCGTCCATCGAGATCGACCGTAAGGTTCTGGCTGATCTGGCAGTGAACGAAAAAGCGGCGTTTGCTGCGATTGTCGAGAAAGCTAAAGCCACCTTGGCTTAAGTACCCCCGACAGTCACCCGGCCTCACCTCTGTGGGGTCAGGTGTTAAACGTCATAAATAGGGGAAGAGCCTTCAAGCTCTTCCCCTATTTTGTATCTGGAGTCTGTACATGGAAAACCTGGATGCGCTGGTCTCTCAAGCACTAGAGGCTGTGCAAAGCGCTGAAGATATCAATGCCCTGGAGCAAATCCGGGTTCAATACCTTGGCAAAAAAGGTGAATTGACTCAGGTGATGAAGACCCTGGGGAATTTGCCGGCAGAAGAGCGTCCGCAAGTCGGCGCCCTGATCAACGTTGCCAAGGAGCGTGTTACAGGCGTTCTCAATGCGCGCATGGCTTTGTTTGAGGAAGCCGAACTGGCTGCCAAACTGTCTGCCGAATCCATTGACGTGACCCTGCCGGGCCGTGGTCAGACCTCCGGTGGTCTGCATCCGGTAACCCGGACTCTGGAACGTATCGAACAGTTCTTCACCCATATCGGCTACGGCATCGCCGAAGGCCCTGAGGTCGAAGACGACTATCACAACTTCGAGGCGCTCAACATCCCAGGCCACCACCCGGCCCGGTCGATGCATGACACCTTCTATTTCAACGCCAACATGTTGCTGCGCACCCATACCTCGCCGGTACAGGTCCGCACCATGGAATCGAAAAAGCCGCCGATCCGCATCGTCTGCCCAGGTCGTGTGTACCGCAGCGACTCCGATATCACCCACTCGCCGATGTTCCACCAGGTCGAAGGCTTGCTGGTCGATCGCGATATCAACTTCGCCGACCTCAAAGGCACGATCGAAGAGTTCCTGCGGGTGTTCTTCGAAAAAGAACTGGCCGTGCGTTTCCGTCCTTCGTACTTCCCGTTCACCGAGCCTTCCGCCGAAGTCGACATGGAATGCGTGATGTGCAGTGGTAAAGGCTGCCGCGTCTGCAAACAGACCGGCTGGCTGGAAGTGATGGGCTGCGGCATGGTTCACCCGAACGTGTTGCGCATGTCCGGGATCGATCCGGAAGAGTTCTCGGGCTTTGCCTTCGGCATGGGCGTTGAGCGTCTGGCCATGCTGCGTTACGGCGTGAACGACTTGCGTCTGTTCTTCGACAACGACTTGCGGTTCCTCGCGCAATTTCGCTAGTCGTAACGAATTCTTAGGAGAGCAGGATGAAATTCAGTGAACAATGGCTGCGTGGCTGGGTCAGCCCGCAGGTAGATCGCGACGCGCTGGTTGCCCGTCTGTCGATGGCCGGTCTTGAGGTCGATAGCGTTACGCCGGCCGCCGGTGTTTTCAGTGGCGTGGTGGTGGGCGAGGTGCTGAGCACCGAGCAGCACCCCGATGCCGACAAATTGCGCGTTTGCCAGGTCAGCAATGGCGCGGAAACTTTCCAGGTCGTGTGCGGTGCGCCAAACGTGCGTCCGGGCCTGAAGATTCCGTTCGCGATGATCGGTGCCGAACTGCCGGGCGACTTCAAGATCAAGAAGGCCAAGCTGCGCGGCGTCGAGTCCAACGGCATGCTGTGCTCGCAAGCCGAACTTCAGATCGGCGAAGGCAATGACGGTCTGATGGAGCTGCCGGCTGATGCGCCGGTGGGCGAAGATTTCCGTGTTTATCTGGACCTGGAAGACGCCAGCATCGAAGTCGACCTGACTCCGAACCGTGGCGACTGTCTGTCTCTGGCTGGTCTGGCTCGTGAAGTCGGCGCGCTGTACGACGCTCCGGTCACTCGCCCGGTGGTGATGACCGTTCCGGCGGTGCACGATGAAGTGCGCTCGGTAGAGGTCCTGGCACCTGCCGCGTGCCCGCGTTATCTGGGTCGTGTCATTCGCAACGTTGACCTGTCCAAGCCGACGCCGCTGTGGATGGTTGAGCGTCTGCGTCGCTCTGAAGTGCGCAGCATCGATGCCGCAGTCGACATCACCAACTACGTAATGCTCGAGCTGGGTCAGCCGCTGCACGCCTTCGATCTCGCCGAAATCAATGGCGGCATCCGGGTGCGCATGGCGGAAGAGGGTGAGAAGCTCGTGCTGCTCGACGGTCAGGAAGTCAGCCTGCGCAGCGATACGCTGGTGATCGCCGACCACACTCGCGCTCTGGCGATTGCCGGCGTGATGGGTGGCGAGCACAGCGGCGTATCCGCGACCACTCGCGACGTGTTCCTTGAGAGTGCGTTCTTCGACCAGATCGCGGTGGCGGGCAAGGCTCGTTCCTACGGTCTGCACACCGACGCTTCGCACCGCTACGAGCGTGGTGTTGACTGGCAACTGGCCCGTGAAGCCATGGAGCGCGCCACTGGCCTGCTGCTGGACATCACCGGTGGCGAAGCCGGCCCGATCATCGAGACCGTCAGCGAGCAGCACCTGCCGTCGATCGCGCCGATCACTCTGCGTGCGCAGCGCATTACCCAGATGCTGGGCATGGAAATGGATTCCGCCGAAGTCGAGCGTCTGCTCAGCGCTTTGGGTCTGAAGGTTTCCGCCGACGGAGCAGGGCAGTGGCGCGTAGAAGTGCCGAGCCATCGCTTCGATATCAGCCTGGAAGTCGATCTGATCGAAGAGCTGGCACGTCTGTACGGTTACAACCGCCTGCCGGTTCGTTACCCGCAAGCTCGTCTGGCGCCACAGGCCAAGGCCGAAGCGCGCAGCGATCTGCCGGAACTGCGTCGTCTGCTGGTCGCTCGTGGTTATCAGGAAGCAATCACTTACAGTTTCATCGATCCGAAGCAGTTCGAGCTGTTCAACCCGGGCGTTGAGCCGCTGCTGTTGGCGAACCCGATCTCCAATGACATGGCCGCCATGCGTTCGTCGCTGTGGCCGGGTCTGGTCAAGGCGCTGCAGCACAACCTCAACCGTCAGCAGGATCGCGTTCGTCTGTTCGAGAGCGGTCTGCGCTTTGTAGGTCAGCTGGAAGGTCTGAAACAAGAGCCGATGATCGCCGGTGTGGTGTGCGGCAGCCGTCTGCCGGAAGGCTGGGCGCAAGGTCGCGACACCGTTGACTTCTTCGACGTCAAGGCTGACGTAGAAGCGGTGCTGGGCTTTGCTGGTGCGCTGGACCAGTTCACTTTTGCACCGGGTAAACATCCTGCACTGCATCCTGGTCAGACCGCACGCATCGAGCGGGAAGGGCGTGAAGTCGGCTTTATCGGCGCGATTCACCCTGAGTTGTCGAAATCCCTGGGTCTCGACCGTCCGGTCTTCGTCTTCGAGCTGGTTCTGGCTGAAGTCGCTCTGGGTAAAATGCCGAAATTCCATGAGTTGTCGCGCTTTCCTGAGGTGCGTCGTGACCTGGCACTGATTGCGCACAAAGACGTCGCAGCCTCGGCTGTACTGGACGTAATCCGTGAAAATGCAGGCGAATGGCTGACAGACCTCAGGCTATTTGACGTGTATCAGGGTAAAGGCATTGATCCTGATAGAAAAAGCCTTGCAGTCGGCTTGACCTGGCAGCATCCATCGCGCACTCTTAATGACGATGAGGTGAATTCGACGACGCAAAATATCCTCACCTCGCTCGAACAAAGGTTGAACGCCACGTTAAGGAAGTGACGTATGGGGGCTTTGACGAAAGCTGAGATGGCGGAACGTCTGTATGAAGAGCTGGGCCTGAACAAGCGGGAAGCCAAGGAATTGGTGGAGCTGTTTTTCGAGGAAATCAGGCACGCTCTCGAAGACAACGAGCAGGTCAAATTGTCGGGTTTCGGCAATTTCGACCTTCGGGACAAGCGCCAGCGGCCTGGCCGCAACCCGAAAACGGGGGAAGAAATCCCGATCACGGCTCGCCGTGTGGTCACCTTTCGTCCAGGGCAGAAGTTGAAGGCCCGAGTTGAGGCTTATGCTGGAACCAAGTCATAACGACGAACTACCCGTCATCCCGGGCAAACGCTACTTCACCATCGGTGAAGTCAGCGAGCTGTGTGCGGTAAAACCACACGTGCTGCGCTATTGGGAGCAGGAGTTTCCTCAGCTCAACCCCGTCAAACGCCGCGGAAACCGCCGGTATTATCAGCGACAGGACGTGCTGATGATCCGGCAGATCCGCGCGCTCCTTTACGATCAGGGGTTCACCATCGGCGGCGCACGTCTGCGTCTGTCCGGCGATGAAGCCAAAGACGACACCACCCAATACAAGCAAATGATCCGCCAGATGATCGCCGAGCTCGAAGACGTTCTGGTGGTTCTCAAGAAATAATTTCCTGCTTTTAAATACTTCCAGTTTTCAAAAGCTTGCGATATATTCTTGAGCGTTCTTCGAGACGAAGAGCGAGTTTCACGCCTAGTCGGGGCGTAGCGCAGTCCGGTAGCGCACTAGCATGGGGTGCTAGGGGTCGAGTGTTCGAATCACTCCGTCCCGACCATTATTCCTGAGTAAAATCAGACATTTAAGCCGATCACCTGGATCGGCTTTTTTGTGCCCGCGAAAAATTGCTGTTGCAGCAAAACCGTTCAAGGTTTCTTTTCTTCAAATCCATCCTTCGACCTGCTGGATGTTTGTGCGTCCTTCTCTGTCTCGTGGGACTCTGCACCGGAGTTCGACCCCGAGGCTTCTTCACCCTTTTTATTGGCCTTGTCTTCCTTGGATTCGGTGCCTCCCTGATTGACCCCTGGAATTCCGGTAGGCGGTACGCTGCTTCCCGCCATCGCCAGCGGTGCGGTGGCAGATAAAAGACTTCCAAGCATGAGGGCTGCAATGGTTCTGTTCATCGTCGGGCTTCCGCGTCAGGTGGATAGACGTTGGAAGTTCTGACTCGGGGTAAAGTGCCGGTCAACTGACGGGCGGGAACTCATAGCTATTCTTCACGCACGCCCGCTATAGATGTGGTTCAGCAAGAACAGCTCGATGATCGCCACAAAGACGCAGGTCACGACAAATCCGCGGGTGAAGACTCTGCGAGGCTTTTGGCCGGACGTCTGGAAGCCGTCAAGAATCGATAGCAGGTTTGAAAAAAAATCCAGTAAGTCCATCCGTTTTTGTCCTTCGTTCGGTGCCGGTATCGCGGTGCGGCGCAGTTTATCTCATCGACTCAATTGGTCACGGTCATGTTTCACTGCTCACGCAACTGGCTCCAGTCAATGCCGAACCGTCCGAGGTACTTCCTCAATCGGTCCGCATCATTGGGCTGCGCCTTCGCCTGTCGCGACACACCGAACAGTCGCCTGCCAGCATCCGACAAGCTGTCTGCCTGTCTACAAACCTCAAGCACTGCTTTCAATTGCAATCGATCAAACAGATCCAGCGTCTCGGCATCGCCCGGCAAGTCATTCGTCATCCCGGCCGGTTGCGCCAGGCCCCACGCATACCGCAGCCGATCAATTTCCTCCTCGACCTGCGCTTCATCGATTCGCCCGCTGTCGGCCAGCGTCGCCATGCGCGTGATCGAGGCCGAAAGCTCGCGGAAATTGCCCAGCCACGCAGCTTCCCGTGAGCTGGCGAAACTCAAGTAGCGCCGTCGTGCTTCAAGATTGAAGCGCACCAGTTGGCCGTGTTCGCGCGCGTGGCGTTCAAGCTCGAAATCGATGTTGGGTTCGATGTCTTCGCGGCGACCCGCCAGGCCCGGCAGGTCGAACGTCCAGAGGTTGATCCGTGCGTAGAGATCTTCCCTGAACAGACCTTCGGCGACGCGACTGCGCAGGTCGCGGTGGGTGCCGGCGATGATCAGGAAATCGCTGTCGACCTCCTTGTCCGAGCCCAGCGGGAAGAAGCGCTTCTCTTCGATGGCCTTGAGCAGCATGGCTTGTTCGTCCGCGCCCAGCTCGCCGATCTCGTCGAGAAACAACATGCCGCCGTCAGCTGCGCGCAGCAGGCCGTCGCGAGCGTTTTGTGCGCCGGTAAAGGCGCCTTTGACGTGGCCGAACAGCGCGGACATTGCCCCGTCGCCACGCAGGGTGGCGCAGTTGACTTCAACGAAACGTCCCTGCATTTGATGGCGACTGCGTTTGAGCTCGTAGATGCGTCGGGCGAGAAAGGATTTGCCGGCGCCGGTCGGGCCGATCAGCAGCATCGGCGCTTTCGAGCGCACGGCCACGCGTTCGATCTGCTCGATCGAGCGGTTGAATGCGGTGTTGCGGGTGGCGATGCCGGACTTGAGAAACTCCAGGCCTTCCAGACGTCTGTGGGTGAAGCGTGAAGCAATCCGGTCGTAGCGCGACAGATCCAGGTCGATCAGGGCGTGGGTGCCGGTGGCCGGTTCTTCTTCGCTCTTGCGGCGGGCGGGGGAGGTCTGGATCAGGCGCGCGGGCAGGTAGCGCGCCTCGGTCAGCAAGAACCAGCAGATCTGCGCGACGTGGGTCCCCGTGGTGATGTGCACCAGATAGTCCTCACGCTCGGTATCGAAGGTGTACTCGGAGGTGAAGTCGTGGAGTGCGCCGTAGACCTCTTCGAAATCCCAGGGGTTGCGCAACGCCATCGGGTGCAGGCGCACTTCCGTGCCCGGAGACACCTGACGGATGTCCTCGCGAATGCGTTCGGCCAGGCTCGCGTCCCGTGCATCTGTGCCGTGTATCAGTTCGAAGCGATGGATCAATACGTCCGGTTGCTGGCACAGGCCCACGCTAGGTCGCCAATGGTTCCAGCGATTGGCGCCTTTGCCTACGCGATCGAGGGTGGCGCCGATGAAACCGATGGCGACGGTGCGCTTGCTGGACATTGATTATCCTGAAAGATAAATGACGATATCGAATGATAGTGTTCTAGGGCTTTATTTGTCGTGATGAAAATCAGGTCACGCTCGTTAAAAAAATAAAAACGTTATAAATCAAATAGATAACAATATTTCACGATGGTCGTCAAAAATTGGCACAGCGGCTGCAATACCTCTCGCAACGAACAGGACAACACAGCGAGACGCAACGATGGCCAACTTCAACCTCTTCAATACGCAATCGAAAAACCTGCCGGCGTGCGACACCTTGAATGCTTCCCGAGCCGCGTCTTATGCCTATACGCCCAAGCATCAACTGGCCCAGTTGGCAGTCACCGGTTGCCTGAATTCGACCTTTTACGCATCCGCGCAAAGTCAGTTGGATCAGGTTTTGAAGCTGGTGGCGGAGCTGGACAGCCGTTTCGTGGCAAATGCCGCTCTTTACGCCCGTCAAAAGGGTCATATGAAAGACATGCCGGCGTTGTTGCTGGCAGCGCTGACGGCTCAGCGTTCGGCGCTGGTGCCGGAGGTGTTCGGGCAGGTCGTGGACAGCGGCAAGATGCTGCGCAACTTCGTGCAGATCCTGCGCAGTGGCGCCACCGGTCGCCGCTCCCTCGGTTCTCAACCCAAGCGTCTGGTGCAGAACTGGCTGAACAGCGCGACCGAGCGACAGCTGTTGCAGGCATCGATCGGCAATCAGCCTTCGCTGGCGGATGTGGTGAAGATGGTTCACCCAAAACCGTCCGAGGCCTGGCGCGAAGCGTTTTTTGCCTGGGTGATCGGCAAGCCGGTGGATGCACAGGCGTTGCCCGCACTGACTCGCGATTTGCTGGCCTTTCGCAGCGGTGCGAGTGATCAAGTGCCTGAAGTGCCGTTTCAACTGCTCGGTAACGAAACATTGAGCAAGGAACAATGGGCGGCGCAGGCGCGCAACATGGGCTGGCAGGGGCTGCGCATCAACCTCAATACGCTGGCGCGCCACGGTGCTTTTGAAGTACCGGGTTGTACCGAATACGTGGCTGCACGGTTGGCGGATCCCGAAGCCGTGGCCAAGGCGCGGGTGTATCCGTACCAGTTGCTGGCGGCGTACAGGATGGTCGGCGATGACGTGCCGGCGCTGATTCGCGAGGCTTTGCAGGATGCGCTGGAGCTGTCGTTGACCAATGTGCCGAAGCTTCAGGGTGCGGTGGTAATTTGCCCGGATGTTTCCGGCTCGATGGGCAGCCCGCTGACCGGTTACCGTCAGGGCGCGACCACGGCGGTGCGCTGCATCGATGTGGCGGCGTTGATTACGGCGGCGGTGTTGCGCAAACAACCGACGGCGCGGGTGATGCCGTTCGAATGGAAGGTGGTGGATATCACCCTCAACCCGCGCGACAGTGTGATCAGCAATGCCGAAAAGCTTGCGGGCATTTTCGGTGGCGGAACCTGCTGCTCGGCGCCGTTGAAGAAGCTGGCGGACAGCAAGGCCAGGGTCGATACGCTGATCATGGTGTCGGACAACGAATCCTGGATCGATGCGCGACGTCAGGGCGCCAGCGAGACGATGCTGCAATGGGAACGGATAAAGCGCATCAACCCTCAGGCACGCCTGATTTGCATTGACCTGCAACCGGGTTGGGCGACACCGGCGGCGGATCGTGACGACATCCTGAATGTCGGCGGTTTCAGTGACGCGGTGTTCGATGTGATCGAGCAGTTCACTGCCGGCCTGTACGGACCGCAGCACTGGGTCGAAGCGATTGAAAGCATGGGATGAGGCGATGAGCCGCCCAATGAATTGATTTGTCACGGGCACTGAATGCCGGTGGGACTACATCCAAGACGTCTCACCAAACCCTTGTCAGTGCGCGTGACGGCACGAATGCCGATGGCTGTACATCTGAGGCCGGCTAACCCCGGTGCGCGGCAACGCGCAACAGTCATCAACTTTTGTCGTGCCACCTTTTTTTGAATCTGCCGGCGACTGCCGGTGGGACTACTTGAAGAATCGAGATGATGAAAGAACACACTTACCAACTGCTGGAAGTCGCCAACGGCAAACCGATCAAGCTCTGGACCGAAGGCGTCCCGGTGGAAAACGAAGCGCGCGAGCAGTTGATGAACACGGCGAAGATGCCCTTCATCTTCAAGCACCTGGCGGTCATGCCGGACGTCCATCTGGGCAAGGGCTCGACCATCGGCAGCGTGATTCCAACGGTCGGCGCGATCATCCCGGCAGCGGTCGGGGTGGACATCGGTTGCGGCATGATTGCCGCGCGAACCTCGCTGACCGCGGCCGATCTGCCGGACAATCTGCATGGCCTGCGCAGTGCCATCGAACAAGCGGTGCCTCATGGCCGCAGTTCGACCCGGTCGCGCCGTGACAAAGGCGCCTGGGACGAAATCCCGCAACAGGCCGATCAGGCCTGGGCGGCGTTGAATCCACGGTTCAAGGCGATCACCGACAAGTACCCGAAACTGGCCAACACCAACAACCGCGGGCATCTCGGAACACTGGGCAGCGGTAACCACTTCATCGAAGTGTGCCTGGACGAGGCCAACCGGGTCTGGTTCATGTTGCACAGCGGCTCGCGCGGTGTCGGCAACGCCATCGGCAACCTGTTCATCCAGATGGCCCAGGCGGATATGCGTCAGCACATCGCCAACCTGCCGGATCGTGATCTGGCGTACTTCGAAGAAGGCAGCCGGCATTTTGATGACTACGTGGAGGCGGTGGGCTGGGCTCAGGATTTCGCCAAACAGAACCGTGCGCTGATGATGCAAGCGGTGATTCAGGCCACGCGGCAGATCATCCGCAAGCCGTTCGACGTCGCGCTGGAAGCGGTGAACTGCCACCACAACTACGTGCAGAAAGAGCGGCATTTCGGTGAGGAGATTCTGGTCACCCGCAAAGGCGCGGTATCGGCGAAGAAGGGCGAGTTGGGGATCATCCCCGGTTCGATGGGCGCCAAGAGTTTTATCGTGCGTGGTCTGGGCAACGAGGAATCGTTTTGCTCCTGCAGCCACGGTGCCGGTCGGACCATGAGCCGTACCAAGGCCAAAAACATGTTCACCGTCGAAGATCAGATCCGCGCCACCGCGCACGTCGAATGTCGCAAGGACGCTGCGGTGATCGATGAAATTCCGATGGCCTACAAGGACATCGACAAAGTCATGCACGCCCAGCGTGAGCTGGTTGAAGTGCTGCACACCCTGCGTCAGGTGGTGTGCGTCAAGGGATAACGCGTGCCGCAAGGCACGCCGGAACAAGGATTGAAGGACATGAAATTCGAAGAACGTCACCCGCTGTGCAGCGCCATGCGCGCCCGGGTGCTGGAAGAACTGGCGCGCATAGAACGCGAACGCAATGTCACGGTGCTGTATGCCTGCGAATCGGGCAGCCGGGCCTGGGGTTTTGCCTCGCCGGACAGTGATTACGATGTGCGCTTCGTTTATGTGGAGAAACCGGAGTGGTTCGTCCAGGTCGATACGCCAAGTGATGTGATCGAGCGGCCGCTGGATGACGAGCTGGATGTCAGTGGCTGGGAGCTGCGCAAAACCCTCGGGCTGTTGCGCAAATCCAACCCGACCTTGCTCGAATGGCTCGACTCACCGCTGGTTTATCGCAGCGAGACTGCAGCGGTTTCTCAGCTGCGGGCACTGGCCGAGGCGTTCTACAGCCCGCCAGCCGCGCGCAATCATTACCTGTCGATGGCGAAGAAGACCTTCCGTGGTTATCTGCAAGGCGAAAGCGTGCGGTTCAAGAAGTACTTCTATGTACTGCGGCCCCTGCTGGCGGTGCGCTGGATCGATCAGGGACGGGGTCGGCCGCCGATGGACGTTCAGCGATCTGCTGAGCACCGTCGATGACCGGGCCTTGCTCGATGAAGTCGATGAATTGCTTGCGCTCAAGCGCAATGCCGACGAAAGCGCTTACGGTCCTCGTCGTCCGGCGCTGCATGCGTTCATCGAGGAGGAACTTGAGCGTGTGGTGCCGACATTGCCCCGAACCCGGGAGGATTCGCGCCAGCTCAATCAATTCCTGCGGGAAACCGTTGGTTTGTACGCCTAAGGAAAAAAATGAAACAGGACGTGATTGAACTGGACGGCGCCATCGGCGGTGGCCAGGTGTTGCGCAGTGCGCTGAGTCTGTCGATGGTGACGGGCCAGGCGTTTCGAATAGAGCGGATTCGGGCCCGTCGCAGTCGTCCGGGCCTGTTGCGCCAGCATCTGACCGCCGTGATGGCGGCGGCGCAGGTCTGCGGTGCGAAGGTCCAGGGGGCTGAACTGGGCTCGCAGACATTGAGCTTCGAGCCAGGGCCGATCCGTGGCGGCGATTATCGCCTTGCCATTGGCACCGCCGGCAGTTGCACCCTGGTGTTGCAAACCTTGCTGCCCGCCTTGTTACTGGCGCCGCAAGCCAGCCGCGTGCGGATCAGCGGCGGCACGCATAATCCGCTGGCACCACCGACCGATTTTCTCAGCCGCAGCTGGCTGCCGCTGCTGCGACGCATGGGCGCGGAGGTTGAACTGACGTTGCTGCGCCACGGGTTTGTACCGGCGGGTGGCGGTGAAATCGACGTCAGGGTGCAACCATCGAAACTGTCAGCACTGCACTTGTGTGAGCGCGGTTTGCCGCTTTCGCAACAGGCGTTTGCGCTGACGGCGGGACTGGCGCCGAGTGTCGGTGTCCGCGAGCTCGAAAGGGTGGCCCAGCGATTGAACATGGTGTCAGCAGAATTGAACACCGTCATCCTTGATCCGGCATGTGGACCGGGCAATGTGCTGCTGCTGGAATATGCGTTTGAACACGTCACCGAGGTTTTCAGCGCTTTCGGTCAAGCCTCACTGCGTTCGGAGAAGGTGGCGGACGCCGCGATCGATCAAGCGACCGATTGGTTGCACAGCGGTGCGGCGGTAGCGGAGCATCTGGCTGATCAACTGCTGTTGCCGATGGTGCTGGCCGGAGGTGGATCGTTTACCACGCCCAGGATGACCGAGCATTTGCACAGCAACATCTCGGTGATCGAGCGGTTTGTACCGATCCACGTCCAGTGCCAGGAAGAAGGCGCAGACCGGTTAAAGGTTGAAGTTCGCGCTCGGGAGCAATAGGCGGCAAATTGCTGGCCCCCGAAAGCTTTCAGTCCCGGCAAACTCGCCTTTTTTCAAAAGGTTAGGTGGGCTATATGCGGACGATTGTCATCACCGTAGCAACGCTTTCCCTCGCTCTGTTCGCGTTGGAGGCCCAGGCCAGGGAACTGAGCAAGAGCCATCGTTTTGCGTGTGCCTGGGGCTCGGACATCGCGGCCGGCGCGCAACAATCGAAGTTGTCAGGGATTTCCCTGTATGGCGCGCGCAAGCGCTTGCAGGCACGCAAGTTTCAGCAACCGTGGATGCGCATGACCGCCATGGGCATTACCGAGCAGACCTATGACAGCGCGTCGCGCCTCAAGCCGGCGGCCGTCAAGCAAACCTACTACGAGCAGTGCGTTCGCCATGAACTGGCCCAGCGTTGAACGAAAAAGCCCGACCTGAAGAGGTCGGGCTTTTTCATGTCCGCTGCAATGACAGCGTCACTTGTCACTTTCGCAATTGACCATCCACGACACGCCAAAACGATCCACCAACATGCCAAAGCGCGCTGCCCAGAAGGTGGCTTCCAGCGGCATGTCGACGCGACCGTCCCTGGCCAGGGCGTTAAATACCCGTTCGGCCTCGGCGATGCTGTCGACATTCAGGGAAATCGAGCAACCGCTCATGCCTTGGGTCGGGCGATCGGGGGTGGTGTCCGAAGCCATGAGCATTTGATCGCCGACTTTCAGGCAGGTGTGGATGATCAGGTTGTGATGCTCTTTCGGTACATGTTCGGCGGCCGGGGTTTCGCCGAAGGTCATCATCGCTTCGAGCTTGCCTTGCAGGCATTGCTCGTAAAACGTGAAGGCAGCGCGGCAGTCGCCGTTGAAGATCAGGTACGGGTTGATTTTCATGGGTGTGCTCCCGAATAGGCAGTGGAACGCTGCGCGGCCGGGTGTGCCGAAGCAGCGTCATGGATGGACTCCCTCCAGCAAAGCGTTAGAACGCCGGATTGCCAGCCGATGCTGCAAGAATTTCCTTTCGGGGTGACCGATGGTCTGCGGGGGAGGGGCGTCAGGAGTCGCGCGGGTTTTTCTGTACCACAGCGCCCGCCACTCGGGCGGCAGGTCGGGTCTGCATCAGCGCATCAATCGCTTTGCGATAGTTCTGTCCGCCCAGCGCCATGCTGTTGTTGTGGGTTGCGCCGGGCACCAGCAACAGGCGCTTCGGCTGCCGGGCGGCAGCGAACAGTTGTTCGCTGAAGCGTGACGGCACGAAGGCGTCGGCCAGACCGTGCACCACCAGCAACGGCATGTGGATTTCGGCGATCTTGTCGATGGAGTCGAATTTCTGCGACAACAGCCAGCGTACCGGAAGGGAGGTGTTGGCCACGGCTGCCGCAACATCCGCCAGGGAGGTAAACGTGGATTCGATGACCAGCCCGCGCACCGGCAGTGGGGTGTGATTTCTGGCGGCATCGCGACCGAGTTCGGCAGCCAGATCGATGGCGACCGCGCCGCCCAGCGAGTGCCCGTAGATCAGGCGTTTGTTCGGGTCAGGTTGCAACAGCTGGAAGCGTTCCCAGGCCACCCGCGCATCCTCGTACACCGTGCTTTCCGACGGCAGGTCGCCGTGGCTCTGGCCGAAGCCGCGATAGTCGATGGCCAGTACCGAATAACCTGCCGCGCGCAATTGTTCGATACGAAACAGCTGCCCGGTGAGGTTCCAGCGCACGCCATGCAGATAGAGGATGGCCGGTGCATCGGCGCGCTCCGCCGGCCACCACCAGGCGTGAATGTTTTGTCCGGCCTTGAAGCTTTTCGGTTGCAGGTCGAGTTCCTGCACGCTGCCGGGCAAGCCGTGATACCAGCCGGCGGTGCCCGGCTCGATGCGAAACAGCAGTTTGCGCTCGGTGTGTTCCAGGACGGCACAACTCGCCGGCACGCCGATGATCAGGGCGGCCATGCAGGCGAACGCCAGACGGCGGCGTCGAAGTCGGGTCATGAAGGCAAGGAACATTAAACGTTTCACCAAGGCGCGGACAAAGAACGCTTTTTACCAGATGCCTTGACCCGCGCGTGACATTTTCGACCACCGCAAGCCTGCAACGATTACAAAATGCTGCAACGACTCAATCGATCTTCAGCACGATCTTGCCGATGTGGTCGCCCGCTTCCATGTGCGCATGGGCCTTGGCTGCGTCGGCGAGCGGGTAGACCTTGTCGATGATCGGCAGGCAACGCCCGGCAGCCAGCGCCGGCCAGACGTGTTCGCGCAATTGATCGGCGATGGCGGCTTTTTCCGCCGAGGTACGGGCACGCAGGAGGGAACCGGTGACCACCGCACGCTTGCCGAGGATCGCCAGCAGATCGATGTCGTTGGCCCGCGCGCCGCCGAGGAAGCCGATCATTACCAACCGCCCATCCATCCCCAAGGCGCTGATGTTCCCGTTGAGGTACGAGCCGCCCATGATGTCGAGGATCACATTGACGCCCTGGCCGGCGGTTTTCTCGGCGATGACCGCGGCGAACTCCTGTTCCCGGTAGTTGATCGCTTCCCCGCCAAGGTTACGGATCGCCGCGCATTTGTCGGGGCTGCCTGCGGTGGCGAAAGCTTCGATGCCAAACTCGCGGCACAGCATCAACGCGGTGGTGCCGATGCCGCTGGTGCCGCCGTGAATCAAGGCGCGCTCGCCACGGCTGGCGCCGCCAAGGCCGAACAGGTTGGCCCATACCGTGAAAAAGGTTTCCGGAATGGCCGCAGCCTGGATCCAGTCCAGCCCATCGGGGATCGGCAGGGCTTGGCCAGCCGGGACTGTGCAGTATTCGGCGTAACCTCCGCCATTGGTCAGCGCGCAGACCCGGTCACCGACCACGAATGCGCTGACACCGCTGCCAACTGCTACGACCTCGCCGGCCACTTCAAGGCCCGGGATCGGGTTCATGCCGGGTTTCATCGGGTACTTGCCGGCGCGTTGCAGGGCGTCCGGGCGATTGACGCCGGCGGCGTGCACACGGATCAGCACTTCGCCTTCTGCGGCGACCGGCAGCGGTACGCGTCGGGATTGCAGAACCTCGGGCCCACCCGGTTCGGTGATTTCGATTCGGGTCATTTCAGTGGGCAACGTCATTTTCGATTCCTCTTGAAAAAGTGGTCAGTAGATGGGAACGCAGTCAGGGCGCAATGATTCCCGTCATTCGGCGCAGCAGCGTTGTTCGACGGAGGAGGGCAGCCATTTCATGGCGTGCTCAAGTATCAGCGCGATCACGATGGCACCGCCGGCAATCACGAAGAGCAGCGCATGTTGTCCGCCCGTGGCGTTGAACAGCGCCGAATAGGCGAAGCCCGCCAGCGCCTGAAACGTGGCGAACGACACCGTGGCCCGGCTCCACGCCACCTGTTGGCGATGGTGATCCGGCACCAGCTCATGCACCCGGGCCAGTGCTAGCGGCACAATGCCCGGCGGAAATGAACCAAGGATCACCGCCAGCAGCGCCAACGCCAGGAACGAATGTGAAACCGCCAGCAAACCCAGGGTGATCGCCTGCACCACCAGCACCAGACGAATGCCGGTCCGCGCGCCAAGGTGATCGGCGAGGAAGCCATAACTCACCGGGCCGACGATGGCGCCCAGGCCGTACATGACCCAGATCAGCGCGCCGACGTGCGCCCCGGCGCCCAGGCCACGGGCGACGTAATCCACCAGGAAAACCATGGCCGGCACCAGCCCGGCGGCCATGAATGCGTATTGGGCAAACAGCAGATAAACAGCAGGCGGTGTCGGAGCGACCGGTTCCACCTGAGCCGTTGCGGTGGTTGCGTGGGTCAGCTCCGAAGGCCAGCCGAACCAGCTCAATGCCGTCAGTGCCAGCGACAAAGCGCCCAATCCCAGCCAGGTCGCCTGCAGGCCCAGCCCCAACAGCAATGGAACAATCGTCCCCGATCCGGCGATGCCCAGACCGATGCCGAGGAAAATCGCCCCGCTGGCCAGGCCTTTGCGCGCGGCCGGTACATGGGGCAATACAGTCGCAGCCACCAGCACCATGATCGCGCCGCCTGCGATCCCGGACAGCAGGCGCCAGCCGAAATACCAGCTCACCGACACGGGATACGCACAGGCAAAAAACGCCACGGTCACCGCCAGCATCATCAGTCGCAAGGCATTTCTCTGGGTGAGACGACGTGCCAGCGGTCGGCCGAGGAGGGCGCCGATCAGGTAACCGACCAGGTTGGCCGCGCCGAGATAGACCACATCATGGGCGGAAAACCATTGGGCCTGAATCAGCGAAGGGATCAGCGGCGTGTAGGCGAAACGCGCCAGACCGATGCTGACCAGGCTGGCGCAAAGTCCGGCGAAGATCGCCAGCCAGACACTTGTGTCCGGACGTTCGGGCGAAACAGTTGAAGTGTGCATGACGGCAATCCTTTGAAAGGTTTATGGCGCCCAGCATATCGGCTATCGTTGCTGCGTTAATGCAGCGAGTTTGCGTGATTGTGATGCGTTTATGCATCAATGGAGAACGGTATGAACTGGGATGATGCACGGGTGTTTCTTGCGGTCTGCCGCGAGTCGACATTGCGCGGCGCCGCGCGCGTGCTGGGCGTGGATCAGGCAACGGTCGGGCGCCGCATCACGGCACTGGAAAAGTCGCTGGGCGCGACCTTGTTTCTGCGCACCTCCGAGGGCTATGCACTGACGGCCGTCGGCGAAGCGGCGCTCAAGTCGGTGGAAAAAATGGAGCATTCGGCGCTGGAGCTGGAACGGCGTATCCAGGGCCTGGACGATCGCCTGACCGGCAGTGTGCGAGTCAGCACCACCGATTCGCTGGCCATCGACTTCCTGATCCCGGCCATCGCGCAGTTGCACGAACGGCATCCGGACGTGCGTGTGCAACTGGACGCCTCCACGCAAATCCTCAGCCTGGCCAAACGTGAAGCGGACATCGCCGTGCGCAACACCCGTCCGGACAATCCGGACCTGATCGCTCGGCGCATCGCGCGTTGGCCGGTGGGGCTGTTTGCCTCGCAGGCCTATGTCGACAGCCATGGCGTGCCGGCGCCGGGCAGTGCGTTCGAGGGCCACGATCTGGTGGTGTACCAGCCGTATCTGCAAAGCAACAAGGATCTGACCCTGGTGTCCGAGCCCATGACTCGCGGGCGGATCGTCGCCGGTCTGAGCTCCAGCCTGCTGGTGCGGCGCTCGATTGCCGCCGGGTTGGGGGTAGGAGAAATCCCGGTCTACATGGGCGAACGCGATGGTCTGGTCAGGTTGTGGCCGGAGCGCACGCGTCCGTTGCCTTATGAAGTGTGGCTGGTGACCCATGCGGATTTACGCCACACCGCGCGGGTCAGAGCGGTGATCGAACACATTGTCGAAGCGTTTGTGCTGGAAAACGAATAGTTGTTCTGCGAAAAAAACGGCCTTCACTGAAGGCCGTTTTTTGTGAGCGTTGAAACCGCTGCCTCATGGCATTTCCGGCAGTTCCTGCGGGCGCAGATCAAACACCAGAACTTCGGCATTCTGGCCATTGCTCAGGGTCAGCGCCTGTTCTTCACGAACCCGCACGCCGTCGCCTTCCTTCAACTGCACGCCGTTCAGTTCAACGCTGCCGCGAGCAACGTGCACATAGGCGTAGCGGTTGGCGGGCAGCTTGAGGGTGGCGCTTTCCTGGCCATCGAACAGCCCGGCATACACCCGTGCATCCTGGCGCACTTTCAGCGAGCCGTGGCTGCCTTCGGGCGAAATGATCAGTTGCAGGCGACCGCGTTTTTTCTGTTCGCTGAAGTGCTCTTGCTGGTAGCGCGGTTTGGCGCCGCTGACGTCCGGCACGATCCAGATCTGCAGGAAGTGCACCGGCTTGCTCGCCGAGTGGTTGAACTCGCTGTGGGCCACGCCGCTGCCGGCGCTCATCAGTTGCACATCGCCGGGGCGGATCACCGAACCGGTGCCGAGGGTGTCCTTGTGTTCAAGGGCGCCTTCGAGCACATAGGAGAAAATCTCCATGTCACGGTGCGGGTGCTGGCCAAAACCCTTGCCGGCGGCAACGCGGTCATCGTTGATCACCAGCAGGTCGGAGAAACCCTGTTCACGCGGGTCACGGTAGCTGGCGAAGGAAAAGGTGTGGAACGACTTCAACCAGCCATGATTGGCCAGACCTCGGTCGGAAGCTTTACGAAGGGTCAGCATGATGAAATCTCCTTTCAGGACGTTGATTCGTCCGAGTGAGGAGAAGGTTACTGGTTACCCTGCGATGCAATAAGTAGATGAAAATTGAAATACTGTCCTGTTTTGGTTGACAGTTGTGTGCACTGGATCACGCATTCTTTTCCAACGTTTTCACCGTATCTGGCCATAATGCGCAGACTTATGACTTTGCTTGGATTTTGGTGATGCCCACATGAAGACCGTGGCAATGGTGCTGTTTCCGGATTTTCTGCTGCTCGACATGGCCGGACCTCTGGAAGTCTTTTCGGTTGCCAACCGCTACCTGAAACCGCAAGACCACTATCACCTGACCACCCTGGGCACCGAGCGCGGGCCGTTGCGTGCGTCCAATGGCGTCCTCGTGCACACCGATCGGCATATGGACGAAGCCGATGAACGCTACGACTTGCTGCTGGTGCCGGGCGGCCCCGGCGCCTACAACGAAAAACACCCGCCGCTGCTCGCCTGGCTGCAAGGCGCGGTCACGCGCGCCGGGCAATATGGCTCGATCTGTACCGGCGCTTTCGTGCTGGGCCATGCCGGACTGCTCGACGGCTATCGTGTGACCACCCACTGGAATTACACCGAACGCTTGATCAAGGGCTTTCCGAAGGCAAACGTCGCGACCGACCAGATTTTTATTGAGGATCGCAACCTGATCACCTCCGGAGGTGTCACGGCCGGCATCGATATGGCGTTGGCGGTGGTCGCTCGCGATCATGGCAAAAAGATTGCCCAGGACGTGGCCAAGGTGCTGCTGGTCGTCATGAAGCGCCAGGGCGGGCAAGCGCAGTTCAGCCCGTTGATGGCAGCGGTGGCGCCCCATGAAACGCCGATTACCCGGGTGCAGAACCATGTGCTGGAACATCTGGAGGAAGCCTTCACCGTCGAGCGCATGGCAAGTCTTGCGAACATGAGTGCACGACACTTCGCTCGGGTATTCGCCCGCGAGGTCAACATGACACCCATGGAATTCCTGCAAAGTGCACGTATCGATTGCGCGCGAAATCTGCTGGAAACCAGCGATCTGCCGCTGAAAACCGTGGCCTACAAAAGCGGTTTCGGCAGTGTGCGGCACATGCGGTTTCTGTTCGGCGAAAAGCTCGGGCTGACCCCCACGCAATATCGCGAACAGTTCAGCTAGAGCGGTTCTGTCCGTTCCGGGCATCCGGATGTCCGTGCTGGACCCCGCGTGGTGGTTGTACCGTCATCGAGGCCTGCGAAGATAGCGGACATGAACAGCCTCAACGAATTGAACTCGGCGTCGGTCCTGCGCTTCGGGCCGTACGCGTTCCATTTGCGCCAGCGGCTGATCCTCGAAGGGGATCGGCAATTGCGCATGGGCGGGCGTGCGCTGGACATTCTGCAAGTGCTGGTCGAGCGCGCCGGCCAGGTGGTCAGCAAAGAGCAATTGATCGCGCTGGTGTGGCCGACCTCGGTGGTCGAGGAGATCAACCTGCGGGTGCACATCGCCGCGCTGCGCCGGGCCCTTGGCGACGGCGAAAAAGGCCAGCGCTACATCGTCAATGTGCCGCAACGCGGGTACAGCTTCGTGGCACCGGTGCAGGGCGACAGCGCCGCCCACGTGGTGTTCGAAAACCTGCAAGCGCCCCAACACAATTTGCCCGCACGACTGACGCCGGTCACCGGGCGCGATTCACTGGTCGGTGGTCTGGTGCGGCAACTGCCGCTGTCCCGGCTCATGACGGTGACGGGGCCTGCCGGCGTCGGCAAGAGCACCGTGGCGTTACGCGCAGCGGAACTGCTGCTGCAGCATTTTCGTGACGGCGTGTGGCAGGTGGATCTGTCGCTGGTCGGCGATGACATCCCGCTCCTCGATCACCTGCTGAAAACCCTCGACACTGATTTCCCCACCCTCGCAGCGCGTCACGCCTTGCTGGTGCTGGACAACTGCGAGCATCTGCACGAAGCCTGCCGGAACCTGGTGCAAAAACTCCTCGACGCCGCGCCCCGTCTGTCGATCCTGGCCACCAGCCGCGAACCGTTGCGTCTCGGTCTGGAAGTCCTCCAGCCGCTGCCGCCACTGACTCTTCCCAAAGCTTCGGCCCTCAACAGTGTCGCCGAGGTCATGGGCTATTCGGCGGTGCAGCTGTTTGTCAGTCGTGCCCGCGCCCGTCAACACGGCTTCAGTCTGCGTGAACAGGATCTGGAAACGGTGCGCGATATCTGTCGGCGGCTCGATGGTCTGCCGTTGGCGATCGAACTGGCAGCGGCACAGATCGATGCCTTGGCGCTGGTCGGCCTTCAGACGCAACTGGATCAAGGTCTGCAAGTGCTGAGTCACGGTCGCCGCACCGCCGTGCCACGCCATCAGTCGATGAAGGCCGCGCTGGACTGGAGCTATCAGCGCTTGAGCGAGCAGGAACAACGCGTGCTGCAACGCTTGTCGGTGTTCAAGATGGCATTCACCCTGGACGCCGCTATCGGCGTGATCAGTTGCGCGCAACTGCCACCCTCGAGGCTGGTGGCCGTGGTTGAGCAGTTGGCGGTCAAATCGTTACTGACAACGGACCGATCCAGCGGAACGCTGCGCTATCGAATGCTCAACACCACGCGCCGCTATGCCCGTGAACGGCTGGAGCAGTGCGGCGAGCTGAATGATGTCGAGCGTCGACACACGCGTTACCTGGGCCGCACCCGGCCGGCCTCAAGCGGCCGACTGAGCGCGCAGTTCGTCGAGCAGTAGACGTACCTTGCGCAAGTCCGGGGTGGCATAACCTTCGGTGAAGCGCTGGTAGATCGGAGTCAGCAATTCTAGCGCCTCGTGATAACGCGACTGGCGCTGCCACAACTGAGCCAGCGACGTTGCGCTGCGCAGTTCCCAGGCCAGGGCTCCTTGTGTCCGTGCTATCTCAAGGGATTGCTGCAAGGCGCTTTCGGCCGTGTGATGACAGGGCGAATCAGCCGCCAGCAACCGCTCGGCCCGGGCCCGCAAAATCTCCGCAGTACTCCAGCCGGCCGCGCCGCTTTGTGCTCGTTCGAGCAACGCATCATCAACGAAACCCGGATCCAGCGTGACCATGATTTCCCTGACCAGACCGCTGTCGGCGGGCGGGATGGCGGGGGCCTTGTCAGCATCGATCACCTGCGCATAGTGTCGCGCCCACGTATAGAACAGCAGCACCGAATGCTTCTGCGCCTGTTCGAGCAGCAGTTGCAGCAACGCGCGGGCGTTTTGTACGTCGCCGTTGTAATGGGCGATCAGGCACGAGGCGAGTGCCAGGGTGTAGCAGATCGAAGTGCCGTGGTTGATCTGCACCGCGATGTCCAGTGCCTGCCGCGCCGTGCGCCAGGCCTGCTCGGGAAAACCTTGCAACCACAACACCCGGGCGAGGACGGTCAGCGAGGCGACGCTCTGGTCGTATTGCACGCCGAAACCGTGAGTGAAGCGGTTGAGGTGGCCGCTGTGGGCCATGCGCTGAATGACCTGTTCGGCATGGATTCGCGCCTGATGCTGATCGCCGGCGTAATGCAGCGCGAGCACCCGCAAGCGATGGGTACTCAAGGACAACTGCGCATCGCCGTGCACGCCGAGGCTTTCGAATTGCTCGCTCTGCTCCAGCGCCATCTGGTAATGCCCGCAACTGAGATTGACCGCCATGTGCCCCGACACCGCGCGCAATTGGCCGGCCATGTCGTCGTGCCGTTGCGCCAGCAACCGCGCACTGACGAAGGCTTCGATGGTTTCCGGCGTGCCGCCCCAGGTGTGGTAGCAGGCGCTGCCGAGGGCCAGTTTCAAGGCGATTTCCAGTCGCGGGCAGGGCTTGTCGGATGACGCCAGCAACGCCAGTGCCCGGCGCACATGAACGCCGTACTCCTTGAGCAGGGACAGTTCCTGCCACAACGGTGCCGAGGTCGCCGTCAGACGTACGCCGAGCGCGCGCGAGCCTTGGTCATTCAGCGTCCATTCAAGCGCCGCGCGCAGGTCTTCAAGGCCCCGGGCGTAACGCTCGATCCAGACTTCAGTCGCCGTGTTCTCCCAATCGGCCTGGGCCTGATACATCAGCGCCAGGCTGCGTTCGGCATGACGCTCGCGGGTTTCGCCGAGCTCGGCGGCCTGGTCGAGTTTTTCCAATGCATAGCGACGAGTAGTGTCGAGCAGGCGATAAAACACTTCCTCATCACCGACCTCGACGTTGAGCAGCGACTTGGCGACCAGTTGCGTGATCGAGGCGAACACTTCGTTCGACTCGATGTGCTGACCGACGATAACCGCCGCCGCAGACTCCAGCGTGAACGCGCCACGGAATACACCCAGTCGGCGCAGGCCGGTCTGTTCGCAGGCGTTGAGCAGATTGAAACTCCAGTCCAGCGTAGCGCGCAGGGTTTCATGCCGACCGAGGCGAGTCTGGTTGCCAGCCGGCAAACGCCCCTGGAGCTGACTCAGCAAACCCTCCAGCCCAAGACCTGCAACCTGCGCCGCGGCCAGTTCCAGTGCCAGCGGGATGCCGTCCAGCCGCCGACAGATTTCGATGATCAAGGGCAGGTCGGCGTTGCCCGGCTCAAAGTGTTCGTGGGCCGCCATCGCCCGCTCGACGAACAACTGCAACGCAGAAAACCCCATCGCCTGATCGCGGTCGAGCACTGCAATCGGTGGCGGGCAATCGAGAGATTCCAGGCGCTGCACATACTCGCCCTCGGCGCGCAGACTTTCGCGGCTGGTGGCCAGAATGTGCACCTGCGGCGCGCCACGCAGAATGCTTTCACTCAGCAACGCCACAGCGTCGATCAAGTGCTCGCAGTTATCGATCACCAGCAGCATCTGCCGCTCGCGCAGGCTGTTGATCAGGCAGGCCATCGGCTCGCTGTCATGCAGCGAAAGGTCCAGCAGGGCGGCGAGGTGTGAGCAGATCGAGCCCGGATCGTTGAGCGGTGCCAGGTCCAGCAGCCGAATACCGTCGCGATAACGGCCGATCAATTGTTCGGCGACACGCAGGGCCACGGTGGTCTTGCCGATGCCGCCGGGGCCGACCAAGGTGATGCAGCGCTGGCGCGGCAGTTGCGTCATCAGGCTGTCGATCACCGACTGGCGCCCGATCATCCGCGTGCGCCGCAATGGCAGGTTATGCCGGCCGAGGTTGGCGGCGGCAGGGCGTTGTTCAATCGATTGCAACACGACCGGCGCGACGAAACTGTAACCACGCTGCGCCACGGTGACGATGTAGCGCTGACCGGCCTGACCGTCACCGAGGGCCTTGCGCAGTGCGGCCATGTGCACCCGCAGGTTGATGTCTTCCACCACGCTGTCCGGCCAGACCCCGGCGATCAACTGCTGCTTGCTCACGACCTCGCCGGCGTTGGCCAGCAGGATCAGCAGAATGTCCATGGCGCGGCGGCCCAGGCGCAAAGGCTGGTCGCCTTCAAGCACCAGCCGCTGGCCGGGGTGGATCCGATAGGGGCCGAAACCGATGGCCTGATTCGGGGAAAAACTCAACCGCTCACTCCTTCGACGTTTTTTATGATCCTGGTCCGCCTCGGTGAAGAGTCCGTGACGGGCAGGGCGGATGGCGACTTGAGGGGCACGCAAGCCGTCTGAACCGCAGTATCCGGGCATATTCCTCAGGATTTGGCGCCAGCGCAATGTGCACGTTGGGCGCGCGTCCGGGAATCGCTCGGCCTCCAGTGCCGTCACCACTGTATTTAAAGGGTGGAAACCGTGCCCGCTGACCCGACAGCCGGGGAGAATTAACAACGATTAACTCGTCCGTGCCGGCTTCAGAGCCAAAACTGCGGGGCAATGGAATGCATACGTCCGGAGGACGCTGCGATGAGCAAGGTGGTGGTGGTCTATCACAGTGGCTACGGGCATACCCGCGTCATTGCCCAGGCTGTGGCCCAAGGTGTGGAACGCCACTTGGGCAGCACCTGCCTGTTGCTGGCCGTGGAAGACGTGGAAGCCCACTGGGATGACTTGCACCGCGCCGACGCCATCATTTTCGGCGCACCGACCTACATGGGCAGCGCGTCGGCGGCGTTCAAGCAATTCATGGAGGCCACGGCCCCGTTCTATCTCGCCCGGCCGTGGCGCGACAAACTCGCGGCGGGCTTCACCAATTCCGGCAGCCTGTGCGGCGACAAGCTCAATACCCTGCTGCAAATGGCGGTGTTTGCGGCCCAGCATTCGATGATCTGGGTCGGGCTCGATCTGTTGCCGGCGCGTGCGTGCCAAGGTGTTTTCGACGGTCAATTGAATCGCCTCGGCAGCTCCCTCGGTGCGATGTCCCAATCCAGTGTCGAACAACCGCCCGAACACGCACCGCCGCTGGAAGACCAACAAACCGCCGCGCACCTGGGCGAGCGGGTGGCGCGACTGGCGCAGCGGATGGCTCGCGGATGAAACCGCCTCAGCGGTTTTTCATGACCTGACAACGCCACGCAAACGGATTGATCCCTTCGCTGCGGGTGAAGATGTGGCAGAAGTGCGCCTGATCGCAGAAGCCGCATTCCAGGCTGATCTGCGTGAGGCTGTGGTTGGTCTGCTGGATCAACAGCTTGGCACGGGCAATGCGCTGGGTTCGGATCCAGTCTTGCGGCGAGTACCCGGTACTGCATTTGAACGCCCGGGAAAAATGACTGCGTGACAGTGAGCAGGCGCTGGCCAGTTCGGTGACTTCAAGGCTGTCGCCGAGGCGTTCGAGGATCAGTTGTTTCACCAGGCGTTCCCGTTGCGGGCTGAGGCCGCCGGTGCTGGATTTGCGGTGTTCGCTGGCAGGGGCGAGGGCGACGGTTTGCTGTAAGTGAGCCATGGCCTAGGTCCGTGTCGGGGGGGAACGCACGGTCAGCGCTTTCCCTCAGGTCAAAAAAACAACGCTGCGCAGAGGGATTCATTGTTTGGTGAAGGGCGAGTGCTGACGAGTTAAACGTTGTTAATTCCACCGTCGGCTGCAACTCAGCACACCGTTGCAAGTCGCCATGAGGGGAACCGGGCAGGATGGCGAAGATTGGGGGCGGGCCATAAGGGGCCGCAGAATCGGGCTCGGGCGAGAGGATGCATATGAAAGGTTTGTTCAACGGCGTAATCGGCATGGCGGTGGTCGGTGTGATGTCCAGCGCCATGGCGCAGGCACCGCAGGTCGGCACGCAGGCGCCGGGTTATTTCCGGCTGGCGCTGGGCGATTACGAGGTGACGGCGCTGTTCGACGGCTACAACGATTTGTCGCCGAAGCTGCTGCAGGGCATGAGTCAGGGCCAGATTCGCGCGCTGCTGGCCCGGCGCTCGATTGAAACGCCGGGCGTGCAGACTGCGTTCAATGCGTTCCTGGTCAACACCGGCAAACAATTGATTCTGGTGGATACCGGCGCGGGTCAGTGCATCGGCGCCACTGCCGGCCAGCTCTCGGCGAACATGCAGGCAGCGGGTTACAAGCCTGAGCAGGTCGACGCGATTCTGCTGACGCACCTGCACCTGGATCACGTCTGTGGGCTGGTCGACGGTCAGCAACGGCCGATCTTTGCCAATGCCACGGTTTATGCAGCCAAGGCCGAAGCCGATTACTGGCTCGATCCGCAGGCCGAGGCCAAGGCGCCGGCCGGTGCCCGGGAGTTTTTCAAGATCGCCCAGGATTCCACTGCGCCTTACGTGGCGGCCGGGCGCTTCAAGACGTTCGCAGAGGGCCAGTCGCCTTTGCCGGGTGTGGTCGAAGCCACACTGGAAGCCGGGCACACGCCGGGCAGCACCACCTACCGCTTCACTTCGCAGAACCAGAGCATCGTGTTCATGGGTGACCTGGTGCACAACCTGGCGGTGCAGTTCGATCATCCAGAGGTGTCGATCCGCTTCGACGTCAACGGTCAGCAAACGATCAAGAGTCGCAACGCCGTGTTCAGTGCAGCGGCGGCCAGCAAGACCTGGGTCACGGCTGCGCACTTACCGTTCCCGGGCATCGGCCACATCACGGCAGTCGACAAGCACTTCCAGTGGGTACCGGTCGAATACGGCCCCTACAAACGCGCGGCCAAAGTGCCGCTGATCGAGTAAAGTGCGCAGCTCCCACGTCAGGCTCAAACAAGGAAAACGTGCCCCATGAACCGTAACGATCTGCGCCGCGTCGACATGAACCTGCTGGTGATTTTCGAAGCGCTGATGTTCGAAAAGAACCTGACCCGCGTCGCCGAAAAACTGTTCATGGGGCAGCCTGCGGTGAGCGCCGCGCTGGGGCGTCTGCGCGATCTGTTCGATGATCCGCTGTTGCTGCGCAATGGCCGGGGCATGGAGCCGACGGCGCGGGCGCTGGCGATTCTCCAGGAACTGCAACCGGCGATGGACGTGATTTCTGGCGCGGTCAGCCGGGCCAAGGAATTCGATCCGGCGACCAGTTGTGACGTGTTTCGCATCGGCTTGTCGGACGATGCCGAATTCGGTCTGTTCCCGCCGTTGCTGCGCCAGTTGCAGGAAGAAGCGCCGGGGATTGTCGTGGTGGTACGTCGCGCCAATTACCTGCTGATGCCGGGGTTGCTGGCATCGGGAGAAATTTCTGTCGGCGTGAGCTACACCACCGATCTGCCGGCCAACGCCAAGCGCAAGAAACTGCGCGATATTCCCTGCAAGGTCCTGCGTGGCGACAATCGTCCGGGCCCGCTGACGCTTGACGAGTATTGCGAGCGCCCGCACGCGATGGTGTCGTTCTCCGGAGACCTGAGCGGCAACATCGACATGGACCTGGCCAAGGTCGGTCGCAGCCGCCGGGTGGTGCTCGGTGTGCCGCAGTTCAGCGGCCTGCGCGCGCTGCTGGCCGGCACCGAGATGATCGCGACCGTGCCGGATTACGCGGCGTGTGCATTGGTCGAAGGGTGTGCGTTGCGGGCTGAAGATCCGCCGTTCCCGATTGATGCGGCGCAACTGTCGATGGCGTGGAGCGGGGTGCATGACAACGATCCGGCGGAGAAATGGCTGCGTTCGCGGATCAGTCAGTTCATGTCGGTGACGCTGGATATTCCGGCGGTTTAGCGCGTTGTTGAAAGGTGTTTAGCGTTACTTCCGGTAAGCCACAACGCCTTGCGCCTTTGCCTACGTGTACGCCAGAATCCGCCGGCTTGTGCGCCTCTGGGACGGGTTCTATTGTTTGCCGGTCGCTGAAAAACAGCGATCGGGTTTAGCAGCCCGGATCTACTCTAGACGCACAATGCCGTTCGTTCGTGATCAGGCTCACGCCTGTCCGTTCACGTTATGGCGGCTTTGCGTGGGGCACTTCGGTGCGCCGGGTTCTAGAGTCCTGGTCTGCTAACCCGCGTACGGCCGCCACCTCTTTCGTTTAGCAGCGAAGCGTGGCGCCTCCACTACTCTAGAGGCTTTATCCATGATCAAACCAACGCCAAACCCGCCTGAAACCGACCCCACCTCGCCCTACGAAACCCTCGATTCCAAGAAATTCCACGAAGCCGCCGAGCACGCCCTCGATCACTATCTGAATCCGCTCCTCCCCCGAAAACCGCTGCTCAAACCCAACGCCCGCTACCTCATCGCTCCCGGCATCGACAGCGAAGAACTGCTGGCCGACGCCTGCGAAACCTTGACCTCGGCCAAGGTCATGGCCAATGACTTCGCCGGGCTGGTGGACGGCACGCAGCGGCATGTGCTGTTGGGGATTGCGCAGTTGATCATGTTGGGGGAGCTGGCGGTGAATCGAGTGCTGGATAATCTGGAACTGAAGGCTGAGGCGCCCGCTGTAGCTTGATCGACTGCTCACCTGATCGTTCCCACGCTCCGCGTGGGAATGCAGCCCGGGACGCTCCGCGTCCCAAAGAGCGGACGCAGAGCGTCCATTGAGGCATTCCCACGCAGAGCGTGGGAACGACCGACGGTGCTCTCAAAAAAGAGAGCACACCCATCCAATTTCCCCCCGATCAATCGTTGCACCATGGCCTGCAATGATTGATCAAGGGTGGGCCCATGAACGCTGTACAACGCAATGACCAGGCGCAAGATCTCGGCCTGCTGTTTCTGCGGGTCGCCGGCGGATTGTTTCTGCTGTTCGTCCACGGCTTGCCCAAGCTGCTGGACTTCACCGCGCAGCTGCAACAGATCGAAGATCCGTTTCACCTCGGGGCCCATCTCACTTTGATTCTGGCGATCTTCGCCGAAGTCCTCTGTCCGCTGCTGATTGTCGCCGGGGTGCTGGCGCGTCTGGCGTGCTTGCCTATTCTCTTTGTGCTGCTGGTGGCGCTGCTGCTTGTGCATCCGCAATGGAGTGTGGCCGAAGGGCAGTTCGGCTGGTTGCTGTTGATCCTCTTCACCACTGTTCTGATCGCCGGGCCCGGACGGCTGGCGCTCAATGTTCGTTTGCCCGGAGTACTCCGTTATGCCTGATGCCCAGACCCTGAAAAAACCGGGACCCGAAGAAACCGTGACGCTGATCGTCAAGCACCGGGTCAAGGCCGGTTTCGAGCAGCCTTACGAAGCCTGGCTGCGCAACATTGTCAGCGTGGCGGGGCGCGAAGAAGGGCACTTGGGCGTGGACGTGATGCGCAGCCAGCAGGGCGGGCTCGCACTGTTCACCTGCGTGCTGCGTTATTGCTCGACCGAGGCGATGCAGCGCTGGCTCGATTCGCCGCAGCGTCAGAAACTGATCGACGAAGCCGCGCCGATGCTCGCCGACGGCGACCAGACCGAAGTCAATACGGCCAGCGAATTCTGGTTCACGCCGACGGCCGAGGCCGGCTCACCGCCACCGCGCTGGAAGCAGGCTGTAGTGACGCTGCTGGTGATCCTGCCGCACACCTTGCTGGTGCCGCTGATCTGGGGGCCACTGCTGCAACTCAATGCCTTTCTCTCCAACTACGTGGTCGCGACGTTCCTGATCACCCTGACCATCGTGGTGTCGGTGGTCTACGTGTTCATGCCGCCCGTGACCCGTCTGTTCGCGCCGTGGCTGGAAGCCGGTCAGTCACACAAACACCTCGAATCCAATGCCAATCCGCCGCGCTGAAGCGGCGGGTCCGGGCTCCGTTTCACTTATCTCGAAGGAACTGCGATGAACGCCGATCTGATTCTGTTCAATGGCCAATTTCATACGGTAGACCGCGAAAAACCCCTCGCCAGTGCCGTGGCGATCAAGGACGGTCGTTTCGTCGCCGTCGGTAACGATGCCGAGGCGATGGCCCTCAAGGGCGCCGGCACTCAAGTGGTCGACCTCAAGGGCCGCTGCGTGATTCCCGGTCTCAACGACTCGCACTTGCACCTGATCCGTGGCGGCTTGAACTACAACCTCGAACTGCGCTGGGAAGGCGTGCCGTCGCTCGCCGATGCGCTGCGCATGCTCAAGGATCAGGCCGACCGCACGCCGACTCCGCAATGGGTGCGCGTGGTCGGTGGCTGGAACGAATTCCAGTTCGCCGAAAAACGCATGCCGACCCTCGAAGAAATCAACCAGGCGGCGCCGGACACCCCGGTGTTCATCCTGCACCTGTATGACCGTGCGTTGCTCAACCGCGCCGCGTTGCGCGTGGCCGGCTACACCCGCGACACGCCGAACCCGCCGGGCGGCGAGATCGTGCGCGATGCCAACGGCAACCCGACCGGCATGCTGGTGGCGCGGCCGAACGCGATGATTCTGTACTCGACGCTGGCCAAGGGGCCGAAGCTGCCGCTGGAATATCAGGTCAACTCGACCCGCCAGTTCATGCGCGAACTCAATCGCCTCGGCCTGACCAGCGCCATCGATGCCGGCGGCGGTTTCCAGAACTACCCGGACGATTATCAGGTGATCGAACAACTGGCCAAGGACGACCAGTTGACCGTGCGCATCGCCTACAACCTGTTCACTCAGAAACCGAAAGAAGAGCTGACCGATTTCCAGAACTGGACTGGCAGCGTCAAGTTGCATCAGGGCGATGACTTCCTGCGCCACAACGGCGCCGGGGAAATGCTGGTGTTCTCGGCAGCGGACTTCGAAGACTTCCTCGAACCGCGCCCGGACCTGCCGCAGACCATGGAACAGGAATTGGAGCCGGTGGTGCGCCACCTGGTCGAGCAGCGCTGGCCGTTCCGTCTGCACGCCACTTACAACGAATCGATCAGCCGCATGCTGGATGTGTTCGAGAAGGTCAACCGCGACATTCCGTTCAACGGCCTGCCGTGGTTCTTCGATCACGCCGAAACCATCACCCCGCAGAACATCGAGCGGGTGAGGGCACTGGGCGGCGGCATCGCGATTCAGGATCGCATGGCGTTCCAGGGCGAATACTTCGTTGACCGTTACGGCAAACAAGCCGCCGAAGCCACCCCGCCAATCAAGCGCATGCTTGCCGAAGGCGTGCCGGTCGGCGCGGGCACCGATGCCACTCGCGTGTCGAGCTACAACCCGTGGACTTCGCTGTACTGGATGGTCAGCGGTCGTACCGTTGGCGGTCTGGCGCTGTACGAAGAAGGATTGCCACGCAGCACCGCGCTGGAACTGTTCACCCATGGCAGCGCCTGGTTCTCGTCCGAGCAGGGCAAGAAAGGCCAGATCAAGGTCGGGCAACTGGCGGACCTGGCAGCGCTGAGCGCGGACTTCTTCAGTGTCGAGGAAGAAGCGATCAAGTGGATCGAGTCGGTGCTGACCGTGGTTGGCGGCAAGATCGTGTACGCCGCCGGCGACTTCGAAGACCTCGGCCCACGTTCGCTGCCGGTGCTGCCGGACTGGTCGCCGGTGGTGAAAGTCCCGGGCCACTGGCGCCCGAATTCGCCATTGCAGGCCCAGGTGCACCAGTGCAGCGGCCCGTGCGCAGTGCATACCCACAGCCACGAAAAAGCGCGGATGTCGAATGCGCCGGTCAGCGATTTCGCCGGTTTCTGGGGCGCGTTCGGCTGCTCCTGCTTCGCGTTCTGATCCTTTTGAAAAAGCGCCGCTCTGTGTGAGCGGCGCTCCCCGCAACAACCATCCATCGAGGAGTTTCACATGAGCAACGTTCCTTACAGCCGCCTGAACAAAGACGATGCCGTTGTGCTGTTGGTCGACCACCAGACCGGTCTGATCTCGCTGGTACAGGATTTCTCGCCGAACGAGTTCAAGAACAACGTGCTGGCACTGGGCGACATCGCCAAATTCTTCAACCTGCCGACCATCCTCACCACCAGCTTCGATTCCGGCCCGAACGGCCCGATCGTGCCTGAGCTGAAAGAGCAATTCCCGGACGCGCCGTTCATTGCCCGCCCTGGCCAGATCAACGCCTGGGACAACGAAGACTTCGTCAAGGCCATCAAGGCTACCGGCCGCAAGCAACTGATCATCGCCGGTGTGGTGACTGACGTGTGCGTGGCGTTCCCGACCCTGTCGGCCATCGCTGAAGGTTTTGAAGTGTTCGTGGTCACCGACGCTTCCGGCACCTTCAACACCACCGTGCAACAAGCGGCGTGGGCGCGCATGTCGGCTGCCGGTGCACACCTGCTGAACTGGTTCGCTGTGGCTTGTGAGCTGCAAGTCGACTGGCGCAACGACATGGAAGGCCTGGCGAATCTGCTGTCGCAGCGTCTGCCTAACTACCGCAACCTGATCAACAGCTATACCAAGTTCACGGCCCAGTAATTGGCTGAACAAAATGCCCGCTGAAGAGCGGGCATTTTTTTTGCGGTGTTGGTGAGTGTGTATTTTCACTTCGAAAACCAGCCCTCACCCCAGCCCTCTCCCGGAGGGAGAGGGAGCTGACCGAGTTGTTCTTTCGAGGTACATCGACCTGAAAAATCGAGTCGAACTCAGGTTTGAAAAGCACCGAGATCGGCTCCCTTTCCCCCTCGCCCCCCTGGGGGAGAGGGCTGGGGTGAGG